>NZ_CP162023.1:3719481-4029438 GCF_041320275.1 Mumia sp. Pv4-285 | reverse complement strand
CCACGACGCTCGGCCGGCCCACCAAGCCAGGATCCGTCGGCGCTCCCGTGGCCGGACTCGAGCTCCGGCTGGTCGACAAGGACGGCGCCGACTCCGAGCTCGGAGACCCGGGAGAGATCTGGCTGCGCGGCCCCAACCTGCTCAGCGGGTTCTGGCCGGACGGCGCGGGCGGTCCGGACGAGGACGGTTGGTTCGCGACGGGCGACATCGGCATCTTGGACGCCGACGGCGACCTCACGCTGGTCGACCGGCTCCGTGAGCTCGTCATCGTGTCCGGCTTCAACGTGTTTCCTCGCGAGGTCGAGGAGGTGCTCGCCGATGCGCCGGGGATCGCGGAGGTCGCGGTCGTCGGCGTCGAGGACCGCGAGACCGGCGAGGCCGTGAGGGCGTACGTCGTCCCTTCCCGGGGCGTCGACGATCCGGAGGCGTTCGCCGAGGGGCTCCGCGAGTTCGCTCGCGGGCGGCTCGCCCGGTTCAAGGTGCCGCGTGAGATCGTCGTGGCCGACTCGCTCCCGCACACCACGACGGGCGAGATCTCCAAGAGCCGCCTCCGCGCGGCGGAGGCACGGCGAGGAGTGCTGGGACTGCAATGACCACCGGACCCGACGAGGCGGCGCGCGTCGTCGTCTACAGCAAGCCTGGGTGTCACCTCTGCGAGGACGCGGTCGCGCTGGTCGCGCAGGTGTGCGACGAGCTCGGCCAGGCGTGGCGGGAGGTGGACATCAGCGGCGATGCGGAGCTGATGCGGACGTACGGGGAGCAGATCCCCGTCACGTTCGTCGACGGCCGTCAGCACGACTTCTGGAGGGTCGACCCGACGCGGTTGCGTCGCGCCCTGGGGTGACCCGAGTCACTCGCGGAGGGCACTGCTCGATTTTGTTCTCACGTTCACAAGCTCTTACAGTGGATGCGCCGGGTCGACCGGCGTTAACCCCCCAGTAACTTCCGGATCCGCACCGCGGTGCCAGGAGCAATGTGAACCAGCTGCGAGCGCAGGCCAACGGCCGCCCCGTGTCGTCGGGGATCCCCGAGGCGACGGTGGCGCGACTCCCGGTGTACCTCCGGGCGCTGACGGCGCTCGGCGAGTCGGGCCTGCGTACGGTCTCCTCCGAGCAGCTCGCCACCGCAGCGGGTGTGAACTCCGCGAAGCTCCGCAAGGATCTCTCGTACCTCGGATCCTATGGCACCCGTGGTGTGGGCTACGACGTGGAGTACCTCCGCTACCAGATCGCCCGCGAGATCGGCGTCAACCAGGACTGGGCCGTCGTCATCATCGGCATCGGCAACCTGGGCCAGGCCCTCTCCAACTACGGGGGTTTCCGCTCGCGCGGGTTCCGGATCGTCGCTCTCGTCGACGGCGACGCCTCCCGCGTCGGCGAGATGCACGGCGACCTCGCCATCGCACACATCGACGACCTCGACCAGGTGGTCCGCGAGCGAGGCTGCTCGATCGGCGTCATCGCGACCCCTGGTGACGCAGCCCAGGGGGTCGCCGACCGGCTCGTGGCCTCCGGTGTCACGAGCATCCTCAACTTCGCGCCCGCCGTCCTGACCGTCCCCGCGGGCGTCGACGTCCGGAAGGTCGACCTCTCGATCGAGCTGCAGATCCTGGCCTACCACGAGCAGCGCAAGCGACCGCCCCTCGTCCAGAGCGAGGAGGTGGTCGAGTCGTGAGCGTCCTCGTCGTCGGTGTCTCCCACCGAAGTGCCCCGGTCTCCGTCCTCGAGCGCGTCGCGCTGGACGGCGACGCGGTCGCCAAGGTCGCGCACCACGCGCTCGACGCCGACCACGTCAGCGAGTCGCTGGTCGTGTCGACCTGCAACCGCGTCGAGATCTATGTGGAGGCGGACCGTTTCCACGGCTCGGTGGAGGACATCTCGGAGCTCCTGGTCGAGCACTCCGGCCTCACCCGCACCGACCTGCTCCGTCACATCTACGTCCACTACGACGACGCAGCGGTCGCCCACCTGTTCTCGGTCGCCTCCGGTCTCGACTCGATGGTCGTCGGCGAGAGCCAGATCCTCGGCCAGGTCCGTACGGCGCTGCAACGCGGCCAGGACGACGCCACCGTCGGTCCAGCCCTCAACCTGCTGTTCCAGCAGGCCCTCCGCATCGCCAAGCGCGGCCACGCCGAGACCGACATCGACAAGGCCGGGCCCTCGTTGGTGGCGGCCTCCCTCGAGGCGGTGGCGCGTTCCGGTCACCGGCTGGAGGACATGCGGGTGCTCGTCGTCGGCGCCGGTGCCATGGCGGCGCTGGCAGCCACGACGGCGGCGCGCCGCGGTGTCGCGAGCGTGGCCGTCGCCAACCGCACCGATACGACGGCCGAGCGGCTCGCCGAGTCCGTCGGCGGCACCGCTGTCCGCTGGGCGGACCTGTCCGCCGCGCTGGCCGACGCCGACCTGGTGATCTCCTGCACGGGCGCCACCGGCACCGTCATCAGGACCGACCAGGTGCGCTCGGCGATCGCGAGCCGGACCACGCCGTACGTCCTCGTGGACCTGGCCCTTCCTCGCGACATCGAGGAGGAGGTCGCGGACCTGCCGGGCGTGATGGTCCTCGGGCTCGCAGAGCTCCAGGCGATGCTCACCGACGAGCACGGCGCCGCGGACGTCGAGGCCGTACGCGGGATCGTCGCCGACGAGGTCTCGTCATTCCTCTCGGCGCGGCACGCCGCGAAGGTGACACCGACCGTCGTCGCGCTGCGCTCGATGGCCACGTCGGTCGTCGACGCCGAGCTCGAGCGCCTCGAGGGGCGCTTGCGCGACGTCGACCCGCAGGTCGTCGCCGAGCTGCGCCAGACCGTGCGCCGCGTCGCCGACAAGCTGCTCCACCAGCCCACCGTCCGCATCAAGGAGATGGCAGGGCGGCCCGACGCGCTGACGTACGCGAACGCGCTCGCCGACCTGTTCGCCCTCGACCCCGCCACGGTCGACGCCGTGAGCGCGGTCGAACGCGCCCGCTCCACGTCCGGGGGTGACCCCGCATGACGCTCCGTGTCGGGACCCGGGCGAGCGCGCTCGCCACCACCCAGTCCTCCCAGGTCGCCGCCCTGCTGACGGAGCTGACGGGCGTCGAGACCGAGCTCGTCACCGTGTCGACCGAGGGCGACCGCAGCACGCGTCCGCTCGCCGAGATCGGGGGCACGGGCGTCTTCGTGTCGGCGCTCCGAGACGCCCTCCTCGCCGGCGAGGTCGACGTCGCGGTGCACTCGCTGAAGGACCTGCCGACCGCTCCTGCCGACGGCATCCTCCTCGCAGCCATGCCCCCGCGCGTCGACCCGCGAGACGCGGTCATCGCTCGCGACGGCCTGACCCTCGGGGAGCTCCCGGTCGGCTCTCGCGTCGGCACGGGCTCCCCGCGCCGTGCCGCCCAGCTCAACGCGCTCGGCCTCGGGATCGAGGTCGTCGGACTGCGCGGCAACGTAGACACGCGGATCGCCAAGGTCCGTGATGGCGAGCTCGACGCCGTCGTGCTCGCCGCAGCCGGTTTGCGTCGGCTTGGCAGGATCGAAGAGGCGACCGAGCTCCTCGACCCGCTCCAGGTGCTCCCGGCCCCCGGGCAGGGCGCCTTGGCGTGCGAGTGCCGTTCCGACGACCGCGAGGTCGCCGGGCTGCTCGCCCGCCTCGACGACGACGCCACCCGCGCCGCCGTCACCGCAGAACGCAGCCTTCTCGCCTCGCTCGAGGCGGGTTGCTCGGCCCCCGTGGGGGCGTGGGCCGAGGTCGTCGACGACGACGGATCCCTTCAGCTGTGGTTGCGGGCCTTTGTCGGAGATCCCTCCGGCGCACCGTCCATCCGACTGTCCGCGACCGGGTCCGTCCAGGACCCGATCGGGATCGGCGAACGTCTCGCTGCCGAGATGATCGCCGAGGGTGCGGACTCGCTGATGCGAGCCACAGCCCCATGACCACCGACCCCCGTGAGCCCAACATGCCAGAGGCAGACGAGGAATGAGAACCGTGAGCACCACCACCGCCACCCGCAACCGCAAGGTGACCGAGCCGGAGCAGGCCGCGCCTGCCGCGGCTGCCGACGGCGCGACCCCGATCGCTGCCACGCGGCCGATCGGGCACGTCAGCTTCGTCGGCGCCGGCCCTGGTGACGCCAGCCTGCTCACCGTGCGCGCCAAGGAGCTCCTCGACGCCGCTGACGTCGTCATCATCGAGTCCGCGGACCAGGCGCACCTCGTACGCGAGGGCGTCGAGGTCGTCGAGGGCGGCCACGGTGAGGACGGGGGCGTCCTGACCCCCGCCGCCCGTGGCCGGCTCGTCGTCAAGCACGCCAAGCGCGGCAAGAACGTCGTCCGCCTGCTGGTCGGCGACCCCTTCACCTTCGCGTCGGGGCCCGAGGAGGCCCAGGCGTGCGACAAGGCCAACATCTCGTTCGAGATCGTTCCCGGCGTGTCCTCGGCGTCGGCGGTCCCCACCTACGCCGGTGTCCCGCTGACCACGCGCACCCACCGCGAGGTCGCCGTGATCCGGATGGGCGAGACGAAGGTCGACTGGGCGCCGTACGCCGGCGACCAGACGCTCGTCCTGCTCAGCGCGGTCAACACGATCAAGGACGTCGCGAACGGCCTCATCGAGGCGGGCCGCGACCCGAAGACGCCGGTCGCCATGACCCGCGTCGGCACGACGACCGAGCAGTCGACCCTCGTGTCCACGCTCGACGCGATCGCGGCGGACGCGAAGGCCGCCAAGATGGCCCCGCCCGCTGTCACGGTCATCGGTGACGTCGTGGACCTGCGCGACACGCTGTCGTGGTTCGAGACGAAGCCGCTCTTCGGGTGGCGCGTGCTCGTCCCGCGCACCAAGGAGCAGGCAGCGACGCTCGCCAACCGCCTCCGCGGCTACGGCGCGGTCTCGGAGGAGGTCCCGACGATCTCCGTGGAGCCCCCGCGCAACCCGCAGCAGATGGACAAGGCCGTCCGTGGTCTCGTCGAGGGCCGCTACGAGTGGGTCGCGTTCACCAGCGTCAACGCCGTCAAGGCCGTCCGCGAGAAGTTCGACGAGTACGGCCTGGACGCCCGCGCGTTCTCCGGGCTCAAGGTCGCGGCGGTCGGCGAGAAGACCGCCGAGGCGATCAGCGCGTGGGGCATCCGCCCCGACCTCGTCCCGGACGGGGAGCAGTCCTCGCGGGGGCTGCTCGAGGAGTGGCCGCCGTACGACGAGCTCCTCGACCCGATCAACCGCGTGTTCCTGCCGCGGGCCGACATCGCCACGGAGCAGCTCGTGGCCGGTCTGATCGAGCTCGGGTGGGAGGTCGACGACGTCACCGCCTACCGCACCGTGCGCGCCGCGCCGCCGCCGGCGCCGACGCGTGAGGCGATCAAGTCGGGCAAGTTCGACGCGGTCGTGTTCACGTCGAGCTCGACGGTGCGCAACCTCGTCGGCATCGCCGGCAAGCCGCACGCGTCCACCGTGATCGCCTGCATCGGCCCCGCCACGGCGCAGACGGCCGAGGAGCACGGCCTCCGCGTCGACGTGGTCGCCCCGTCGCCGTCGGCCGACACCCTCGCCGACGCGCTGGCAGACTTCGGTGCCCAGCGCCGCCAGACGATGATCGACGCCGGCGACCCGGTGACGAAGCCGTCGCAGCGGACCAAGGGCTCGCGCCGGAGGAGCTGACGATGGGGTTCGGAGAGGTCAGGCCGCGTCGGCTCCGCACCACGCCGGCGATGCGTCGGCTGGTGTCCGAGACGTCGGTCGAGGTGCGCAGCCTGGTGCTGCCGATGTTCGTCGCCGAGGGCCTGACCGAGCCGCGCCCGATCGCCAGCATGCCCGGAGTCGTGCAGCACACCCGCGACTCGGCCCGCAAGGCCGTCGCGGAGGCTGCCGAGCTCGGGCTCGGCGGGGTGATGCTGTTCGGTGTCCCCGAGCGCAAGGACGCCACCGGCTCCGGGGCCCTCGCCGAGGACGGCATCCTCAACGTCGCGATCCGCGACGCCCGTGCCGAGGTGGGTGACGCGCTGGTCGTGATGTCCGACCTCTGTCTCGACGAGTTCACCGACCATGGGCACTGCGGCGTCCTGGACCAGCAGGGCCGCGTCGACAACGACGCGACACTCGAGGTGTACGCCGCGATGGCGCTCGCCCAGGCCCAGGCCGGGGCCCACATGGTCGGCCCGAGCGGCATGATGGACGGGCAGGTCGGCGTGATCCGGCGCGCTCTGGACGGCGCCGGGTTCACGGACACGAGCGTGCTCGCCTACGCGGCGAAGTACGCCTCCGCGTTCTACGGCCCCTTCCGCGAGGCTGTCTCGTCGTCGCTGCAGGGCGACCGCCGCACGTACCAGCAGGACCCCGCCAACGGCCGCGAGGCGCTGCGCGAGGTCGCGCTGGACGTGGCCGAGGGCGCCGACGTCGTGATGGTCAAGCCCGCGATGGGCTTCCTCGACGTCGTCGCCTCCGTGCGCGCGGCCGTCGACGTGCCGGTCGCCGCGTACAACATCTCCGGCGAGTACTCGATGGTCGAGGCTGCCGCCGCCAAGGGTTGGATCGACAGGGACGCGGCGATCGCGGAGACCCTGCTGTCGATCCGCCGCGCGGGCGCCGACATCGTCCTCACCTACTGGGCGAGCGAGTACGCCGCGCGCCTCGCGCGCTGATCAGCTCAGGAGATCGTCGGACCCGTCGGTGACGGGCTCGGCGGCGTGGGCTCGGTCGTGTCCGTCGGATCCGAAGGCGTCGGCTCTCCGGTGGGCTCCGTCGGAGTCGGGTCCGGCGTCGGGCTCGGCTCGGTCGGAGTCGGGGTAGTCGTGGGATCCGTCGGCGTCGGAGTCGGGGTAGTCGTGGGATCCGTCGGCGTGGGTGTCGGCGTCGTGGGCTTCGTCGGAGTCGGCTTGGTCGGCTTCGTCGGAGTCGGCTTGGTGGGCTTCGGTGTCGGCTTCGTCACCAGGCCGCCCTCGTCCACCGGCGCGGGCGTCGGGGGCTTCTCGATGCCGATGACGGCCAGCGGGGTCGGCTGCGAACCGCCGGCTCCGGGGCCGCCGGGCACCGAGCCGAGCGGCGGCTGCGTCCCGATCGGGCCGAGCGGGGCGCCCGGGGTCGTCGGGTACGGGAAGCCCGGAAGCACAGCGAGCGGGTTCGACGTCGCGTACGACCTGGCGATCGTCAGCACCTGGTCGGCGTAGGCGGTGGATCGGTTGTAGGAGAGCAGGGCAGCCCGCGCGCCGACGTCCGTGCTGAGGTCGTGCCCACCGACGCAGAGGTAGACGGCTGCGCCCAGCGCCGCGTCGTTGATGTTGTTGGGGTCGGACTTGCCGTCACCGTCCGCGTCGACACCGACCGATGCCCAGGTGGACGGGATGAACTGCATCGGACCGACCGCGCGGTCCCACTTCGTGTCGCCGTCCCACGCGCCCTTGTCGGTGTCGGCGATGGTGGCGGTGTTGTTGGTGCCGTCGAGCGGGATGCCGATGATGGCGCGGGTGGTGGCACCCGTGCTCGTGACGGTGGCGCCGCCGAACTGGCCGTGGTTGGACTCCACCCGGCCGATCGCGGCGAGGAGCGGCCACGTCAGCTTGCACTCGGGCTTGGTGGCCGCCATGACGCTGGCCGCGCGCTGGTAGGCGAGGAGAGCGGGCGTGGGGATGTCGGAGGGCGCGTTCGGGAGCGCGGCGGGGGTCAGCAGGTTGCTCTTGGACTGCTGCTCGACCGGGTCCTGCAGGGGAGAGACCTCCAGCTGCGGTCCGGTGACGGGGACCTCGGGCGACTCCTCGGCGTACGCGCTGTAGGCGGCGCTGTCGACGGGGCTCACCTGACCGGGCATCGCGACGGCCGCACCCCAGGCCCCGGCGATCATGGCGCACGGGACGAGGGCGGCGGCGGTCTGCCACCAGCTCGTGCGCTTGGTGGAGGAACCCACCTTGCGACCGTGAATCGCCATCTCGTCGATCAACTCCTGTGAGCCCGAACTCATAAAGGTCTGCCGCGACAGGTTGTGACACCGCGGGTGCTCCGTCAACCCTAAGCGAGGTGGCGCGTTCTAGCCACCACTCTCAGACATTGGAACTCCACCGTAGGCCGGACCGGGGTTCTCGGGGGCCTTTGCGCCAGACGTTCGCCTCGACTTCATACGTTCATCCCCATTCTCCCCGACTTGGGCGGTCGGGGAGAATGGTCGGGTGTCAGGATCCGAGATCTCCCAGCAGCTGTTCGAGCGTGCTCGTGCGGTGTCGCCCGGTGGCGTGAACTCGCCCGTACGTGCCTTCCGCGCCGTCGGCGGCACGCCGCGGTTCATGCGTGAGGGGTCCGGGTCGACCCTGACCGACGTCGACGGCAACCAGTACGTCGACCTCGTGGCGTCGTGGGGCCCGATGCTGCTCGGCCAC
This sequence comes from Mumia sp. Pv4-285, assembly GCF_041320275.1. NCBI lineage: Bacteria > Bacillati > Actinomycetota > Actinomycetes > Propionibacteriales > Nocardioidaceae > Mumia > Mumia qirimensis. Next base: position 4,021,103 of record NZ_CP162023.1, on the reverse strand, counting down.
GCCCACCCCGAGGTCATCGAGGCCGTCCGTGAGGCCGCGACCCGCGGCACCTCCTTCGGTACGCCGAGCGAGCCCGAGGTCGCGCTCGCGGAGGAGATCGTCTCTCGTACCCCCGTCGACCTGGTCCGCATGGTGTCGTCGGGCACCGAGGCGACGATGTCCGCCATCCGTCTCGCCCGCGGCTGGACGGGCCGCGACCTCGTGGTGAAGTTCGCCGGGTGCTACCACGGGCACGTGGACGCCCTCCTGGTCGAGGCGGGCTCCGGCGTCGTCACGTTCGGGCTCCCCGGCACTCCCGGCATCCCGTCCGCCTCGACGTCGCAGACCCTCGTTCTCCCGTACAACGACCGCGAGGCCGTGGCTGCCGCGTTCGCCGAGCACGGGTCGCAGATCGCCTGCGTGATCACCGAGGCGGCGCCGGGCAACATGGGCGCGGTCCCGCCGCTCCCGGGCTTCAACGCCTTCCTGGCGCAGACCTGCCGCGAGCACGGTGCGCTGTTCGTCTCCGACGAGGTGATGACCGGCTTCCGCGTCAGCCGCAGCGGCCACTGGGGCCTCGACGGTGCGCAGGAGGGCTGGGCTCCAGACCTCATGACGTTCGGCAAGGTCATGGGCGGCGGGTTCCCTGCCGCGGCCTTCGGCGGGCGCGAGGAGATCATGCGCCAGCTCGCGCCGGAGGGGCCGGTCTACCAGGCTGGGACGCTCTCGGGCAACCCCGTCGCCACGACCGCCGGCCTCACCACGCTGCGGCTCGCGACGGACGACGTGTACGCCCACCTCGACTCGTTGGCGGCCACGATCCAGAGCCTCGCTGCGAAGGCGCTGGACGCCGCCGGCGTACCCCACGTCGTGCAGAGTGCCGGCAACCTCTTCAGCGTCTTCCTCGGCCGCACCGAGCCCGTCGTGAGCTTCTCCGACGCCCAGGATCAGAGTCCCGCCGCCTACAAGGCGTTCTTCCACGCGATGCTCGACCACGGTGTCTACCTCCCGCCGAGCGCGTTCGAGGCCTGGTTCGTCTCCGACGCCCTCGACGGCGACGCTCTCGAGACGATCGAGCAGGCCCTCGCTCCGGCTGCGCGGGCTGCCGCGCAGGCCGTGCGGCCCTGATCAGCGCGACCGGAGACAATGAGGACATGACCCACAGCGACCGCACCATCGTCCACCTGATGCGGCACGGCGAGGTGCACAACCCCGCAGGCGTGCTCTACGGGCGGCTTCCCGACTACCACCTCTCGGACCTGGGTCGCCAGATGGCCGAGCGTGGAGCCGAGTTCTTCGCCGAGGCGGACGTCGCGCACCTCGTCGCGTCCCCGCTCGAGCGGGCCCAGGAGACGATGGAGCCGATCGCCAAGACGCTCGGGCTCAGCGTGATGACCGATCCCCGCGTGATCGAGGCCGGCAACCAGTTCGAGGGCAAGACGTTCGGCGTCGGCGACGGCTCGTTGCGGCACCCAGGGGTCTGGTGGAGGCTGCGCAACCCGTCGAAGCCGTCGTGGGGCGAGCCCTACAAGGAGATCGCAGCCCGCATGTTCGCGGCGATGGCCGACGCCCGCGACGCCGCACGGGGGCGCGAGGCCGTGATCGTGTCGCACCAGCTCCCGGTGTGGGTCGCGCGGCTCACCGTCGAGCGGCGCCGCTACCTCCACGACCCCCGCCGGCGCCAGTGCTCGCTGGCGAGCGTGACCTCGGTGACGTACGACGGCGACGTGCCGGTCGCCGTCGCCTACAACGAGCCGGCCGGCGACCTGATCCCCGCGAAGCTCCGCAAGAAGTTCGTCGGCGGCGCATGATCCCCCGCGCCTCCCGTCGTCTCGGCGTGCGTCTGCTCGCCTCCGCTGCCGCGGTGGTGCTGCTCGCCGGCTGCTCGTCGTCGACGCAGGCGGACGAGACGACAGGGGGCTACGTGGCCGGGGACGGGAGCATCACGGTCCCGGAGGTGTCCGAGCGTGAGCCGGCGCCCGAGCTGTCCGGAGAGACGCTCGACGGCGACCAGGTCGCGCTCTCGGACTTCGCGGGCAAGACCGTCGTGGTCAACGTGTGGGGGTCGTGGTGCGCCGACTGCCGCGTCGAGGCCCCGGCGTTCGCCGCGGTCGACGCCGAGTCCGGCGACGACGTGCAGTTCCTCGGCATCAACATCCGAGACTCGCGCGCGGCGGCGCTCGCGTACGACGAGAACTTCGGCATCACCTACCCGTCGATCTACGATCGTACGGGGCAGGCCGTGCTCGGCTTCCGCGACAGCCTCCCGTCGATGGCCGTGCCGACGACGTGGGTCATCGCCCCCGACGGCACGGTCGCCGCGCGCATGCTCGGGTCGATCTCCGAGCCGACCCTGCGGGGTCTGATCGAGGACGCGAGCGGCGGTGGAGCCGGCGATGAATGAGTGGGTCCAGGAGACCGTCCTCTCGGGATCCTTGCTGGTCGCCGCCGCGGTCGCACTCCTCGCGGGGCTCGTCTCCTTCTTCTCTCCGTGCGTCGTGCCGCTGCTGCCCGGCTACCTGTCGTACGTCTCGGGGATGACCGCGGCCGAGGTCGCCGACGACCAGAAGACGGCGCGTCAGCGGGGTCGCCTGCTGGCAGGGGCCCTGCTGTTCGTGCTCGGCTTCAGTGCCGTGTTCGTCTCGTACGGCGTGTTGTTCGGGTCGATCGGCCTGGAGCTGCGCGAGTACGAGCGTCCGATCACGATCGTCATGGGCATCGTCGTGATCCTGCTCGGTCTCGCGTTCATGGGCTTCGTGCCGTGGATGCAGCGCGACGTGCGCATCCACGCCGTCCCGTCGGTCGGGCTCGCGGTCGCGCCGCTGCTCGGCGTGCTCTTCGCGATCGGGTGGACCCCCTGCATCGGCCCCGCGCTCGGTGCCGTCCTGACCCTCGCGTACGGCGAGGGCACGGCGGGGCGAGGCGCATTCCTCACCTTCATCTACTGCCTCGGCCTCGGCATCCCGTTCCTGCTCGCGGCGCTGGCGTTCAGCCGTTTCGCCCGGGCCACGATGTGGGTGCGTCGGCACCAGCGCGCGATCTCGCTGGTCGGCGGCGGCCTGCTCGTCGTCGTCGGCGTGCTCCTGGTGACGGGTCTGTGGAGCGAGCTGATGATCCGGCTCACCTCGTGGGCCGGCACGTTCGAGACGGTGGTGTGATGGCCGACGATCGACGGGCCCCGACCAAGAAGGGCCGTGGCGGCGCGGCGCCGGCGCTCTCGCTGGTGGAGACCGTGCGCTGGGCGTGGCGTCAGCTGACGTCCATGCGCACGGCGCTGTTCCTGCTGCTGCTGCTCGCGCTCGCCGCAGTCCCGGGCTCGATCGTGCCGCAGCGCTCGGTCGACCAGCGGGCGGTCCAGGCGTACTTCGAGCGCCACCCCGACCTCGCGCCCGTCCTCGACAGGCTCGGCGCGTTCCACGTCTACACGTCGGTGTGGTTCAGCGCGATCTACATCCTCCTGATGATCTCGCTGATCGGCTGCATCATCCCGCGGGTCGGCGTCTACGCGCGGGCGCTGCGGGCCCGTCCGCCGAAGGCGCCGCGCAACTTCTCCCGGCTGCCGGCCTCGGCGACGTACGAGACCACCGACGACGTCGGGTCCGTGCTCACCGCCGCCGGCGGCACGATCGGCTGGGCCCGCAAGGACACCGTCACCGAGACCGACGACGCCGGCGCGGTGGTGGCCGGAGAGGTCCGCGCCGAGAAGGGCTACCTGCGCGAGTTCGGCAACCTCGTGTTCCACGTGAGCCTCACGGTGGTGCTCGTCGGCGTCGCCTCGATGAGCCTGCTCGGCTACCGCGGCAGCGCGATCGTGGCCGAGGGCAAGGGCTTCTCCAACACGCTCACCCAGTTCGACGAGTTCACGTCGGGCGGGCTGTTCGACACCGACGACCTGCCGCCGTTCTCGCTGACCCTCGACGACCTCGACGCGACGTTCGAGCTCGACGGCCCGCAACGCGGCGCGCCCCGCAGCTTCGTCGCGACCGGCGCCGTGACCGACGCGCCGGGCGAGGACCCGCGACCCTTCGAGGTGAAGGTCAACCACCCGCTGCGCGTCGACGGCGCCTCCGCGTACCTCGTCGGCTCGGGGTACGCCCCGGTGATCCGCGTCCGCGACGGGCGAGGACGTGTGGTTTTCGAGGATGCTGTGCCGTTCCTGCCGGCGGACGCGACGTACACGTCGAACGGTGTCGTCAAGGTGCCCGAGGCGAGGCCGGAGCAGCTCGGGTTCCAGGGCTTCTTCCTCCCGACGGCGGTCTCGTTCGGTGACGACGAGATCCCGGTTTCGGCCCATCCTGGCGCCGCGAACCCGCTGCTCGGGCTCTTCGCCTACTACGGCGACCTGGGGCTCGACAACGGTGAGTCGCAGTCGGTCTACGTCCTGGACAAGGACGAGCTGACGCAGCTGACGGGCGACGACGGCAAGCCCCTGCGGATCATGCTGACACCCGGTCAGACGGTGTCGCTGCCCGACGGCAAGGGGTCGATCGAGTTCGTGGAGCTGCGGCAGTTCGCGCGGTTCCAGTTCAGCGCGCAGCCGGGCGTGATGATCCCTCTGTGGGGCGTCTCCATCGGTGTGATCGGGCTGGTCCTGTCGCTGACGATCCGCCCACGTCGTACGTGGGTCCGCGCGCGGCGGCGTGAGGACGGGGTGACCGTGGTGGAGATCGCGGCGCTCGACCGAGTGCCACGCAGCGACGTCGCGCAGAGCGTCGACGACCTGGCTGCACGGCTCGCGGAACGCACGGGGCATACTGAAACCGACTACGACACGGCGTCGGAGACACCGACTGAGACCGCGCCGACTAAGACTGCGCCGACTAAGGACCAGGCATGACACTCGAGGACTGGGCGAACTTCTCCAACGATGCCGTCGCAGCGGCGACGGCCGTCCTGGCGCTGGCCTGGCTGGCCTCGGTGGCGCAGTGGGCCTTCGGGTCGAAGGCGGTCCGCGTCGAGCGTGCCGTGGCCGCGGCGGAGCCCGCGCTGGTGGGTGGGGGCTCGAGTGGCGCCACCCCGGCGATCTCGCCCTCGGCAGCCGAGGGTGAGGCCGCCGAGGAGCGCTCCGACCTCTTCGGTCGGATCGCGTTCTCGCTGACCGTGCTCGGGTTCCTCGTCCTGCTCGCGGCCGTGGTGACTCGCGGCCTCGCCGCCGAGCGGGTCCCGTGGGGCAACATGTACGAGTTCTCGATCACCGGGATCTGCGTCGTGCTCGGTGGCTACCTCGTGATGGTCGCACTGCTGAGGGTCCAGTGGCTCGCGCCGATCGTGCTCGGGTTCTCCGTCGTGGTGCTCGGGCTGTCGATGACCGTGTACGTCCCGGCCGGTCCGCTCGTGCCGGCCCTCGACTCGTACTGGCTGGTCATCCACGTCATCTCCGCGATGGTCGCCGGAGCCGGCTTCCTCGTCGGGGCCGGCGCCTCGGTTCTCTACCTGGTCCGGACCCGCGCCGACGCCCGTGGCGGCGCGAAGGGCTACCTGGGGCGGCTGCCGAGCGCGGCGTCGATGGACCAGCTCGCATACCGTGTGACGGCATTCTCGTTCCCGGTCTGGACGTTCGCGGCGCTGATCTCCGGCCCGATCTGGGCCGAGCACGCGTGGGGTCGCCCGTGGGGCTGGGACCCGAAGGAGGTCTGGGCGTTCATCACCTGGGTCGCCTACGCCGGATACCTCCACGCCCGCGCGACCGCCGGCTGGAAGGGGAAGGCTGCGGCCATCCTGTCCCTGGTCGCTTTCGCCACGTTCCTGTTCAACTTCGTCGGCGTCAACCTGTTCTTCCCCGGCCTGCACTCGTACGCGAAGTAGGCCGCGTCCGGCTCAGAGGCCGCGCAGGAAGTCAGGGTCGTCGTCGGGACCCCGGGCGAACGGGCGCTGCGGGCGCGGGGGACCGGCCGGCTTGGTGCGGACCTTGCCGAACACGAGCCAGGCCGCGACGCCGAGCGCCGGGATCAGGACCACCAAGACCCACAGCGGCTTCGGCAGGTAGCGGACGCGGTCGCGCGGCGTGGCGATGACGTCGAAGAGGGCGTACACCGCGAGCGCGATGACGATGATGATCGGTATCGCCTTCCCCATGACTTCACCCTACCTGCGCGCACGAAGCGGCGGGGCCCGTCAGCGGACCTAGGGTGGGTGCATGAGCGACTCCCGTGCCCTCGTCTCCCTCGACGACGTCCGCGCCGCCGCCGAGCGCATCGCGTCGAGCTGCCTGCGCACCCCCGTGGTGCCGCTCGTGGCCGCCGACGGGTCGGTGCCGTTCCTGCTGAAGGCCGAGGGGCTCCAGCCGACGGGCGCGTTCAAGCTCAGGGGCGCGACCAACGCGATCGCGCTCCTCGACGACGAGCAGCGGCGTGCCGGTGTGGTGACCCACTCGTCCGGCAACCATGCACAGGCCGTCGCCTACGCGGCCAGGGCCGCCGGCGTCCAGGCCATCATCGTCATCCCCGACTCCGCGCCGGACATCAAGGTCGCGGCGACCGCGCGGTGGGGCGCCGAGATCGTCCGGGTCCCGGCCGCGGAGCGTCTCCAGCGGGCCGAGCAGATCGCCTCCGACACCGGCGCCGAGCTGATCCCGCCGTACGACGACGCCCGGGTGATCGCCGGCCAGGGGACGGTCGGGCTGGAGGTCGTCGAGCAGGTACCCGACCTCGACGTGGTCGTGGTCCCGGTCAGCGGCGGCGGCCTCGTCAGCGGCATCGCGGCAGCGGTGAAGGCCCTGCGACCCGACGTGCGCGTCGTGGCGGTCGAGCCGGAGCTCGCCGGCGACCTCGCCGAGGGCTGGGCGGCCGGTGAGCGGCGGGTGTGGCCGGTCGCCGACACGCAGCGGACGGTGGCCGACGGACTCCGGACGGACTCGGTCGGCCTGCTCAACTGGGACCACATCACCGCCTTCGTCGACGACGTGGTCACGGTGTCCGACGACGACATCCTGACCGCTGTCGGGACGGTCGTCCGCGGCTCGCGGCTCGTCGTGGAGGCGAGCGGAGCGGTGGCTGCGGCAGCGCTCCTCCACGACCGGGTCGACGTGGGGGACGGGACCGCCGTGGCGATCGCCTCGGGAGCCAACATCGACCCCGACGTGCTCGCCCGGCTGATCGGCTGACCCGTCCACCACGGGTCGCAGATCCGACCGTGGTCTGATGGGCGGCACCGGATCGGCGCATACCCTGGCGGGGTGAGGACCCTGACGGCGTGGACGCGCGCGCACCCGTTCGCGATGGACGTGGTTCTCGCCTGTGCGCTGGCACTCCCGCTGGTCCCGTTCGCGCTGTTCGACGGCTCCATGCGCAGCGACGCCGCGTACCAGATCGTCATCTTCGTCCCGTTGGCCTGGCGGCGTACGGCGCCGGTCGCCTCGTTCGCCGCGGTCGCCGTCCTGCTGGCGGGGCAGCTGGTCCTCACCGATGTGCCGCTCTACGGCGACGTGGCGCTGCTGTTCTCGCTGTACGCGATCGCGGCGTACGGCCCGGTGTGGGCCCGTCGGGCGGGTCTCGGTGTCGGCCTCCTGGGGGCCGTGCTCTCGACGATCGACTGGTACCGCGTCTCGCCCGACGTCAACGAGATCGCCACCGTCGTGATGATGAGCCTGGTCGTGCTCGCTCCGTGGGCGTTCGGGGCCTACCTGCGCACCCGGCGCGACTACGTCGCAGGGCTCGAGGAGCGGGCCCGTCAGCTCGAGCGCGACGCCGCCCAGCAGGCACAGATCGCGGCTGCCGCCGAGCGTGCCCGCATCGCGCGCGAGATGCACGACGTCGTCGCGCACAGCCTGTCCGTGATCGTCGTGCAGGCCGACGGTGCCCTGTACGCGTCGCGCACCCGCCCCGAGGTGGCGACCGAGACGCTGGAGACGATCTCGCGGACCTCTCGCCAGTCGCTGGCGGAGATGCGGAGACTTCTCGGGCTGCTCCGCGACGAGGACGACTCCGGCGACGGTGCGACGTCGCGGGCGCCGATGCCGACCGCTGCGGACGTCCCGACGCTGATCGAGCAGGTCCGCGAGAGCGGGCTCGACGTCCGCATCGAGGCCCACGGGGATCCGAGACGCGTCGACACGGCGTCGGGTCTCACGGTGTACCGCGTCGTGCAGGAGGCGCTCACCAACACGCTGAAGCACGCGGGTCCGGACGTCCGGGCACGGGTCCAGCTGACCGTGGCAGGCGACCACGTCCTCGTCCGGGTCGAGGACGACGGGGGGTCCCGCGGTCTTCCGGCCGGCCCGGCCGGAGCGAGCGCCGGAGCGAGCGCCGTCCCCGCCGTCGCGACGACCGTGCCGCCGGGCGGGCACGGCATCCGAGGCATCCGCGAGCGCATCGCGATCCACGACGGCACCGTTGAGGCGGGCCCGCTCAGCGGTGGCGGGTTCCGGGTGGAGGCCCACATCCCGTACGGCCCGGAGGCGAAGTGACCACACCGCACGACGACGTGGTGAGGACCCGCCCCCTCAGGGTGTTCCTCGTCGACGACCAGCAGCTCGTACGCGCCGGGTTCCGGATGCTCGTGGACTCGCAGCCGGACATGGAGGTGGTCGGCGAGGCTGCCGACGGTCTCGAAGCGGTGGAGCGGCTCTCGGTGACGACCGCCGACGTCGTGCTCATGGACGTACGCATGCCCCGGCTCGACGGCGTCGCCGCGACACGGGCGCTCACCCGACGCGGCATCACCGCGCGCATCGTGGTCCTGACGACGTTCGACCTCGACGAGTACGTCCACAACGGCCTGCGCGCAGGTGCGTCGGCGTTCCTGCTCAAGGACACGCCGCCCGAGGTGCTGCTCGCCGCGATCCGTGACGTCCACCGCGGCGAGGCGGTGGTGGCCCCGAGTGCGACCCGGCGGCTGCTCGAGCGGTTCGCCGACCAGCTCCCGGGTGCCACGCCGCCGGCCGAGCCGAGGCTGGCGGCGCTCACGGACCGGGAACGGGAGGTGCTGCTCCTCGTGGCGCAGGGCCTGACCAACCCGGAGATCGCCGCGCGCCTCGTGGTGGCCGAGCCGACCGTGAAGACCCACGTGGGGAGGCTGCTCTCGAAGACCGGCAGCCGCGACCGGGTCCAGCTCGTCGTCCTCGCGTACGACGCCGGGCTCGTGCGGCCCGCGAGCTGACCGGTCCCGCGACGTCCGACCACGGTATGACCTCGCGGCCGCGAGACCGGCCCGCAGGTCGACGCCCGCGGTGCCTCCTCGTTCCTAGCGTGGTGGCATGGCAACGATCCCTGCACCCTCGCTCGGCGGAGCAGCCGCCGCGACACCCACCTCGACGGTCGCCGCCCGCACCCGCGACCTGACCAAGACGTACGGCCGCGGGCACGCGGAGGTCCGCGCGCTCAACGGCGTCGACCTCGATGTCGAACGGGCGCGGCTCACGGCGATCATGGGGCCGTCGGGCTCCGGCAAGTCGACGCTCATGCACTGCCTCGCGGGCCTCGACACCCCCACCTCGGGAGCGGTCGAGGTCGCGGGGGTCGCGCTCGCCGACCTCGACGACACCGCGCTCACGCGATTCCGGCGCGAGCACGTCGGCTTCGTCTTCCAGGCCTTCAACCTGCTCCCGACCCTCACCGCGCGGCAGAACATCGTGCTGCCGCTCGACCTCGCCGGCCGCGACCCCGACTGGGACCGTCTCGACACGCTCGTCGACGTCCTGGGTCTCGCCGACCGGCTCTCCCACCGCCCGTCGGAGCTGTCCGGAGGGCAGCAGCAGCGGGTCGCGATCGCGCGCGCGCTCCTCTCGTCGCCGGACGTGGTGTTCGCCGACGAGCCGACCGGCAACCTCGACAGCCGCTCGAGCGGGGAGGTGCTCGGGTTCCTGCGGCGCTCGGTCGACGAGCTCGGTCAGACGGTCGTGATGGTCACGCACGAGCCGACGGCTGCCGCGTACGCGGACCGCGTGGTGCTCCTGCGCGACGGGCGGCTGGCGGGGACCCTCGACCGGCCGAGCCCTGAGGACGTCGTCGCTGCGATCGCCGGGCTGGGTGGCTGATGCGTACCGTCCTGTGGGGCTCGCTGCGGGCCCATTCCCGCCGGTACGTGACGGCGGCCGCCGCGATCGTGATGGCGGTGGCGTTCATGGTCGCGGTCAACGCGCTGAGCGGCGCGGCGCGTGACGGTCTGCGGGCCGACGTCGTGGCGCAGTACGCCGGTACCGACCTCGTCGTCGACGTGTCGTCGGACGACCGCGGAGAAGCCGACCGGTTCGGGCAAGCGGTCCGGGAGGTCGACGGAGTGGACGCCGCCGTCGTGAACGCGACGGGGTACGTCGACGTGGCGGCCGGGTCCGGCGCCCGCATGATGAGCGTCGGCACGCTCGCAGCGGACGCGGACCTGCGGTGGCAGGAGGTCGTCGAGGGCACGGCGCCGCGGCGACCGGACGAGGCGATGATGGCGCGGTCGAGCGCCGAGCGGTACGGCGTCGCGATCGGCGACGTCGCGGAGCTGGAGGGCGAGCGGGTCGTCGTGACCGGATTCTCGGGGAGCCCCAGTGGCGCGCTAGGTGCGTCGGTCTACGTGTCGGAGGCGGTCGCGTCCCGGCTCGGCGACGCGCTGCTGCCGGTCGACGTGTCGGTACGCACGGACGCCGACGCCTCCATGGACACGGTCACGGCATCCCTCGACACCGCCCTGGGATCTGGCGGGACGCACACGGTCGTCGACCGTGACTCCTGGGTGGACACCACGATCCTGGAGGCGACCAAGGACGTGGACGTCCTGCAGCGCCTCGTCCTCGTGTTCGCCGCCATCGCGGCGTTCGTCGGCACCCTGGTGATCGCCAACACCATCACGATCGTCCTGGCTCAACGCCGCCGCGAGCTCGCGCTGCTGCGCTGCGTGGGAGCCACACGCCGCCAGATCGTGCGGGCGCTCCGGTTCGAGTCGGTGGTGCTCGGGGCAGGAGCGGCGGCGACCGGCGTCCTGCTCGGGTGGATGCTCGGGCTCGGTGCGGTGGCCGCGTTGAAGGCGTCGGGGTCCGGGCTGGCGCTCGGGGCGGTGTCGGTGACTCCGGCGGGGGTCGTCGTGCCGTTCGTCATCGGCGTCCTCGCCGCGGTCGGCGCGACCGTGCTGCCGGTGCGACGCATCGCGCGCGTCGCCCCGCTCGAAGCGCTCCGGCCCCACGAGACGACGGGGCTGACCGGTCGACCCGGCCGTGTCCGCGTCGTGCTCGGCACCGTACTGCTCGCGCTGGGCGCGGCAGGTCTCGTGGTCGGGACGGGTGACCTCCTCGTCGTCGGGCTCGCCGGGGGCATGGCGGCGTTCCTCGGCGTCGTGGTCCTGGCACCGCTCGTGGTGCCGGCCCTGCTCCGGCTCGCCGGTCCGGTCGTCGCATCGACCGGCGTCGCGGGGCGGCTCGCCTCCGCGAACGTCGTCCGAAACCCGCGACGTACGGCGTCGACGGCGACCGCGCTCCTGGTGGGCGTCACCCTCATCACGATGGTGGTCGTCGGTACGGCGTCGCTGCGCACGACGGTCGACGGCGAGCTCGACCGCGACTACGCCCTCGACGCGGCGGTCGTCGCGACCGAGGCACCGCTCGCTCCCGAGGTCGAGGACCGCGTCGCCGACGTCGAGGGGGTCGACGCGGTCGCGACGCTGCCGGGAGCCGACGTCGACCTGGACGGCCGTCGTGTCCTGGTCCTCGAGGTCGGTCCGGAGGCTGCCGCGGTCCTGCACGGCGGGCAGGCCCTGCCGCGCAGCGGTCAGCTGGTCGTGGGCGGCGAGCTCGCCGACGCGGCGGACCTCTCGTTCGGGGCGTCGTCGCGCCTGCGGACTCCCTCCGGCGAGGTCGACGTACGACCGCGGTGGGGTGGATCGCTCGGCGAGGTCGCCCTGGTGGGGCCGGGCGTCCTGGCCGAGCTCGGCGCCACCGTCGCCCCGCGCGCGGTGTGGGCGCGCGGAGCGGACGGGGCGTCCGGCGAGCAGGTCCTCGCGGACGTGGCCGCGATCGCCGACCCGGTCGGGGCCACCGTCGCAGGGAGCCTGGCGCAGCGGTCCTGGATCACGCTCCAGATGGACGTGATGCTGGCCGTCACAGTCGGTCTGCTGGCCGTCGCGGTCCTGATCGCGGTGGTCGGCATGGCGGGGACGCTCAGCCTCTCCGTGCTGGAGCGGTCCCGCGAGAACGCCCTGCTCCGGGCGCTCGGCCTCACCCGGCGCGGGCTCCGCGGCACGATGGCAGCCGAGGCGCTGCTCATGGCGGGGGTGGCGGCGGTGATCGGGACCGCCCTCGGCGGGACGTTCGCCTGGCTCGGGGTGCGGTCGCTGACGGAAGGCCTGATCGACGACCTCGCGTTCACGGTGCCGTGGCTTCAGGTGGCCGTGGTGCTCGTCGCCGCGACCGCGACGGGGCTGCTCGCATCGGTCCTGCCGGCCCGCCGGGCGGCGCGTGTCGCGCCTGCCGAGGGGATCGCGATGCTCTGACGCCGCCCACCAGGAGTCATGTTCGCCTCGTACCCATCGACCCTTCACAATGGAGGAGGCCATCGTCGTGCGACGGTGGCCTCCTGACGAGGAGAGGTGGGTCCGCGCTCGATGTCGGAGTCGGCGAACGACCGGGTCGGCGAGCTCGTCGACGGGCGCTACCGTCTGTTGGCACTCGTCGGGCGAGGGGGCATGGCCGACGTCTACCGGGCCAGGGACGAGGTCCTCGGGCGCACGGTCGCGGTGAAGATGATGCGGGCCGAGGCGGGCGTCGAGGTCGAGGACGCGCTGCGCCGGCACGAGATGGAGGCCAAGATCGGGGCCGGCGTGTCGCACCCCGGCGTCGTGACGGTCTTCGACGTCCAGCCGAGCTCGGACAACCCGTACCTCGTCATGGAGTTCGTCCCCGGCAAGACGCTGAGCCGCGTGCTGGTGGACGGCGCGATGGCGCCGGTGGTGGTGGCCGACATCGGTGCACAGCTCGGTGATGCGCTCGCCGCCATCCACGAGGCGGGAGTCGTCCACCGCGACATCAAGCCGTCCAACGCGATGCTCGTCGAGCAGGGAGACGGTTCGTACCAGGTCAAGCTCACCGACTTCGGCGTCTCCCGCTACCTCGAGGGCACCCGGCTCACCTCGCCGGACCTCCTCGTCGGCACGGCGCGCTACCTGAGCCCGGAGCAGGCCGTCCTGGACGAGGTCGGTCCGCGGGCCGACGTCTACGCGCTGGGGCTCGTGCTGCTCGAGGCGCTGACGGGGGAGGAGGCCTTCCCGGGCAGCCGGGTCGAGACGTTGTCCGCCCGTCTCCACCGTCCGCCGCGCATCCCGGCCGAGCTCGGCGACGGGTGGGCGCTCGCGCTCGGGGCGATGACGCGCCGCGACCCCGACGAGCGCCCGGACGCCGCGGGTGCGGCCGCCGCGCTGCGGGCGGTGCGTGACGGTCGCGACGTCGCGGCCGTCCTGACGGCTGCGGGTGTCACCGTGCCCGACCCTGAAGGCGACGCCACGGTCGTCGGTGCTCCTGCGGTCGAGGACGACCCCACGATCGCGGCGGCAGTCGGCGGTGCAGGGGTCGCCGCAGCCGCGGGCGCAGCCGCCGGGCTCGCCGGTGCGGGCGCGGCGCAGGCCGCAGAGCCCGGCACAGCCCCGCTGGACGCCGTCGGTCCCGAGACCGAGACTGCCGACGCCGCCGCGGACCCCGCAACCGACCCCGGGGACGCAGCCGGCGCCGGGGACGCGACTGAGGGCGCCGGAGCCGCAGCCGCGGCCGAGCCGTCGCCGTGGGCGAAGAGGGCCCCGTGGATCGTGGTCGCCCTGGTGGTCGTGGCTGCCGTCGCCGCGGTCTGGCTGGTGCTGGCCAGCGTCGACGATCCCGAGCGGCCCACCGACGACCCGACGCCGACGCCGACGCCGACACCGTCCGAGGTGACGCCGTCAGCGACGACCGAGCCGACCACGACGGCGACGTCGGAACCGACGGAGACGACACCGCCGACCACGGACCCGACGACGGCTCCGACGACCACGCCGCCGACGACCGAGCCGACGACGGCTCCGACGACCACGCCGCCGACGACCGAGCCGACGACGGCTCCGACGACCACGCCGCCGCCGACGACGCAGACGCCTGAGCCCACCGACGACGGCAACGCGCTGCCCCCACCGCCGTCGGACGACCCGACCGACGGTCCGTAGGCGTCGCGTGTGCCGCCTCCGGGTACCCTCGGAGCGTGAGTGCGTTCCTCCGTTACACCCTCGCCCGGCTCGGATTCTTCCTCGTGGCGTTCGTCGTCGTCGGCCTGGTGTCGTCGATCTGGCTCGAGTGGAACTCGGTGACGGGGCTGTGGGTGGCGCTCATCGCGCTGGCGATCTCCGCGGTCGCGTCGTTGTTCCTGCTGCGCCACATGCGCGACGAGGTGGCGCTGTCGATGAAGGCGCGCGCCGACAAGATGCACGAGCGGTACGAGGCGGCCCGCAGCGCCGAGGACGTGGACTGACCCCTCGTGCCCCGATCGGATCCGCAGCGTCGCTCCTGGGTCGATGAGGCGATCCGACGTGTCGACGCCGACGCCAACCGGAGCGCGGACACGCACCTGCACGTCTTCCCGCTGCCGGGTGGCCCCGGCATCGAGCTGTACCTGAAGGACGAGTCCATCCACCCGACCGGCTCGCTGAAGCACCGGCTCGCCCGCTCGCTCTTCCTCTACGCGCTCTGCAACGGCTGGGTCGGGCCCGGCACGACGATCGTCGAGGCGTCGAGCGGCTCGACCGCGATCAGCGAGGCGTACTTCGCACGTCTCATCGGCGTCCCGTTCGTCGCGGTGATGCCGCGGAGCACCAGCGCGCGCAAGATCGCGCTCATCGAGTGGTACGGAGGGCGGTGCCACTTCGTGGACGAGGCCCCCGACATGTACGCCGAGGCTGCGCGGCTCGCGCGCGAGTGCGGCGGCCACTACATGGACCAGTTCACCTTCGCCGAACGCGCGACCGACTGGCGCGGCAACAACAACATCGCCGAGTCGATCTTCGCGCAGCTCGAGAAGGAGCGGCACCCCGTCCCCGCGTGGGTCGTGGTCAGCGCCGGCACCGGTGGGACGTCGGCCACGATCGGGCGCTACGTCCGCTACCGCCGGCACGTGACGAGGGTGATGGTCGCCGATCCGGAGAACTCGGCCTTCCTCGACGGGTGGGACCTCGACACGTCCGACTACACGACGGGTGCGGCCTCGCGGATCGAGGGCATCGGCCGCCCGCGCGTGGAGCCGTCGTTCGTCGGCGGCGTCATCGACGACATGGTGCGCGTTCCCGACGCCGCGTCGATCGCCGCGATGCGCTGGTGCAGCCGACGCCTCGGGCGCAGCGTCGGCGGCTCCACGGGCACGAACATGTGGGGTGCGCTGACCGTGATCGAGCGCATGCGGGCGGCGGGCGAGACCGGGAGCGTGGTGACGCTGCTGTGCGACTCGGGCGACCGCTACGTCTCGACGTACTACGACGACGCGTGGGTCGCCGAGCACGGTCTCGACCTCACGCCGTACGAGGCCGTGCTCGCCGAGCTCGAGGAGACCGGCCGCTTCACCGGCTGAGGGCGGCCTCGGCGAAGGGGAGCGCGAGCTCACGGTCGGCGGCGACCAGGCCGACGCGCGTACGGCGGTCGAGCAGGTCGTCGACGTCGAGCGCGCCCTCGTGGCGTACGGCCCAGCGCAGCTCCGCGGGCACGGTCGGGACGTGCGGTGCGAGGGGCTCGAGCAGCGACCGGTCGCCGCCCGCCTCGGCGACGACGTCGGTGGCCTCGGTGCCGTACCGGGCGACGAGTCGGGCTGGTGCGACGATCCCGCCGAGGGTCGCCCGGTCCGCGGAGCCGACGAGCGGCAGGTTCGTCGTACGGCAGGGCCCTGCGCTGCGGCCGGACGCGGTCAGCGCGGCGTCCACGGCGTCCTCGGCCATCCGTCGGTACGTCGTGAGCTTGCCGCCGACCACGCTGACCAGGCCGTCGTCGCCGGTGAGCACCACGTGCTTGCGGGAGAGGTCGGACGTCTCGCCCTCGCCGGCGTCGAGCAGCGGGCGCAGCCCTGAGAACGTGCCGATGACGTCGTCGCGGGTGAGCGGGCGTTGGAGCGACAGCGAGACCGTCTCCAGGAGGAAGGTGATCTCGTCCTCGCTCGCCGTCGGGACGTCGGGGATCTCGCCGTGCACCTCCTCGTCGGTCAGCCCGATGTAGACGCGGCCGTCGCCGGCGGGGAGGACGAGGATGAAACGGGAGGAGGTGCCCGGGACCGGCAGGTTGAGCGCCCCCGTCAGACCGCCGAGCGTCTCGTCGCGCACGACGAGGTGGGTGCCGCGGCTGGGGCGCATGGTGATGCCGTCGGCGAGCGTGCCCGCCCACACGCCTGCGGCGTTGACGACCATCCGGGCGTCGACCTGCAGGGTCGACCCGGTCAGCTCGTCGCGCAGCAGGGCGCCGGTGCCGCTGACCTCGACCGCCGCCGTACGGGTCAGGACCCGTGCGCCGAGCGAGGCGGCGGTGCGGGCGAGGGCGACCACGAGGCGGACGTCGTCGACGAGCTGGCCGTCCCAGAAGACGAGCCCACCGCGGAGTCCTTCCGCCCGAACGGTCGGCGCGTAGCGGCGCACCTCCATGCCCGACACGCGTCGGGAGCGCGGGAGGATCGCGTTGGACGTCCCGGCCGCGCGGCGCAGGGTGTCCCCGGCGAGCTGCCCGGCGCGGATCATCGCTGCCGTCCGGTGGCTGACCGACTCCGTGAGCGGGAAGACGTTGGGGAGCGCCCGTACGAGGTGGGGAGCCGTGCGCTCGATGAGGATCGCGCGTTCGTGGGCGCTCTCGTACGCGATGCCGACGTGGCCTGTCGCGAGGTAGCGCAGGCCGCCGTGGACGAGCTTGGAGCTCCAGCGGCTCGTGCCGAAGGCCAGGTCGTGCTTGTCCACCAGGACCACGGAGAGCCCGCGCGACGCCGCGTCGAGCGCGACCCCGGCGCCGGTGACGCCTCCGCCGACGACGAGCAGGTCGACGACGCCACCACCGGCGAGGTCGTCGAGGTCACGCTCGCGTCGCGTGGCGTTCAGGGACGAGGAGGCTGAGGGCATCGAGTCAGTCCTGGGAGAGGTCGGGAGCGAGGTAGCGGTCGAGGGCGACGGCGAGCTGGCCGTCGAGCTCGGCGAGGACGGGCCCGGGGCCACCGGTCGAGCCCGTCACCATGGGTGCGGTGATGACGAACGACCAGGCGAGCAGCAGGACCGTACGGGCCTGCAGCGCGACGTCGAGAGGGCGGATCGAACCGTCCGCGTGCCCCTCGCGGATGCCGTTCTCGAGCACCTGGACGACGTGCGTGCTCGTGCGGCCCATGCGCTGGAAGACGTAGGGGACGAGGAACTCCGGGTCGGACTCGATGATCGCCTGCTGCACCGGGTGGACGCGGATCATCGCGACGGTGCGGACGACGGCGTCGACGAGGCGGTCGCGGCCGACCGTGATCTCCTCACGGTTGGCCTCGGCGATGACGGCGACCCACTCGCGGGTGAGCAGCGCGGCGACGGCGGAGCGTACGTTCTCCCAGCGCCGGTAGAGGGTCGCTCGGGCGACGCCCGCGCGGGTCGCGATCTCGGCCATCGTCAGCCGGTCGAGTCCGTGCTCGAGGAGCCCGCCGGCGACCGCGTCGAGGATGCGGTCCTCGGGGATGGCGTTGCCGGCGTCGGCCGGGCGGGCGCGGAGGCGCTCGAGGTCCGAGCCGGCACCACCATTGAAACGTTTGGACATGATGTGTTCAACTGTACACGACAACGCAGGTCGAGAACGGAGCGGCGAATGTCTGAGACGGACGTCCCGGTGGTGGACTTCGCACCGGACCGGTGGGGCAATCCGGAGCACGCGATCACGCTCCCCGCAGCGACCCAGGCAGCCCTCGACGCGCTCGGCATCCGGCCGGGCCGGGCGCCGGTCGACCTGCAGGACGTCGCGCTCCCCGACGTCGTCGTACCGGACGAGGCGCGTACGGCGCTGGCCGCCGCGGTCGGGCCGGCCCACGTCAGCGACGCGGCGCACGACCGCCTGCGCCACACCCGCGGGTGGTCGACGCCCGACATCCTCAAGATGCGTGCGGGCGACGCGGGCGACGCGCCCGACCTCGTCGTCCGCCCGGGCTCGCACGACGAGGTGGTCGCCGTGCTGCAGGTCTGCGCCGACGCGCACGTCGCCGTCGTGCCGTACTCGGGTGGCACGTCGGTCGTGGGCGGGCTCGCCCCCGACCGCGCCGGGTTCGCCGGCGTCGTCGCGCTCGACCTCGCCCGCCTGGACGCCCTGGTCGTGCTCGACGTGGTCTCACGCACCGCGACGCTGCAGGCGGGGATGCGCGGTCCGCGCGCCGAGGAGCTGCTGCAGGCCGAGGGATACACGCTCGGACACTTCCCGCAGTCGTACGAGGGTGCCTCGATCGGCGGTTACGCGGCGGCGCGCTCGGCCGGTCAGTCGTCGGCCGGCTACGGGCGCTTCGACGACATGGTCGTCGGTCTCGTCGTCGCGACACCGCGCGGCACCCTCGAGATCGGCACCGCGCCGCAGTCCGCGGCGGGTCCCGACCTGCGTCAGCTCGTGCTCGGTTCGGAAGGAGCGTTCGGCGTGATCACGTCCGTCACCGTCCGGCTGCGCCGCGTGCCGCGCGAGCGCGTCTTCGAGGGGTGGCGGTTCCCGTCGTTCGAGTCCGGCGCCGAGGCCCTCCGGCGGCTCGCGCAGGACGGCCCGCTGCCGACCGTGCTGCGTCTGTCCGACGAGGCGGAGACCGCGATCAACCTCTCCGACCCGTCGGGCGGGCCGACCGGGGAGGCGTCCGGCTGCCTCGCGATCACCGGGTACGAGGGCGAGCCCGACGACGTCGCGTCCCGGCGCGCCGCCGCCAGCGCCGTCATCGAGGAGTGCGGCGGCGTCGCCGTCGGGACCGACGCGGGCGAGAGGTGGCGGACCGGGCGTTTCCACGGGCCGTACCTGCGCGACCCGCTGCTCGACGCGGGCGCGTTCGTCGAGACGCTCGAGACCGTCACGTGGTGGTCGAACGTCGCACGCCTCAAGGCCGCCGTGACCGAGGCGGTCCAGGCATCGCTGGGAGCGCAGGGGACGCCCGCGATCGTGCTCTGCCACGTCTCGCACGTGTACGAGACCGGCGCGTCGCTGTACTTCACGGTCGCGTGCGCCCAGGGCGAGGACGCGCTCGGCCAGTGGGCCGAGGCCAAGGCGGCCGCGAACGCCGCGATCCGACGCGCCGGTGCTGCGATCAGCCACCACCACGGCGTCGGCACCGACCACCGCGACACGTACGACGAGGAGATCGGACCGCTCGGGAGGGATATCCTGCGCGCTGTGAAGGCAACGCTCGATCCGACCGGTGTGCTGAACCCGGGCGTCCTGGTGGCGCGGTGACCGCGGCCGCGTTCACCGCGCTCGTGAACCCGATCTCCGGCCAGCGGCATGCGCCTGACGCCTGGGAGGCGGTCTCCCAGCGGCTGCGTGACGCCGGTGCCGAGGTCGCGACGGTCGTCACGGAGAGTGCGCAGCACGCCGCCGCCGCGGCGGCCGACCTGGCGCGTTCGGGCCGCGTGGTGGTGGCGGTCGGCGGAGACGGCATGGTGCGCGACGTGGCCGGTGGCGTCGTCGCGGGCGAGGGCACCATGGCGATCGTCCCCGCAGGGCGCGGCAACGACTTCGCCCACAAGGTCGGCATCCCGGACGACCCCGCGAGCGTCGCGGCGGTGCTGCTCGGCGGCCACGTCCGCGCCGTCGACGTGATGGACGCCGACGGCGTCGTGATCCCGGGCAACGTCTACGTCGGCGTCGACTCGCGGGCGACGCAGCTGATCAACCGGATGCGCCGGTTCCCACCGGTCTTCGCCTACCGCGCCGCCGGTCCGGTCGCGATGATCACCTGGCGGGCGCCGACCTTCACCCTCACGACCGACCACGGCACCCGCACCGTACGCGCGCACAGCGTGATCGCGGCCAACTCGGGGGGGTACGGGCACGGGCTCAAGATCGTGCCGTCCGCCGAGGTCGACGACGGTCTCATCGACCTGCTGATCGCCCGCACCGACGGGCTCGGCCGACGCAACATGGCGGCGTACATGAACGAGGCCAAGACCGGCCGTCACGTCGAGCGCGACGCCGTCGAGGTGCTCCGGACGACGAGCGTCACGATCGAGACCGACCGACCGGTCCCGCTCGGCCTCGACGGGGACGAGCTCGGGGTGCTGCCGGTCACGGTCCGCATCCTGCCGAAGGCGCTCCGACTGGTCGTACCCGCCTGATCGGTGCGGGCGCGCCTGCCGCGGCGCTGCGACACTGGTCGCCATGCGGTCCGAACACGGCCTCGACCGACTTCTCGCGTTCAGCGACGCCGTGGTGGCGATCGCGCTGACCCTTCTCGTCCTGCCGCTGGTCGAGATCGTGTCGGACACGGACGACGCGTCGAGCGTCGCCGGCCTCGTCCGCGACCACGACGACGCGTTCGTCGGGTTCGCGATCAGCTTCGTCGTCATCTGGGTCCTCTGGCGTGACCACCACGCGCTGATGGAGCACTTCGCGACGTACGACCGCACGCTCGTCTCGACCCACTTCGTGTGGCTCCTGACGATCGTCCTGCTGCCCTTCACGACGCAGCTGATCGCGGCCAGGGAGGACCTCGACGGCGCCGTCGCCGCCTACGTCGCGTCACTGCTCGTCGCTGTCCTGGCTCTCGTGGCCACGGGGTTGTGGGGACGCCGCCATCCGGAGCTCTTGCACGACACCGACGAGAACCGGACCTGGCGAGAGAGCACACCCTCGGGGATCGTGACCGTCGTCCTGCTCGTGGTCGTGCTGGCACTGGCGCTGGCCTTCCCTGACCAGGGGGCGTACCCGCTCCTCATCCTCCTGCTGCAGGCACCGATCGAACGCGTGCGGGCATCACGCCGGCGTGCGGCTGTCTGACCCGGACGATCAGCCGAGGTGCTTGTCGAAGAACGCGCCGATGCGCTCCCACGCCTGCGGGGTCGCCTCGGGGTCGGGGCCGATGCCCGCGACGCGCATCACCGGGCGAAGGACGCGTGGACCGGCGTCCTCGTCGTTGAGGAAGGCGTGGCCGGCGCCGGCGTACACGGTGACGTCGTGGTCCACATCCGCACGGGTCAGCGCCTCCTCGAGCCGCTCGGCTCCGTGGCGCACGACGCGGTCCTTGGTCCCGTACGTCGCGACCACCGGGCACGAGCCGACGACCGCCTCGTCGAGGTCCTTCGGGATCACGCCGTAGTTGACCGCCGCCGCGTCGTACCCGCCGCGACCGGCCACGAGGATCGCGAAGCCGCCGCCGAGGCAGAAGCCGATCACGCCGATCTTGCCGTTGGTGATCTCGCGGTCGATCAACCACCCGCGCGCCGCGTCGATGTCGGCGAACGCGCGGCCATTGCCGGTGGAGAACGCGCGGGCGGTCGAGACGAGACACCGTCGCGCGCCGCCGTCGCTGTAGAGGTCGACGGCGAGGGTCGCGTAGCCCATCTCGGCGAGCTTGTCCGCATGCCGACGCATGGTGGGGACGAGGCCGAACGCCTCGTGGATGAGCACCACCCCCGGCCATGGACCGGGGGTGGTGGGCTCGGCCAGGTAGCCGCGCAGGGCGCGGGACGTGTCGCGGGCGCCGCTGCGGCTCAGGTCGACGTCGGGCATGGCGACACGTTAGGGCCTAGCGTCGGTGGGGCACCAGGGTCTTGGTGAACAGTGCCGCCCCGTCGACGTCGCGCAGCGTGACGGTCAGCTCCTCGGACCGGCCGTCGATCTCGACCTCGCCGAAGAACTGGAACCCCTCGGCCGGCGAGGTGTTGGCCCGCGGCGGTGCCGCCACGAACTCGGCCCTCGGTCCGAAGGTGGCGTCGAGCGCGTTGGGGCCGAACGCGCCCGCGTTGAGCGGGCCGGAGACGAACTCCCAGAACGGGTCGAACTCCTGGTACGCCGCACGGTCCGGCGAGTAGTGGTGCGCGGCGGTGTAGTGGACGTCGGCGGTCAGCCAGACGTGGTTGCGGATCCCGGCCCGCTTCAGCGCGGTGAGGACCGGTGCGATGTCGAGCTCGCGACCCAGCGGTGCACCCGGATCGCCTTGTGCGAGGCCCTCCTGCAGGCCGCCGTCCGGGACGACGAGCCCGATCGGGAGATCGGCGGCGATCACCTTCCAGGTGGCCCGCGACCGCTCGAGCTCACGGATGAGCCACCGCGTCTGCGTCTGCCCGAGGACCCCGCCGTCGCGCTGCGTCTCGGTGTCGACGGTGTTGGCGTCCTTGTGCGTGCGCATGTCCAGGACGAACACGTCGAGCAGGGGCCCGAGGTGCAGCACGCGGTAGAGGCGACCGTCCGGGTCGGGTGAGAGCGGTGCGACCGGCATGTACTCGTGGAAGGCCTGCTGCCCGCGCGCGGCGAGCACGTCGACGCGCTTCTCGGTGTAGCGGGCGTCGGTCAGGATCTCGCCCGGGTACCAGTTGTTCGTGACCTCGTGGTCGTCCCACTGCGTCACGATCGGCGTGCTGGCAAGGTACCGGCGCCAGTTGTCGGCGAGCAGGTTGTACTTGAACTGGCCGCGGAACTCGTCGAGCGTCTCGGCGACCTTCGTCTTCTCCTCGATCACGACGTTGCGCCACAGCGTGCCGTCGGGCAGCGTCACCGTCTCGGCGACCGGACCGTCGGCGTACACGTTGTCGCCGCTGGACAGGAAGAAGTCGGGGTTGCGACGTTGCATCGCGTCGACGATGCGGAAGCCCCCGTACGCCGGGTTCACGCCCCAGCCCTGTCCGGCGATGTCGCCGGACCACTGGAAGCGGATGTCGTCGCCGCGCTGCGACGCCGTGCGCAGACGCCCCGTCTCGGGTGCGCTGCTGCGGCGCGGGTCGCGGAGGTCGACGGCGCGGACGCGGTAGTGGAGGTCGGCCCCGGACGGGAGTCCTCGTACGGTGAACCGGCCGGTGAAGTCCGTCTCGGGCGTGACGACCGGTCCTCGTACGGTGACGGCTCGGCGGAACGAGCGGTCGCGCGAGATCTCGGCGACCAGGCGCGACGGGCGGTCGGCGCGCGACCAGAGCGTCGCCTCCCGCGTGAGGACGTCGCCGGCCTGGACGCCGTGGGTGAGGGTCGGTCGCCCGCTGCGGACGAGCGCCGGGGCGGAGGTCGTACGGGCAGTGGCGGAGGAGGCGGCGCCGGAGCCGAGGACGACGGCACCGGCGCCGACGACGGCAGCGCCGCGGAGCAGGGTGCGGCGGCCGACGCGGGGATCGGGTGAGGTCTCAGTCATGCCCCCACGCTGTCGAGCCGGGGCGAACGGACGGTGACGGCGAGGTGAGAGTCAGACGACGTCCTCGCGATCCGCAGATCGGGCGGCGGGCTCGTAGGTTGGGCCTATGCCTACCTCAGCCATCGATCTCGGACGTCCGGTCTCCGGGGACGTCATCGACCTCATCCTCGACGACCACCGTCGGTTCGAGGACCTGCTGCGGCAGCTGCGTGACGCCAGCTCCGACCGCGACGCCGTGCGCCGGGCGTTCGCCGCGCTGCACGTCGCGCACGCGGAGGCGGAGGAGAAGGAGGTCTATCCGACGCTGCGCCGTCGGGACGCCATCGGCGCGCACGAGGAGGAGCACGGCGAGGAGGAGCACGCCGAGGGCAACGAGGCGCTGCTGACCGTGCTCGAGCTGAAGGGCACCGACACCCCGACGTTCGACGACGCGGTCGAAGAGCTGGCGCGGGTGGTCAACCACCACCTGACCGAGGAAGAGCTCACGATCCTCAACCCGGCCCGTGAGGGTGTCGCGGAACGGTCCCGGCTCGCGCTCGGGGAGGCCTTCGCGCGGGAGCGCAACGCTCAGATCGACGCGGACTGCGGTCGGATCGAGAACGTGCGTGCCATCGTCGCGCGTGCCGAGAAGGCCGGACTGCTCGACGACGACGAGTGAGCCGTGAGGCGGCGGCTCAGGCGCCGACGGCGAGGCCTACCGCGATGCCCACGGCGTAGACCAGCTCGGCAAGACCGGTGTCGCGGAGCGTCGGGAGCAGGGCCAGCCCCTTGTCGCCGCGGGCGACCGGAGTCGCCGCGCGCAGTGCCCACGGGAACGCCAGCAGGCCGAACAGCGCCGACGGCGTGTAGGACGCCAGCCACCAGACCGTGAGCAGGGCGACGACCATGAGCGCGACGAAGAAGATCCGCGACCGCCGGTCGCCGAGCACCACGGCCAGCGTGCGCTTGCCGCTGACCGTGTCGGTCGGGATGTCGCGGAGGTTGTTGGCGACGAGGATCGCGCACGCCAGCGAGCCGACGCCGATCGCCGCGGCGAGGCTCGGCCACGTGAACGCGCCGACCTGCACGTAGGTCGTCCCGAGCACGGCCACCAGCCCGAAGAACACGAAGACGCTGACCTCGCCCAGCGCTCGGTAGCCGTACGGCGTCGAGCCGCCGGTGTAGAACCAGGCGGCCGCGATCGCGGCGACGCCGACGACCATCAGCCACCAGCCCGAGGTCGCCGCGAGCACGAGGCCGAGCGCGGCACCGACGCCGAAGCAGACGAACGCGGCGCGCTTCACTGCGCCGGCGCTCGCAGCGCCCGAGCCGACGAGCCGCATCGGACCGACCCGGTCGTCGTCGGTCCCCTTGACGCCGTCGGAGTAGTCGTTGGCGTAGTTCACGCCGATCTGCAGTGCGAGCGACAGGAACAGGCAGACGACCGCCTTCCACCACACGGCGCCGTCGGCGAAGACGGCCGCGCCCGTGCCTGCGACCACCGGTGCGACGGCGGCGGGGAGCGTACGGGGGCGTGCTCCTGCGATCCACTGCGATGCTGTTGCCACGACCGCCCATCCTGTCACCCGCACGCTTTCGCCCGTCGTCGCCTCCCACCCGCCGGTTCCCCGCTGGTCGAGGCGCGAAGCGATCGAGACCCCTCCCTCCGCCGAGAAACCACCCCTGTCACGCCGCCCCGCCGGTGTCAGTGGGAGTCCCTAGCGTGGTGGCATGACGTCGATCGGCGGGTACGACCCGGGCCACCTCACCGAGGTGGCCCGGCGTCGTGCTGCCGCCGAGGCGGAGGAGCTGGCGGCGCTGCTGGCTGCCGACGACGCCGCACACCGTGAAGCGGCCACGCTGGGCTCCGCCCTCCAGCGGCAGCTGCATGTGCGTGCGGCCCGGATGGAGATCGCCGTCGCCACCCGGCTCTCCGAGGGTCAGCTGCGGTCGCGGCTGAGCGAGGCGCGCGACGTCCGCGACCGTCTGCCGACGGTGTGGGCGGCGCACGGCGAGGGGCGGCTCGACGGCTACCGCGTGCATCTCGTCGCCGAGGCGCTCGCGCGACTGGAGCGCGAGGCGTCGGTCGTGCGGCTCGATGCTTCGGTCGTCGCCTACGCGTCGTCGCACACCGCATCCGAGCTGCGCGCGTGGCTGCGGCGGTTCGTGGCACGGGCGGAGCCCGACGTTCTCGCCGACCGTGCCGCGCGCGGCCGTGAGGACCGGCAGGTGCGGGTGCAGCACGGCGACGACGGCATGTCCGAGCTGTGGGCGCTGCTTCCGACGCTGCAGGCCGCGACCATCGACGCGCGACTGAGGCGAGAGGCCGGCCGCCTGGCCGACGCCCAGGACCCCGCAGCCGACCCCGCCCCTCGTACGCTCGCGCAGAAGCGCGCCGATCTTCTCGTGGCGTGGACGACAGGCCTCCACGCGACGGCCGACGAGACTCCCGCCGTACGCCCGTCGGTCGACGTCGCCGTGGTGATGACGGCCGAGGCGTTGGCGGGTGAGTCCGACGAGCCTGTGGTGTCGTCGGACGGGGCGTGGGTGGTCCCCGCGCAGGAGCTGCGTGATCTCCTGGCCGGCTTCGCGAGCGCCAACCTGTTCTGGCACCGCCTGCTCAACGACCGGGCGGGTCGGACGCTGGACCACACCTACCTCGGGCGGTTCGCCCCCGACCTGCTGGCCCGCGCCGTCCGGCTGCGCGACGGGGTCTGCCAGGCTCCCGGCTGCACGGTCCCCGCCGAGCGGTGCGACCTCGACCACCGCGTCCCGTGGCCACGGGGTGACACCTCCGGCGGCAACATCTGGCCGCTGTGCCGACGCCATCACCAGCTCAAGTCACACGGCTATCTCGTCCCGACCACCCGGGACGGGCCCGATCACCCCTGGCGTCTTCCGTCAGGTCGCGTCGTCGCCACCGAGCGCGTGTCAGCAGATCCGGCGGAGCCGACGGCGCCTGTCACAGCCGACTCTCCCGCATCACGCCTCGAGGGTCACCTCAAGCGACTCGTCGATCTGCACGCGGCCGCGCCCGGTTAGCGTGGAGGGCGTGACGGACGATGTGGAGACCAGCGCGCAGTCGACGGCGGCCGCGTTGCGACCGGTGAGCGGGACGCCGCCCGAGGTGGAGGCGGCGTTGCGCGGCTGGCTCGCGGCGGACGCCGATCCCGCGCCGCTGGTCATCCGGACGTCAGGATCCACCGGGCGCCCGAAGGACGTGCTGCTCTCGCGGCGGGCGATCACGTCCAGCGCGCACGCCACCCACGCGCGGCTGGGCGGGCCAGGGCAGTGGCTCCTGGACCTCCCGCCGCAGTACGTGGCCGGAGTGCAGGTGATCGCACGGTCGATCCTCTCCGGATCCGCCCCGGTGGTGACCGCGGAGCACGTCGGGCTCGAGGAGGCGGTCGCCGCGATGACAGGGGAGCGGACGTACGCCTCGCTCGTCCCGACCCAGCTGCACCGGCTCGCCGAGTCCGGCCGACTCGACGTCCTTGCCACGCTCGACGCCGTTCTCGTCGGCGGCGCTGCGCTCGACCCGGCGTTGCGCGCTCGCGCCGCCGACGCCGGCGTTCGGGTCGTCCGGACCTACGGGATGAGCGAGACCTCGGGTGGCTGCGTGTACGACGGCGTGCCGCTCGACGGAGTCGGCCTCCGTATCGACGTCGAGCATCGAGTGTGGCTCACCGGGCCGGTGCTGTTCGACGGGTACGACGGCGACCGTGAGGCGACCGACGAAGCGTTGCGCGACGGGTGGCTACGGACCCACGACCTCGGACGCCTCGACGCCGACGGGAGGCTCCAGGTGCTCGGCCGCACTGACGACGTCGTGATCTCCGGCGGCGTCAACGTCGTGCTCCCGCGGGTCGCTGCGGCACTGCGCGGTGCCGACGGCGTCGTGGACGCCGTGGTCGTCGGCGTGCCCGACCCGGAGTGGGGGCAGCTGGTCGTCGCCGTGGTCGCCGGCACCCCGGCGGGCGTGGCGGCGCTGCGGGACGCGGTCGAGGCTGCGGGCCTGCCGCGCAGCTGGGCGCCCCGTCGCGTCGTCATCGTCGACGCGATCCCGCTGCTGGACCACGGCAAGATCGACCGCCAGGCCGTACGCGCGCTGGCCGAGGCCTGACCTCAGGCGTCGGCGACGCAGCGGAAGCCGAGGTGGCCGGTCGTGCTGTGGACCTCCTGGCCCTGACGCGCTGCGGGACGGTAGCGGTGGCAGTACGACGGTGCACACAGGTGCGACCCGCCCTTCGAGACGAACCGCGTCCCTTCAGCGGCGGGCGCGGACGGCGCGACCGGCGCACAGCAGCTCGCCACCGGCAGCTCGGCGTGCGAGGTGGACCACGGCGAGCTCGTCCACTCCCACACGTTGCCGGCCATGTCGAAGAGCCCGTAGCCGTTCGGGGCATAGCTCCCCACCGGGGTGGTCATGCCGTGCTTCTTGGGGATGTCGTTGCGCCAGGGGAACTCGCCGTGCCAGGTGTTGGCCATGACGCGGCCCTTCGGCATGAACTCCTCGCCCCAGGTGTATCGGGCTCCCACCAGGCCACCACGGGCCGCCCACTCCCACTCCGCCTCGGTGGGCAGCCGCATCCCTGCCCACGCGGCGTACGCGAGCGCGTCCTCGTGCGCCACGTGGATCACGGGGTGCTTGTCGCGGCCGTCGAGGTTGCTGCCGGGCCCCTCGGGGTGCCGCCAGTCGGCTCCGGGCTGCCAGCGCCACCAGCGCTGCCAGTCGTCGAGCGGCACGGGGCCGGCGGTGGGGGTGAACACGAGCGACCCCGGCACGAGATCGGCGGGATCGGCGTCGGGGAAGTCGGCCGGATCGGGCGACTTCTCCGCCACGGTGACGTGGCCGGTGTCCTTGACGAACCGCCGGAACTGCGTCGTGGTCACCGTGTGCCGCATCACCCGCAGCGGGCCGACCTCGACCTGGCGTACGGGCTGCTCCTCCGGGTAGAAGTCGGTGCTTCCCTGCAGGAGCGAACCGCCCGGAACCAGCTCCGTGTCATGCCTGGCTGCCATGGCCGTCAGCGTATCGTCGTGGACACATCGACGAGGCTGGGAGCGAGATGACGCCACGAGAGGTGCTGCCGTCCTGGCGCGAGGGGTCACCGCGTTCCGCGATCACCCAGTTCGTCGCGGCCGTCACCACCGGGCCCGGCGCGGTGCCCGAGGAGGACCGGGTCGCGGTCTTCGACAACGACGGCACGCTGTGGACCGAGAAGCCGATGCCGACGCAGCTGCACTACATCGTGATGCAGTGGGCGGCGGCCGCGAACGCGGACCCGGCGCTCGCCGAGCGGCAGCCGTACGCCGCTGCCGTCAGCGGGGACCTGGCATGGCTGGGAGGTGCGGTCGACAAGCACTACGCCGGCGACGACACGGACCTCAAGACGATGATCGGGGCGATCCTCCAGTCGACGGCGCACCAGAGCGTCGAGGCGTACGAGGAGTCCGTTGCTGCGTTCTACCGCGACGCCGAGCACCTGACCCTCCACCGTCCGTACCGGCTGGCCGTCTACCAACCGATGGTCGAGCTGCTGCGCTACCTGGAGTCGCACGGGTTCACCTGCTACGTCGTCTCCGGCGGTGAGCGCGACTTCATGCGTCCGATGACGGTCGACTACTACGGCATCCCTCCCGAGCACGTGATCGGGTCGGCCTTCGGGCTGACCTACGACGCCGACACGAACGAGGTGCGGTTCGGGTCGGCGCTCGACTTCATGGACGACGGCCCGCAGAAGCCGATCCGGATCTGGTCACGCACCGGCCGTCGCCCGCTCCTGGCCGTCGGCAACTCCAACGGCGACGTCGACATGCTGCGGTTCGTCCAGAAGCATCCGTGCAGCCTCAGCCTGCTCGTGCACCACGACGACGACTCGGGCCGCGGCGACGAGCCGTACGACGCCGGTGCCGAGGATGCGCTCGCCGCGGCCGGCTCCCACGGGTTCACCGTGGTGAGCGTGAAGAGGGACTGGGCCACGGTGTTCCCGGAGGGCTGAGCGGTCTCGGGATACCGTTGCGGACGTGAACGAATCCCTCGCCTGGCTCCCGTACTCGACGCCGATGCGGACCCGCTTCCGCGGGATCACCGTGCGTGAGGGCCTGCTGGCGCAGGGGGAGACGGGCTGGGTCGAGCTCAGCCCGTTCTGGGACTACGACGAGGTCGCATCACGCCCCTGGTACGACGCAGCGGTCGCCGACGCCGTACGCCCGTGGCCGACGCCGCTGCGCGACACGGTTCCGGTGAACTGCACCGTGCCCGCGGTCGGACCCGAGGCGGCGCAAGCGATCGTGCGCGGGGGACACGGCTGCCGTACGGCGAAGGTCAAGGTCGCCGAGCCCGGTCAGACCCTCACCGACGACGAGGCGAGGGTCGCGGCCGTCCGTGACGCGCTCGGCCCCGGCGGCGCCGTGCGGGTCGACGCCAACGGGGCCTGGTCGGTCGACGAGGCGTACGCCGCGCTCGCCGTCCTCGACCGTGCGGCGGGAGGCCTGGAGTACGCCGAGCAGCCGTGCCCCACCGTCGAGGAGCTGGCCGCGCTCCGGCGGCGCACCCACGTGCCGATCGCTGCCGACGAGTCGATCCGCCGCTCCGAGGACCCGTACCGGGTCGCCGAGCTCGAGGCTGCCGACGTGGCCGTCCTCAAGGTGCAGCCGCTCGGCGGTGTCGCGGCCTGTCTGGAGATCGCGGAGCGCATCGGACTTCCGGTCGTGGTGTCCAGCGCCCTCGAGACGTCGGTCGGCATCGCTGCGGGCGTCGCGCTCGCCGCGGCCCTGCCCGACCTGCCGTACGCCTGCGGGCTCGGGACGGTGTCCCTGCTCGAGCGTGACGTGGTCGACGAGCCGCTCCTCCCTCGCGGCGGAGCGCTCCCGGTCGTACGCCCGGGGCCGTCTGCCGCCTTCCTCGCGACGGAGCCGGATCCCGACCTGGCGGCCCGCTGGGCCGTCCGGCTGGACGAGCTGCGCGCGGTCCCGGCGGTGGGGCGATGAACCCCTCGACGGCGCTCGGCCGGGTCCTCGTCGACGAGCTCGTCCGCTCGGGCGTCCGCGAGGTCGTGCTCTCGCCGGGTTCGCGCTCGGCGGCGCTGGCGCTGGCGCTGCATGCCGCCGACGCCCGCGGCGAGCTTCGTCTCCACGTGCGGATCGACGAACGCAGCGCGGCCTTCCTGGCTCTCGGGCTCGCGAAGGGGTCGCACCGGCCCGTCCCCGTGGTGACCACCTCGGGCACCGCGGCGGCCAACCTGCATCCCGCGATCCTCGAGGCCTCGCATGCGCGTGTCCCCTTGATCGCGATCACCGCCGACCGCCCGACGGAGCTGCGCGGCACCGAGGCGAACCAGACGACCGACCAGGTGAAGCTGTACGGCGACGCGGTCCGGGCGTACGTCGAGGTGGCGGCACCCGAGGTCGTGCCGGCGAGCGCGGCGGCCTGGCGCGCGGTCGTCGCGCGGGTCGTGGGGGCGGCGGTCGGTCGTACGGGTGAAGGCCCGATCGCCCGCCCCGCTGGTGGGCCGGTCCACCTGAATGTGGCGTTCCGAGAGCCCCTCGTACCCGACGCCGAGGACGTCGACGGTCCACTCCCCGCAGCGCTGGCGGGGCGGCCGGACGGTGCCCCGTGGCGGCGCCCGGCTCCGGTGACTCCCGAGCCGGCTTCCACCCTGCCGCTCGGCCCGCGTACGGTCGTGGTCGCCGGCGACGACGCAGGTCCGGCAGCGCGGATGCTGGCCGAGGAGGCGGCGTGGCCGTTGCTCGCCGAGCCGTCCTCGGGAGCGCGCAACGGCACCTCCCCCATCGCGACGTACCGGCTGCTGCTGGGGCTTCCCGAGCTTGCCGACCGGATCGAGCGGGTCGTCGTCTTCGGCCATCCGACGCTCTCGAGGCCGATCTCACGGCTGCTCTCGCGCGACGACGTCGACGTGGTTGCCGTCGGCTCAGCGCCGTACACCGATCCTGGGAACCGCGTGTCTGCTGTGTATGCCGCCGTGCGGGCCGAGGCGCGCGACGAGTCCGCGTGGTTCGACCAGTGGAAGCGTGCTGACGCGGCGACGCTGGCGGCGGTCGAGGAGATCGTGCTGGCCCCCGCACCGGGGCTGACGTCCGCGATGGGCTTCCCGGTGTTCACGCCGCCGTTGAACGGCTGGCAGGTCGCCCGCATCGTCTCGCAGGACGTCCCGCCAGGCGGCCAGCTCGTGGTCGGGTCCTCAAGCCCCATCCGTGACCTCGACCTGATGGCCGTGCCGTACCCGGTGGGACAGCGGCGGATGATCACCGCCAACCGCGGGCTCGCCGGCATCGACGGGATGGTGTCAACCGCCGTCGGAGCGGCCCTCGGGCGCCGCTCGGACGAAGGGACACTGGCGCTGATGGGAGACCTGACATTCCTGCACGACAGCAACGGCCTCGTGACGGGGCGGTCGGAGCCCGAGCCGGAGCTCACGGTCGTGGTGGTCTCCGACAACGGCGGGAGTATCTTCGCGACCCTGGAGCAGGGCGACGCCCCGTACGCTGCCGCGTTCGAGAGGGTCTTTGCCACGCCGACCGCCGTCAGCATCGGCAAGCTCTGCCGCGCGATGGGCGTGGTGCACCGCCTGGTCACCACGTCGGACGAGCTGGAGGAAGCGCTCGCAGCAGCCGACGGGCTGCGTGTCGTCGAGGCCCGTGTCGACCGTGCTGACCGCCGGGAGATCGACCTTCAGATTCGTAGGGCAGCGCGGTTGCATTAAGACATCGACGATGTAACATGGCATCCGTCACGTCAGCGGAGACCTGGAGGGGCCATGACCGTCGCAGCCGTAGCGTTCCGTGAGACCGCCACGATCGACGACATCACCGCACGTCTGCTCGAGTCGTCCGCCGAGCTGTCGTACGACCCGAACGTCGAGGTGCGGTGGGACGAGCCGATCCCGGACGATCACTACGGTCTGAACCCCGAGTGGAGCACCCTCTACGGCACCCGCCTGTGGGACGAGATGAGCGAGGAGCAGCGCGTCGCCCTCACGCGCCACGAGGTCGGCTCGATCATGCAGACCGGCATCTGGTTCGAGATGATGCTGCAGCAGCTCATCCTCCGCGACCAGTACGCCAAGAACCCGGCCAACACCGAGTTCCGTTTCGCCCTCACCGAGATTGCCGACGAGTGCCGCCACTCGTTGATGTTCGCGCGGACGTGCGACGTCCTCGGCGTCCCGCAGTACCTCCCGCCCCGCGCGACCGTCGAGGCCGCGCGCCTGCTGAAGTCGATCGGCCGCGCCGAGCAGGCGTACGGCCCGATCCTCATCGCCGAGGAGATCCTCGACGTCATGCAGCGCGACTGGATGCGAGGCGAGAACGTCGTCCACATCGTCCGCAGCACGAGCAAGATCCACGTGGTCGAGGAGTCTCGCCACATGAAGTTCGCGCGCGCCGAGATCAGGCACAGCCTGCAGCATGCCGGCAGGTTCCGGCGCGAGTCGTCTGCGTACCTCTTCGCGGTCGCGGCGTGGGTCATCGCCAGCGCGATGGTCAGCCCCGAGGTGTACGCGAACGCCGGCCTCGACAAGCAGCGAGCCGTCGACGAGGCCAAGAACAACCAGCACCGCAAGGCCATGATGCGCCTGTCGTGCGTGCACCTGATGGACTTCCTCGCCGACTGCGGTCTGCTCACCAAGCGCGTGATGCCGATCTACCAGTCCGTCGACATGATCTGAGGCTCGACCCCATGGCCTACGCCGTCACGCAGAGCTGCTGCAACGACGCCACCTGCGTCTCGGTCTGCCCCGTCAACTGCATCCACCCGACGCCGGAGGAGCGCGAGGCCGGGTCGGTCGAGATGGTGTTCATCGACCCCGACACGTGCATCGACTGCGGAGCCTGCGCCGACGCCTGCCCGGTGGGCGCGATCGCGCCTGTCGACCTCCTTCGCGGACCCGACACCGTCTTCGCCGACCTCAATCGCGAGTACTACGAGACGCACCCCGAGTCGGTCACGTGGGACGCGCTGACGTTCCCGAGGACCGTCCCGCAAGGGTTCGGCGAGCTGCGTGTCGCCGTCGTCGGCACCGGCCCGTCGGCCGCGTACGCCGCGCGGTCGCTGCTCATGAGCTCGCCCGCCCGCCTCACGATGATCGACCGGCTTCCCGTCGCCGGCGGGCTCCTGCGCTCCGGTGTCGCTCCCGACCACCCGGAGACCAAGCGCATCGAGGACACGTTCGCCTGGACGTACGACCACCTGCGGGTCTCCGTGCAGCTCAACGTCGAGGTCGGCAAGGACGTCACGCACCAGGAGCTCCTCGACCACCACCATGCCGTCGTGTACGCGGTCGGTGCCGCGCAGGACAAGGTGCTCGGCATCCCCGGTGAGGATCTCGCCGGGAGCGTGTCGGCGACGGACGTCGTCGCCTGGTACAACGCACAGCCGGACCGTGACCACGACGACGTCGACCTCTCCTCGGAGCGGGTCGTCGTGGTGGGCAACGGCAACGTGGCGCTCGACGTCGCGCGGGTCCTCCTCACCGATCCCGACGAGCTCGCGCGCACCGACATCGCCGACCACGCGCTCGACGTGCTCCGCCGCAGCGCCGTGCGCGAGGTCGTCGTCCTCGGGCGCCGGGGACCCGAGGACGCGGCGTACTCACGCTCGGAGCTCGTCGGCATGCGGTCGATCCCGGGCGTCGACCTCCTCGTCGAGGAGGACCCTCGTACGACCGAGGTCGTCGACGGCGCCCAGACGGGCACGAAGGCGGCGATGCTGCGCGACGTCCCGCGCGTCGCCGTCGACTGGTCCGCCCAGCCCGCGCCGGGCAAGCGGGTCGTGCTCGCCTTCTGGACCGCTCCCGTCTCCCTCGAGGGCGACGTCGCCGTGACCGGCGTCCGCACGACGGGTGGCGAGATCGCGACCGGGCTGGTCGTGCGGGCGATCGGCTACCGAGGGGCACCAGTCCCCGGCCTGCCGTTCGACCCGACGACGCACACGGTGCCGAACGACCGCGGCCGCGTCCTCGACGCGTCGGGCGATCCGATCCCCGGGACGTACGTCGTCGGGTGGATCAAGCGAGGCTCCCGCGGCGGGATCGGCGCCAACCGCGCCTGCGCCCAGGAGACCGTCGAGGCCCTGATCGAGGACGCGTCGGCCGACCGTCTGCCGGTCCCGTCCAGCTCGGCGCGCGACTTCACGGCGCTGCTGCGCTGGCACCGCAAGGACGTGGTCGGACTGCGACGGATGCGCGCCATCGACCGGGCCGAGCGGGTCGCTGGTGCGGCGGTCGGTCGTCCCCGTCGCAAGCTCGCGACGGTGCCCGAGCTGCTCGCCGTGGCGGCGCCGACCGGGCGGTGGCTGGGCCGCCGACGCTAGTTGACCTGGCGCTCGTGGCCCTCCCAGTACGGTGCGCGCAGCTTGAACTTCTGCAGCTTGCCCGTCGCCGTACGTGCCAGCTCGTCGCGGAACTCGATGCGCTTGGGGCACTTGTAGCCCGCCAGGTGCTGGCGCGTGTGCGTGATGAGGTCCTCCGCCGACACCTCGCCGGCCTCGGGGTCCACGACGACGAGGGCCGTCACGAGCTCGCCCCACTTCTCGTCGGGGATGCCGATGACGGCGACCTCGCGTACGGCAGGGTGCAGCATGAGCGCGTCCTCGACCTCGATCGACGTCACGTTCTCGCCGCCGGAGATGATGACGTCCTTCTTGCGGTCGGCGATCGTGAGGTGGCCGTCCTCGAACGTGCCGCCGTCGCCGGTGTGGAACCAGCCGCCCTCCAGCGACGCGGCGGTCGCCTCCGGGTTCTCCCAGTAGGCCTCGAGGTTGTGGTTGGACTGCGCGAGGACCTCACCGCCGTCGTCCACCATGATGCGTACGCCGACGGCCGGCGCGCCGGCGCGACCCAGCAGCCGAGCCTGCTCCAGCGGCTCCAGGCCCTCCCACTCCTCGCGCATCCGGCTCATCGTGAGGAGCGGGGCGGTCTCGGTGAGGCCGTAGATCTGGATGAACTCCCAGCCGAGCTCGCCGCGGACACGCTCGATCGTCCGGGTCGGTGGCGGTGCGCCGGCGACGATGATCCGGACGCGGTCACGCCCGGGAACCTCGCCGTCCCAGGTCTTCGCCGCGTCGAGAACGGCCTGGACGACGGCAGGCGCCGCGCACATGAAGGTGACGCCGTGCTGCTCGACCCGTCGCAGGATCTCCGTGCCGTCGATCTTGCGGATCACGACGTGCCGGCCGCCCATGCCGGTGACGGCGTACGGCATGCCCCAGCCGTTCGCGTGGAACATCGGCAGCGTGTGGAGATAGACGTCGCGGTCGCTCACGCCGGCCTGCCAGCCGAAGATGCTCGCGTTGGTCCACAGGTTGCGGTGGGTGAGCTGGACGCCCTTCGGTCGCGCGGTCGTACCGGAGGTGTAGTTGATCGTCGCGGTCGCACTCTCGTCGCCGTCCCAGGGCTGCGGTTCCGCAGTGGTCGTCCACATCGGTTCGTCGTCCTCGCCGACGACGAAGGTGTGCTTCGCGGTGACCGTGTCGAGCAGCGACCGCACCTCCGGGTCGACCAGCAGGACCTCGGCGCCGCTGTGCTCGACGATGTACTTCACCTCGGCCGCCGCGAGCCGGAAGTTCACCGGGACCAGGATGCGCCCCCACCCGGAGACCCCGAAGAACGACGTCAGCAGGCGTGCGGCGTTCTGCGAGACGATCGCGACCCGCGCGCCCTGCGCCACCCCGAGCGTGTCGAGGTAGGCAGCCTGTGAACGGGCCCGGCGGCCCAGCTCGGCGTACGTGACCTCGCCCCACGACGGCGCCGGCTGGTCGGGCTCGTCCACCACCGCGACGCGGTCGGGATAGACCGTGACGGCACGGTCGAGGAAGTCGCGGACGGTGAGCGGGAAGAACATCGAGCACCTCGTACGATCGGGGCCGGGACGCAGGGAGAGTGACCCTGATCACGTCCTATCACGAGACGCCTCGGATGCCGAGGGACGTCAGCCGATCTCGGCGATGACGTCGCCCTCCTGCACGATCTGGCCCTCGCGGACGTGCAGGCGGACCGTGCCGCCCTCGCCCGCGAGCACCGGGATCTCCATCTTCATGGTCTCCAGCACCGCCACGACGTCTCCCGCCGCGACGTGGTCGCCCTCCTGCGCGTTCAGCCGCCAGACGTTCCCGACGATCTCGGCCCTAGCGGCGTACATCGGCCCCACTCTCGAAGCCCAGCGTCGCGAGCGCGTCGACGAGCCGGTCGCGCGTCTCCTCGGGGAGGATCACGTCGTCGAGGATGCCTGCCTCGGCGGCGACGTACGGGCGAGCGACGTTCTCGCGGTAGTCGGCGGCGAGCTCGTCACGGAGCGCCTCCGGGTCGTCTGCGTCGCGCAGGGCGCGGCGGTGCAGCAGCGCGACGGCGCCGCCGGGGCCCATCACCGCGATCTCCGCGCCCGACCAGGCCCAGGAGTAGTCCGCGCCGAGCGACGCCGAGCCCATGGCGATGTACGCGCCGCCGTACGCCTTGCGGACCACGACCGTCAGCACGGGCGCAGTCGTCTCGACGTACGCCTTGAGCAGCTTGGCGCCGTGCGTGATGACTCCGCGGGACTCCTCGACGGTGCCGGGGAGGAAGCCGGGCACGTCCACGAACGTCACCACGGGCAGTCCGAAGCGGCCGCAGAACTCGATGAAGCGGGCGGCCTTGACCGACGACTTCGCGTCGAGGACTCCGCCGCGCGACGCCGGCTGGTTGGCCAGCACGCCGACGGGGCGACCGTCGATGTGACCGAACAGCGTGAGCACGCTGGGGGCGTGCGCCGGCATGAGCTCCAGACGAGGCCCGGCATCCAGCACGCCGTCGATCACGGCGTGCATGTCGAAGACGACGCTGGCCTTGTCCGGGACGACGTACGGGAGACGCTCGGCAGCCACCGCGTCGGGTCGCCGCGGTGCGACGAGCGGCATCGGGCCGCCGACGTGGGACGGGAGGTACGAGAGGAGCAGGCGGGTCGCGTGGAACGCCTCGGACTCGTTGGTGACCTCGAGGTGCGCGACACCGCTGACCTCGGTGTGCATGACCGAGCCGCCGATCTCCTCGGCGCTCGCGTCCTCGCCCGTGGTCGCCTTGACGATGTCGGGACCGGTGAGGAACATCTGGCCCTGCTCGCGGACCATGATCGTCCAGTCGGTGAGCGCGGGGGAGTACGCGGCGGCGCCGGCGCACGGGCCGAGGATCAGGGAGATCTGGGGGACGCGCTTCTGAGCCTCGACGTTCAGCGCGAAGATGCCGCCGCAGCCGTGCAGCGCGTAGATGCCGTCGTGGATGCGGGCGCCGCCGGAGTCGTTGATGTAGACGATCGGGTAGCCCTTGTCGATGGCGAACCGCTGCGCCTTCTGCACGGTCTCGGCGAACACGGCGCCGATGGCCCCGGACGCGACGGCGGCGTCGTGGCTGGCGATGACGACTCCGCGGCCGTCGACGCGGCCCCAGCCGATGACCACGCCGGCGCCGTTGCCGTTGCTGTCGACGCGCATCGGGCTCATCTCGACGAAGGAGCCGGCGTCGACGAGCATCTCGGCACGCTCGCGAGCGGTGTACTCGCGGCGTCCGCGCGGCTCGACCCGACGGAACCGCTCCTGGCGGCGGTGGGCGAGACGTGCGCGGTGGTCGGAGGTTGCGGTCTCCGTGTTGATCGTGGTCAACTCGGTCTCCTAAAACATGAGGGAAGCCTCAGGACTCCTTCAAAGATGAGGGGTGCCTCATGTTTTGTCAAGCCGGGGCGGGACGTGTTCTGGGTCTCAGCCGCGACCAGCGCATCGGCGGTGTGCGGTCTACGGTTGCCGAACACAATCAGTTCCCCCGGACGCCCGCTCTCGCTCACAGGCGCAGCGCGGTCTGCCGCGGGCCGACAGCAGTGGAGGTCAACACCCCATGGTCAGTTCGGCAGCATTCCCCCCAGGCCCCCGGCGCCGATCTCGGCGGCCCCTCGCAGCGACAGTGCTGAGCGGCATCGGGCTCGTCGCCGCAGCGCTCACGACGGGCGCGGTCGCACCCGCCGCCTCCGCTGCGCCCGCTCCCACGGCCCCCGCCGTGGCAGCCGCGACCCCGGTCGCCGACGGCGTCCTCATGAGCTACGTCGTCAACACCAAGGCGAACCCCGGCCAGACCCGCCTCGCCGAGCGTGCGGTGCGCGACGCCGGCGGCACGGTCGTCCAGTCCTGGCCCGAGATCGGCGTGGTCGTCGCGCACTCCACGTCCGGCTCGTTCCGTCAGGACGTCGCGGAGGTCGCGAAGGGCGGCGCCGTCCAGTCCGTCGGCGCGACGCGCACGGCAGCCGTCAAGACACCGGAGGCCGCCGCCGCGCCGCAGCGACGCTCGCTGGCGCGCGACGCCGAGAGCCGCTCGGCCTTCGAGATCCGGCAGGGCGTCTCGGCGACCGAGGTCGCCCCCGACCCGCTCGAGTCGCAGCAGTGGGACATGACCCAGATCAAGGCAGACGTCGCCAGCGACGGCAGCCGCGACGTCACCGTCGGCGTGCTCGACAGCGGCATCGACGACACGCACCCCGACCTCGCGCCCAACCTGGACGCGCAGAACTCGGTCGGCTGCACCTCGTACGGGGTGCCGGACACCAGCCGCGCCGCCTGGATCCCGACGACCAGCGACCACGGGACGCACGTGGCCGGGACGATCGCCGCGGCCAAGAACGGCGTCGGCATCGTCGGAGTCGCTCCGAACGTCCGGATGAGCTCGATCAAGGTCGTCGACGACGACGGGTTCATCTACCCCGAGTACGCGATCTGCGGGTTCGTGTGGGCCGCCCAGCACGGCGTCGACGTGACGAACAACAGCTACTACGTCGATCCGTGGATGTTCTGGTGCAGCAACGACCCGGACCAGGCCGCGGCCAAGGAAGCCGTCCGCCGGGCCGTCTCGTACTCCGAGCGCAAGGGCGTCGTGAGCGCTGCCGCAGCCGGCAACTCGAACTACGACCTCGCCAACAAGACGACGGACGCGACCAGCCCGAACGACACCACTCCGGTGACGCGTCCGATCGACGCGGGCTGCGAGGACATCCCGGCCGAGCTCCCGGGTGTCGTGACGGTCGCCTCGACCGACCAGGCGGGAGCCAAGTCGAGCTTCTCCAACTACGGCGACGGCGTGATCGACGTGGCAGCACCGGGGAGCCGGATCCTGTCGACCGTCCTCAACGGCGGCTACGGGCTCAAGTCCGGCACGTCCATGGCCTCGCCGCATGTCGCGGGCGTGCTGGCGCTCCTCGCGTCGTCGCACCCTGACGCGTCGCCGGCCGAGCTCGTCGCGATGGTGCGCGCGCAGGCCGACGACAAGCCGTGCCCGAGCGACGTCCGTTGCACCGGCGACGCCGCGTACAACGGCTTCTTCGGCGACGGTCTCGTCGACGCCCTGGACGCCACCCAGGGTCGCTGATCCCATTCGAGGACGGCGCGGCACGGCTCTCCACGAGCCGTGCCGCGCCGGTCCACGGCCCGCAACTCGCGGTGTCAACCGGACGAATGTGCCAGCGAACACAACCTACGCATCGGTAGGGTTGAGGTGTGACGACCGTGGAGATCCTCGAACCTCGGCGCCGCCCGACGCAGGAGCGGAGCCAGAAGAAGTTCGACCTGATCCTGCAGACGTCCCGTGACCTGCTGCTCGACGTGGGCTTCGAGTCGTTCACGCTCGAGGAGGTCGCCAGCCGCGCAGGCATCCCGATCGGCACCATCTACCAGTTCTTCCAGAACAAGTACGTCGTCGTCTGCGAGCTCGACCGCCAGGACGTCGTGGCCGTCCGCGCCGAGCTCGCGAGACTGGCCGCCGCGCTGCCGACGCTCGACTGGCTGCGGCTCCTCGACCAGCTCGTGGACCACATCGCCGCCCTCTGGGTGACAGACCCGTCGCGCCGTGCCGTGTGGCACGCGGTCCAGTCCACCCCGGCGACGCGTGCGACGGCCGCCGTCACCGAGCGCGAGCTGGCGGTCGACGTGGCGGGCGTTCTCGCGCCCCTGACGCCCCGTACGCCGCGGGGTCGCCGCAAGATCGTCGCCGAGGTCCTCGTCCACGTCGCGTACTCGATGCTCAACTTCTCGATCCGCGACGGCCAGGAGCACGCCGAGGCCGTGATCGAGCTCAAGCGACTCCTCGGCTCCTACCTGCTGGCGGCCGAGCAGGCCGGCTGACGCGCGATCGCGCTCAGGCGGTGAGGACGACGTACGCGATCGCGTAGTCGCCGTCGTGCGACAGCGAGACGTGCAGCCGCCCCGCGTCGAGGTGCGTCGACACCGGCGAGTGCAGCGCGATCCGCGGACGGCCCCAGAGGTCCTTGACGACCTCGATCGCCGCCAGGGCCTTCGACTCCTCGACCACCGGTGGCGAGCCGTGCAGGGACGCCGACCAGGCCTTCACGACGGCCTCCTTGGCCGCCCACCGGGCGGCGAGGTGACGCGTACGGTCGGCAGGACCGTCCGCTGCGTCACCTCGCTCGCCGGGGGTGAACATCTCCTCGAACCGGGTGCCCGGCTGAGCCAGCTGTTCAGCGAACGACGGGACGTGGACCAGGTCCACGCCCACGCCGATCACGCTCACGAGTAGATGCCGTCCTTGCCCAGCCGCGCCTGCGGGTCGAGGAGGATCGACGCCTCCCGCTCGCGGACGCCGGAGTCACCGAGGCGGCGTCCGACCGGGCGCTGGTACGGCGCAGGACCGCCGTACATCGCCCGGACGAGGCGCAGCCGGCCCGAGACCTCACGGGCGCGTGCCGCCCGCTCGTACTCCTCGCGCTGCGTCGCGTCGAGCGTCGCCAGGAACGCCTCCGGGTGGGCGATCGCGACGAGCGCGGCGACGTGGCCGAACCCGAGGCTCGTGACCAGCCCGGCGCGCATCGGGGCGGGAGCCTCGAGCGCCTCGCGCAGCCACACCAGGTGCGGGTTCTCGTCGAGGACGTCGTCGACGCAGTCGAGGCTGCGGTTGGGCGGCAGCACCTGCGCCCCGAGGACCTGGCAGAGCCCGATCATCTGGAACGCGGCCGCCCCGCCCTTCGAGTGCCCCGTGAGCGTCTTCTGCGAGACCACGAACAGCGGGTTGCCGTCCGATCGGCCCAGCGACGCCGCGATCCGCTCGTGCAGCTCGGACTCGTTGGGGTCGTTCGCCGCGGTCGAGGTGTCGTGCTTCGACACCACCGCGACGTCGTCCGCGCCGAGGCCGAGAGCGGCGAGCCCGCGGGCCAGCGGCGACTGGGCGCCGCCGCGAGCCGCTGCCAGAGCGCCGAGTCCCGGAGCGGGGATCGACGTGTGGACGCCGTCGGCGAAGGACCCGGCGTACGCGACCACACCCAGGACGGGGAGGCCCATCCGGAGCGCGACGTCGCCGCGTGCGAGGAGGATCGTGCCGCCTCCCTGGCTCTCGACGAAGCCGCCACGGCGACGGTCGTTGGCGCGGCTGACGAAGCGCGGGTCGATGCCCTTGGCGAGCATCGTGCCCGAGTCGGCCGTCGCGGACATGTCGGCGAAGCCCACGATGCCCTCCGTCGACAGGTCGTCGAACCCGCCGGCGACCACGAAGTCGGCCTTGCCGAGGCGGATCTTGTCCGCACCCTCCTCGACCGACACCGCGCTCGTCGCGCAGGCGGCGACCGGGTGGATCATCGCGCCGTAGCCACCGACGTACGACTGCATGACGTGCGCCGCGATGACGTTCGGCAGCGCCTCCTGGAGGATGTCGTTCTGCTTCGCCTCGCCGAGGAGCGTGTCGATGTAGAGCGAGCGCATCGACGTCATGCCGCCCATGCCGGTGCCCTGCGTGCTGGCGACCGCGGCCGGGTGGACCCAGCGCATGAGCTCCGCCGGGCTGAAGCCGCTGGAGAGGAACGCGTCCACGGTGCAGACGAGGTTCCAGACCGCGACACGGTCGAGCGACTCGAGCATCTCGGCGGGCACGCCCCACACCGCGGGGTCGAAGCCGGTCGGGATCTGGCCGCCGATCGTACGGGTCAGCGCGAGGCGCCGCGGGACGCGGATCTCGGTGCCGGCCTTGCGGGTCACGGTCCAGTCGCCGTCGCCGCCCGGTGCGATGACCGTACGGTCGGGGTCGGCGTCGTACATCGCCCTGGCCGCAGCCTCGGAGCCGACGGAGAACGTGATGTCGTCGTCGAGGTAGGCACGGGCGAGCAGCGGCGTCGAGGTGTCGACCAGCGCGCCGTCGTCGGCGTAGCGCCGGATGCCGCACCGCTCGACGACCACGTCGTGGTAGCGCTCGTGGATCTCGGCCTCGGAGACCGCGTCGCCGGCCTCGACGTCGTACCAGCCGCCGTTGTCGTCCCAGGCGATCAGCCCGGTCGACCAGGCGAGCTCGAGCACGCCCGCGGCCGAGAGCTCCTCGGATACCTCGTACTCGAAGCGGGTGCGTGCCGAGCCGAACGGACCGAGCTCACCGGCACCGACGATGACCACGAGGTCCTCGGGGCGGGCGGTGGTGCTGGGCCACGAGACCTTCGGCCGCTTGGGCAGCTGGGCCGGCGACGGCGCGAGAGCGGCGATCGCCGCTTCCTCACCCGCTGGGCGAGGCGCGGAGCGATCGAGACCCTCCGAAGCCTCACGGGCCAGCGCGGCGAGATCGAGGTCGGTCTCGCCGAGCCCGCCGGTCAGGTCAGCAGTGAGGGGAGCCGTTCGTGCCTCAGCCCGAGCTTCGACCGACGCCAGCCCGAGGAGCTCCTCTGCCATCTCGTCGGTGGACCACGTGCGGACACCGACGCGCTCGACGGCTTCGACCAGCGGGTCGTTGCCGCCCATCAGCCCGGTCCCGCGGACCCAGCCGATGATCGCGTGCACGAGCGTGACGCGCTCGCTCCAGGTCGCCTCGGCAGACCACCGCGCGACCATCGCGTCGAGCGAGGCCTTGGCCTCGCCGTACGCCCCGTCGCCGCCGAACATGCCGCGGTTGGGGGAGCCCGGCAGGACGACGTGCAGCGTGGAGGCGAGGTCGTGTGCGCGTCCGGTGGTGCCGAGGGTCGCGACGAGGCGCTCCACCGACCACACCAGGATCCGCATGTCGACCTCGGAGCGGGCACCGACCTCGGTCATGTCGCCCGCGACCCGGCCGGCC
This sequence comes from Mumia sp. Pv4-285, assembly GCF_041320275.1. NCBI lineage: Bacteria > Bacillati > Actinomycetota > Actinomycetes > Propionibacteriales > Nocardioidaceae > Mumia > Mumia qirimensis. The sequence continues at coordinate 3,977,860 of NZ_CP162023.1, read as the reverse complement.
GCGAACGGGAACAGGAGGGTCGGCGTCAGCGCCGGCTTGGTCACCGTGGTGGTGCCGCCTGCGGTGCTGGTCTGCTCCTCGGTCACCCACGACGCGAGCGCGTCGACGTCGGCGAACGACGCGAGGTTGGCGGGCAGGACCCACAGGCGCGCACCGGCGCGGGCGTGGGTGCGGTAGAGCTCCTTGTACGCCCGCAGCTTGGGCTGGTCGAGCCGCGAGGTGGTCGCGACGACCGTCGCGCCACCCGACAGCAGGCGCCCGACGACGGCGGACGCGATCGAGCCGGCGCTCGCACCGGTGACGACGGCGACCTCGTCGGTCCAGGCGCCCGCGGCGGTGTCGGTCGCCGCGTCGGCGATCGCGGTGAGGCGGTCGGCGAGTGCAGCGTCCTCCGTGCGCGCGGCCCACCAGCGGGCCTGTGCCGCGACGTCCTCGCCGGTGCCGGTGAACGACTCCGGCGTGGCCGCCACGGTGCCGCCGGCGGCGATGCGGGCGACGTCCTCGCGGGCGCTGGCCCACCGGTCGTCGAGCAGCAGTGCACGGCGTGCGTCGAACGCGGGCGCGGTGAGGCGCCCCCAGTCGGTCCCGAGCTCCGCCTCGACCTGGGCGAGGGCCGCGGCGTCTGCGGTGTCGGTGGTCGAGACGGCCGAGGTCTCGGCGAGGCCCAGCGTCTTGAGGAGGTGGCGCGCCGTGGAGGCGAGCACCCCGTCGGGGCCGGTGATGCCGGCGGTGATCTCGCCCAGGGCCGCGGCGTCGACGGTGACGTCGGCTCCGCCCGCGCTGGGGAGCGCCACGGCGATGCCGCGGCGTGCGGCCACCGACTGGACACCGGCGTCGACGGCGGCGTCGAAGTCGGCGGCGCTGGACGGAGCGTCCAGGTCGCCGAAGCTGCCACCACGCACGCTGCTGCCATCACGCGTCGCCAGCGCCAGCTCGGCGGTGACGTGGCTCGCCCAGCCGGGGCCGAGCTGCCAGACGCCGGTGACGCGGTCTGCGATCGCCGCCTGCCGCTTGCCCGTCGGGCCGAGCACCTTCGTGAGGTGGTCGCCGAGCGCGCTCGAGAGCACGGGGCCGAACGGCTTGTACGAGCGGGCGAGGCCCTTGACCTGTCCGGAGAGCGTCGGGATGTCGGCGTCGGCGGCGCCGTCGATCGCGCCGAGCGACAGCTCGCCGCCGAGATCGACGAGCAGCTGGTTGCGCCGCGACGACGCGCCGTCGCACAGCGACTCGATCGAGTCGGCCGTGCCGATCTGGTCGAGGCGCATCTTGGTCCACCACGCGAGCAGCACCGTGGTCGCGTCCGCCGCGTCGAACGTGAGGTCGGCGGGGCGGTCGGCGCTGGGTGCGGCGCTGGGTGCCGGTGCGGCGGCGGCGGAGGGTGCCGCCGCTGCACCGGCGGTCTGTGCGGGAGCGGGCTCCTCCGTCGCTGCCGGCTCCGGGTCGGTGTCGGTCGCGAACACCGAGCCGGACTCGCGCTCGATGTTGAGGACCTCGATGGTCCGCTCGGGGGCGGTCGGCAGCTTGAGGGTCGACGACGCGAGGTTCGCGACGGTCGGTGCGTTGGCGACACCGATCTCCACGAAGCGCTCAACGCCCAGGTCGCCGAACATCAGGTCCTGGGTCTCGATCCAGCGGACCGGGCTCGCGAACTGCCACGCGAGCAGCTCGACGAGCAGTCGGCGCGCGAGACGGCCGGGCGTCGCCGCCCAGGCGTCGTAGTCGGCGAGGACCTCTTCGAGCGGTGCGGACGGCACCGTCGAGGCGATCTCCGCGACGAACGCACGGTCGAGGGTGAACGGCCACGGGACGAGGTTCGGGACGTAGCGTCCGAGCAGGATCGAGGGATCGATCGTCTCGGGCAGCAGCTCCTCGAGACGGGCCCGGAAGTCCGGCACGCCGCCGCGGAGGACGCTGGAGTGGAACGGCACGTCGATGCCGGGGACCAGGATGAAGGCGGCCTTGCCGCCGAACTCGGCCCGTCGGCGCGCGATCTCGGCCTCGAGGATCTCCAGGCCCTTGACGGAGCCGGCGATCGCGTACTGCGAGCCGCGCAGGTTGTAGTTCACGATCTCGAGGAACTCGCCGGACTCCTGCGCGATCCGGTCGACGAACGGCGTGACCTCAGCGTCGTCGAGGCCGATCTGGCTCGGGCGGATCGCCGCGAGCCGGTAGTCGCTGCGGCCCTCGGCGTCGCGGGGCACGAGCGTGTGCATGACCGAGCCGCGCTGGAACACGACCTCGATCACGGCCTCCAGGCTGATCACGCCGGAGACGGCCGAGAGTGCGTTGTACTCGCCGACCGAGTGGCCTGCCAGCACCGCGTCGTCGACGAACGCGCCGGCCTCGCGGAGCTCGGCGATCTGCGCCGACCCGAGGACGGCCATCGCGACCTGCGTGAACTGCGTGAGGAACAGGACGCCGTCCGGGTGCTTGTGCGTGACGCCGTCGGCGACGATGACCGTCGGGTTCTCCTGCACGACGGTCAGGATGGAGAAGCCGAGCGCTTCGCGGGTGTGGGCGTCGGCCCGGTCCCAGATCTCGCGCGCGGCCTTGCTGCGGCGGTAGCCCGCCATGCCCATCCCGGCGTGCTGGATGCCCTGTCCCGGGAACGCGTACGCGGTGCGCGGGGGTGCGATGCGGGCGGTGGCGGCGAGCACGAGCTCGCCCTCGCTGCGACCGGTGACCTCGACGATCTCGGCACCGGCGTCGAGGCCGGTCCGGACGGCGGCAAGGTCGACGGTCGCTCCTGGCCGCACGGGTGCGAGGAACCGGGTGGTCCAGCCGTCGATGTGGCGACCGACGAGCATCTGCTGAGCCGCGGCCGAGAGCCACATGCCGTGCACGATCGGGTCGCCGAGGCCGGCGAGGCGTGCTGCGGCGACGCTGGTGTGGATCGGGTTGTGGTCGCCGGTGACCGCGGCGAACGCGGACAGGTCGGTCGGGGCGACGACGGACACCGAGGCGCGGGTACGGCGCGAGGTGTCGGTCACCGGCCCGCGTGCCGCGCCGCCGGCGACGGCGGGGTCGGTGAGGTCGGCGGCACCGTTGCGGCCGCGGATCGCGAACCGCTCGCGCAGCGTCGCGACGGCGTCGCCGGACTCCGTCGTGATGGTGACGTCGATGGTGACGACACGGCCGACTCCGGCATCCTCGACGCCGGCGAGGCGTGCCTCGACGGCGAGCGCGGTCTTCGCGGTCGGCAGCTCGCCGACGAGCTGGATCGCGTGGTCGAGGTGGACCAGGTCGAGCATGCCCTCGACGACGGAGAGGTCGCTCCCGGGGACGTGGGTGTCGGCGAGGACGGCGAACACCGACGACCAGGCCAGACCGACGAGCGCGTCGGGCGCCGGGCGGCTGCCGCGGGCGGCGGGACCGCCCGTGACGGCGGAGTGGTCGGCACCGAGGTCGCCGGACCAGGTCGCGGTCGTACGGGCGATTCCGTCGGCGGCCTGCGGAAGGTTGCCGCCGGCCGCGACACCGACGAGGCTGCGCATCGCCGTGACGGCGCTCTCGGCGGTCACGATCGGTGCGCCGCCCGATGCAGCGTCCGCGATCTCGATCCGGACCGACAGCGACCGGCTGCCGCCGAGCGGCACCTCGAGCACGGCGTCGTCGCCGTCGGTGAACAGGACGGCGCCGGTCTCGGCGTGCTCGGCGCGGCTCGGGTCGACGATGACCCAGTCCACGCCGAGGCGGTGGACGGGGTTGCGGACCGTGCGGCCCGCCCAGCTCACGTCGGGTGCGGCGAGCACGAGACCGAGGAGGTCGTCGGCGGCGTCGACCCGGCGGCGGCCGGCGACGCGCGAGGCGAGGGCGCCCGCGGTGAGGACGTCGTCCACGGTCTCGTCCTCGAAGCGGCGCAGGAGGTCCGCGACCGGCTCGTCGACGCGGGTGATGCCGCCGACGGCGACAGGCCCCGGGATGATGCAGACGGCGTCGGCGGGGTAGCGGGCGTCGTGGGCCTGCCAGAGGGAGTCGGAGCGGTACCAGCGGCGTACGTCGCCGTCGAGCACCGGCACGAACGGCACGGGCTTGCCGGGACGGCGGCAGACCTCGACGAAGTATGCGACGTCGGCCGGGTGGAGGGTCACCTCGGTGGCGTGCGGGTACGCGGCCAGGAGGGCCCCGATCGCGGCGTACGGGTCGTCGGCGGCGTCGGCATCGGGGTACAGCGTCGTGATCTCGCCGTGGTCCTCGGCTGCGAGGCGGGCCTCGGCGCGCTGGAGCATCGCGTGGAAGCGGTCGCGCAGCGTCACGTCGAGCCAGTTCTCGGCTCCGGCGCCGGTGATCTCGTTCTCGCCCGGCTCGGCACCGGCGAGGTCGGCGTAGCGCGCCAGCCAGCCGGCGTACGTCATGTCCTCGACGTCGCCGAAGTACGGCTTGGCGGTCGGTGCGATCGCGGCGACGATCTCGTCGCGGCGCTTCGCGACGGCCTCGGCGTCGCCGGCCACCTCGTCGAGGATGCGTCCGGCGCGCGAGGCGGCGTTGTCGATCTCGTGGATGTCCGCGCCGAGCTGGCTGCGGCCCGACGCCATGCCGGCGTCGGCACGGCCCGCTCCGACCCAGTCGGGAGTCCCGGGGGTGTCGACGAGCATCTGCTTGACCTGCGGCGAGGTGGTCGCCTCGCGCGTCGCCATCGCGGCGGTGCCGACGAGGATGCCGTCGAGCGGCATCGCCGGGTAGCCGTGGCGGCGGGCCCAGGCGCCGGTCAGGTAGGCCGACGCGGCCTCCGGCGTCCCGATGCCTCCGCCGACGCAGACGACGACGTTGTCCTGGGCGCGCAGCTGGGCGTACGTGGTGAGGAGGAGGTCGTCCAGGTCCTCCCACGAGTGGTGCCCGCCAGCCTTGCCGCCCTCGACGTGCACGACGATCGGGATCGGCGCGGCCTCGCGGGCGATCGCGAGCACCTCGCGGATCTGCTTCACCGTGCCGGGCTTGAAGACGACGTACGAGATGCCCGCGTCGCGGAGCTCCTCGACGAGAGCGACGGCGTCCGGGAGCTCCGGGATGCCGGCGCTGACCACGACCGCGTCCACCGCGGCGCCGTTGGCCCGCGCGCGCTGGACGAGGCGCTGCTGCCCGAGCTGCATCTTCCACAGGTACGGGTCGAGGTAGAGCGCGTTGAACGCGAACGTACGGCCCGGCTCGAGGAGTCCCGTGAGCTCCTCGATCCGGTCGGCGAAGATGCCCTCGGTGACCTGTCCGCCGCCGGCGAGCTCGGACCAGAAGCCGGCGTTGGCCGCAGCCGCGACGATGGGAGCGTCGACCGTGGTGGGCGTCATGCCGGCCAGGAGGATGGGGGAGCGGCCGGTGAGGCGGGTGAAGCTCGTCTCCAGGACCGTGCGTCCGTCCGGGAGGGTGACGGGCTTGGGGGCGTACGAGGACCACGCAGCGGCACGGCGGGGCGCGGCGCCGGGCGTGGTCAGGATCCGCTGGCCCTGGCGCGTGGCCGGGGCGACGAGCCCGACACCGCGGGCGGTGGCCTCGTACTCGGCGAGCAGGGACGCGAGGTTGCCCGGACCGAGGTCGAGGATCCACTCGGCACCGCTGTCGAGGGCGCCTTCGAGGTCGCGGACCCAGTCTCCGGGCGCGATCACGGCGCGGGTCGCGACGTCGCGTGCCCACTCCGGGTCGAGGCCGCACACGGCCGCCCAGTCCGCGACGAGGTCGCCGGCTTCGCTGAGCCCGTGGTGGTGGAACGCGGCGCGCGGCTCGAGCACCTCGAACACCGGGGAGAACGGCGTACCGCCGGTGGCCTTGCGCTCGCGACGGGCGGCTTGGGCCTCGGCCTCGCGCTCGAGGTGACGGCGGACCGTGGCGAGGTCCTCGGCCGGGCCGCTGAGGACGACCGTACGGCGCCCGTTGCGAAGAGCGACGTCCACGTCGACGCCGTCCACCTCGGCGAGGAGGACGGTGACCTCGGCCGGGTCGACGCGGCGGACCGCGAGCATCGTGTCGCCGAGCAGGCCACGGCGCTGAGCGGTGAGCTGGATCGCCGCACCCACGAGGCGCGCGACGGCGAGGACGTCCGAGGCCGAGCGGCCGGCGAGCGTCTCAGCCGCCAGGACGCCCTGCGAGTGGCTGACGACCGCGGTCGGAGCGTGGTTCGCGAGGTCGAGACCCTGCAGCCGCACGGCCTCGATGCCGGCGAGCTGGGCGAGGAGGATGCCGGGCACCGACACGGCGGGCTGCGTGAGCACGTCCGTGTCGGGTGCCGTCGACTCCTCGTCGGCGGCTGCCGACTCGGCTACTGCGAGGGCGTCCGCCCAGGCGAGCGGCTGGAACGGCAGCGGGATCCGGGCGAGTTCCGCCTGGACCGGCGCGAGCCGTGTCTCGGCCGCGGCGCAGACCGCGTGGAGCTGGGGACCTAGCGCATAGGTCCGAAGCAGGTCGCTGAGCGGCTCGAGCCATGGACTGCCCTGGCCGCCGAACGCGATCGCGTACGGAGTCGCGTCGTTGAGTGCATCGACCAGCCGGGTGCGGTGGTCGTGCGTCGTCGTCCGGGTGGTCGGGGTGTCGATGATCGTCACGAGTCCCTCGAGCTTCCTGGTGGTGCGCGGTCGTGGCCGCACTCATCATGACTCAAACATGAGGGATGCCTCAACATTTTCGTGAGGCATGCCTCATGTTTTGCGTCACTGGGAGCGCTACCAGGCCCGCCTTGCTCGCGCGATCCCAGGAGATCGGGGCCTCTTGTTATGAGGTGTGTCACACTTCCGCGCATGACGTCCTACGACTACGTGGTGGTGGGCGCGGGAAGCGCCGGAGCGGTGGTCGCGTCGCGGCTCACCGAGGACCCGTCCGTGACCGTCCTCCTCCTGGAGGCAGGGCCAGAGGCCGATGCCGACGAGATCACGATCCCCGCCGCCTTCTCGAGCCTGTTCAAGACCCGCTGGGACTGGAACTACTCGACCACGGAGCAGAAGCAGCTGCACGGTCGCCGGGCGTACTGGCCCCGCATGAAGGCGCTCGGTGGCTGCTCGTCGATGAACGCGATGATCTACATCCGCGGCAACGCCTACGACTACGACACCTGGCGCGACGCGTACGGCGCCGCGGGGTGGGGCTACGAGGACGTCCTTCCGTACTTCGTCCGCGCCGAGGGCAACACTCGTCTCGCCGGGCCGTACCACGGCACCGACGGCCCGCTGCGGGTCGAGGACCGTGTCTTCACCCACGAGCTGAGCCAGGCCTGGGTCGACTCGGCGGTGGGCTCGGGCTTCGACCGCACCGACGACTTCAACGGGGCCGCGCAGGAAGGTGCGGGGCTCTACCAGGTGACGTGCCGCAAGGGTCGGCGCTGGTCGGTCGCCGACGCGTACCTCCGGCCCGCGCTCGACCGCCCCAACCTCACCGTGGTCACCGGGGCGCTGGCGACCCGTGTCGTCGTCGAGGGCGGCCGCGCCGCTGGGGTCGCGTACGCCGTGGCCGGGGCCGAGCAGGTCGCGCGGGCCGAGCGTGAGGTCGTGCTGTCCGGCGGAGCGGTCAACAGCCCGCAGCTGCTGATGCTGTCGGGGATCGGTCCCGCCGCCCATCTGCGGGAGCACGGCATCGACGTGGTCACCGACCTGCCCGGCGTCGGCGCGAACCTCCACGACCACCCTGCGCTGCCGCTGATCTGGACCACGCGCGGTACGACCGACCTCGCGCAGGCGAGCAACCTCGGCAACCTGATGCGGTGGAAGGCGACCGGCAAGGGTCCGCTGGCCTCCAACATCGGTGAGGCCGGCGGATTCTTCACCAGCCGTGACGGACTCCCGGCGCCGGACCTCCAGGTCCACGTGGCGCCGGCGGGGTTCTACGACAACGGGCTTCGAGAGGCGAAGGCGCAGATGTTCACCGCGGCGCCCACCCTGGTCAACGTCGCGAGCCGCGGGTCGCTGCGCCTGCGCTCGGCCGATCCGACGTGGCACCCGGCGATCGACGCCGCGTACTACGACGACCAGACCGACCTGGACGCGATGCTGGCCGGCGCACGCCGGGTCCTCGACACGGTGTCGTCCGGGCCGCTCGCGCGGTTCCTCGTCGACCTGTGGATGCCGAGGACCCGCGGTGCCGTCCCCACCGACGCCGAGCTCGTCGAGCACATCCGGGCGCAGACCCAGACGCTGTACCACCCGGTCGGCACGTGCGCGATGGGGTCCGGCGAGGCGTCGGTGGTCGACCCGGAGCTGCGCGTGCGCGGGGTCGAAGGGCTGCGCGTCGTCGACGCGTCGGTCATGCCGATGGTTCCGCGAGGCAACACGAACGCGCCCACGATCATGGTCGGCGAGAAGGCCGTCGACCTCATGCTCGGCCGTACGCTGCCGCCGGCGGTGGCCGCGGGAGCGGTGGCGTCCGCGTCGTCCTAGGTCACAGGCCCCCCCGCGAACCAGTCCGTGAGCACCGGTGCCAGCACCGCCGGGTCCACGTCGTGGGTCTGGTCGCGGAGCGAGCGATACTCCGCGGCGCGGACGACGCACGCCACGATCCGCGACGGACGACGCAGCAGCTCGGGACTCGCCGCTCCGTCGAGGACCAGCGTCGGCACGTCGATCGCCTCGAACCGCTGTCGCGGCACGATGCCGTCACCGAGCAGCGCGAGGTCGTACGCGATGGTGGGCGCGAGCGCCTCGTACTCCTGCCACACCGGCGTCCGTCGCGCGAGGGTGACCATCTCCTTGGGCATCCCCGCGAGCGTCATCAGCATCGCGACGGCGTCGCCGTACCGGCACGGCCCGCGGTCGTCGTCGGCGAGGGTCGCCTCCAGCCCGTTGCGGGAGCGCCTGATGTCCGCGGACCCCAGGAACTCTCCGGTGTAGGGAGGTTCGTACGTGGCAAGTCGGCGCACCGGCATCCCCGACGCGGCCGCCTCCAAGGCCAGTGCGGCCCCCGCGGACTGCCCGAACACGCATGCACCGGGCCCTGCCGCAGCAACGACGGCGGCCAGGTCCTCGACCTCGCGGCGCGGGGCGTACGGCGGGGTGTCGGTGCTCTCGCCGCGCCCGCGACGGTCGTAGTCGTACACCGTGAACGACGCCGCGAGTGCCACGGCGAGGTCTCGTCCGGGGTCGGTGCGCGAGCAGGCCAGGGCACCGTCGACGAGGACGACCGGTGGCCCCGAGCCGCGGCGTGTGCAGGCGATCCTGGTGCCGTCGGAGGACGTGACGACGGAATGGGCTGCTCCGGGATCGGCGCTCATGCCTGTACGACCGCGGGTGCGGGTCGAATTCATCGCGTCATGCCGGGCAGGAGGATCTGTCGTCGCTGGCTACCGAGCAGTAGGCTTCCCCGGAAAGGCTTTGTGCCCCGCATCACAGACCCCCGGAGGACGAGATGGCGACGACGAGCCCGATGCCGAAGACCAGCCGCTCGCGCAAGAGGGCGGCGCAGTCCGACGACAACGCGGCAGCCCCGACGACGTTCGACTCGCTGAGCCCCGCGACGGGCGACGTCGTCGGCACGTACCCGCTGACCACCCCGGACGAGGTCGACGCCGCCGTCGAGCGGGCGCGCATCGCGTCGCAGTGGTGGTCCGAGATCGGCTACGACGGTCGCAAGGAGGTCCTCGGCCGCTGGAAGGGCGTCATCACGCGTCGCATCCACCAGCTCGCGGACGTCGTCCACGCCGAGACCGGCAAGCCGCACAGCGACGCCGTGCTCGAGATCGGTCTGGCGATTGACCACATCGCCTGGGCCGCCGGGCACGCCAAGAAGCTGCTCGGCCGTCGGACGGTCTCGCCAGGCCTGCTCATGGTCAACCAGAAGGCCACGATCGAGTACAAGGCGCTCGGCGTCGTCGGTGTGATCGGACCGTGGAACTACCCCGTGTTCACGCCGATGGGCTCCATCGCGTACGCCCTCGCGGCCGGCAACGCGGTCGTGTTCAAGCCGTCGGAGTACACGCCGGGCGTCGGCAAGTGGCTCGTCGACGCGTTCGCGGAGGTCGTCTCGGACTACCCCGTGCTCCAGCTGGTCACCGGGCTCGGCGAGACCGGTGCGGCCCTCGCGTCCTCCAAGGTCGACAAGGTGGCGTTCACGGGTTCGCCGGCCACCGGCCGCAAGGTCATGGAGGCTGCCGCCAAGAACCTCACCCCCGTCGTCATCGAGGCCGGCGGCAAGGACGCCCTGATCGTCGACGAGGACGCCGACATCGAAGCGGCGGCGGATGCGGCGCTGTGGGGCGGCATGAGCAACGCCGGGCAGACCTGCATCGGCACCGAGCGCGTCTACGTCCACGAGAAGGTGTTCGACGCGTTCGTCGCCGAGATCACCGCCAAGGCCGCCGTCGTGCGAGCAGGGTCCGACTCCGAGGCCAAGATCGGCCCGATCACGATGCCCGGCCAGCTTCCGATCATCAAGCGTCACGTCGAGGACGCGGTCGCGCGGGGCGGCACGGCGGTCGTCGGCGGTCCCGACGCGGTCGGCGAGCGGTTCGTGCAGCCGACCATCCTCACCGGCGTCCCCGAGGACGCCCCAGCGGTGACCGAGGAGACGTTCGGGCCGACGCTCGTCGTGAACTCGGTGCCGTCGATGGACGAGGCCGTACGCCGTACCAACGCCACCGCGTACGGCCTGGGCGGCGCCGTCTTCGGCAAGAAGCAGGCGGCCGAGATCGCGCACCGCATCCGCAGCGGCATGACGTCGGTCAACTCGGTGACGTCGTTCGCCGGTGTGCCGTCGCTGCCGTTCGGCGGCGTGGGGGAGTCGGGCTTCGGACGCATCCACGGCGAGGACGGGCTCAAGGAGTTCACGTACGCCCACGCCGTGACGGTGCCGCGCTTCAAGCCCGCGATGGTGCTCACGAGCTTCGGCCGTACGGCGAAGCAGGACAAGTCGTTCACCCAGCTGCTCACCGTGCTCCACGGCGGCAAGGCGCTCGACGTGAAGAAGCTCAAGCCGAAGAGCTGACCTGTCCCAGCTGCTGGGCCTGGATCGCGGTGATCGCGACCGTGTTGACGATGTCGCGCACGGTCGCGCCGCGAGACAGGTCGTTGACGGGCTTGCGCAGGCCCTGGAGCACGGGGCCGACCGCGACCGCCGCGGCCGAGCGTTGCACCGCCTTGTACGTGTTGTTCCCGGTGTTGAGGTCCGGAAAGACGAAGACCGTGGCCCGTCCGGCGACGTCCGACTCGGGCAGCTTCGTCCGGGCGACGGCGAGGTCGATCGCGGCGTCGTACTGGATCGGGCCCTCGATCGGCAGGTCGGGCGCCCGCTCCTGCGCGAGGCCCGTCGCGTTGAGGACCTTCTCGACGTCGGAGCCGGTGCCGGAGGTGCCGGTCGAGTACGACAGCATCGCGACGCGCGGGTCGATGCCGAAGGCGGCGGCCGTACGCGCCGACGAGATCGCGATGTCGGCCAGCTGCTCGGCATCAGGATCGACGACGACGGCGCAGTCGCCGTACACGAGGACCTGGTTCTCGAGGCACATGAAGAACACCGACGAGACGGTCGAGACCCCCGGGACCGTCTTCACGACCTCGAGCGCGGGCCGGATCGTGTGGGCGGTCGTGTGGACGGCGCCCGACACCATGCCGTCAGCGTGTCCGAGCTCGACCATCATCGTGCCGAAGTACGACACGTCCGCGACCGTCGTACGCGCCTCCTCGAGGTCGACCCCGCGGTGCCGGCGGCGCCGCTCGTACTCCTGGGCGAAGTGCTCGCGGTCGTCGGAGGTCCGCGGGTCGACGACCCGGGCGCCCGACACGTCCACACCGAGTCGCGCCGCGCGGGCCGTGATCGTGACGGGGTCGCCGAGGAGGGTGAGCTCCGCGACACCGCGGCGCAGGAGGATGTCGGCGGCCCGGAGGATCCGGTCCTCGCCGCCTTCGGGCAGCACGATGTGCTTCCGTTCGGCGGTGGCTCGGTCCAGCAGCTCGTGCTCGAACATCAGTGGTGTCACAGCCGTCGTCCGCGCGACCTCGAGCCGGTCGAGCAGCGCCTCTCCGTCGACGTGCTCCGCGAACGCGGCGAGTGCGGTGGCGAGCTTGCGCGGCGACTCCCTGGTCAGGCGGCCTCGTCGACCGGTCAGTGCGGCGGCGGTGTCGTACGTCCCCAGGTCGGTCGCCACGATCGGCATCGTGGAGCCGACCCCGAGGAGCAGCCGCTCGACCTGCTCGGGGAGGGCGATCCCGCCGTTGAGGACGATGCCGGCGACCTGCGGGAACTCGGTCGACGCGTGCGCGGTGAGGACACCGAGCACGATCTCGGGGCGGTCTCCCGGTGTGACGACGACGGCGCTCTCGAAGAGTCGGTCGAGGACGTTCGGCAACGTCATGGCGGCCACCACGAAACCGCTCGCCTCGCGCCCGAGGAGCGACTCGTCGCCCATCACGAGCCGACCGTCGCAGGCCGACATCAGGTCGGAGACGGTCGGCGCCGACAGCAGCGGATCGTCGGGGATCGCGTACACGAGGACGTCGCGGTCCACCACCTCTGCCGGGTCGGCCGCGACCTCCGCATCCGTGACGCGGTTGACGACGACCGCGAACAGCTCGGCGTGGTTCGCCTCGAGCTCGCCCACGGCGACGTCGGAGACGGCCGTCACCTCGGCACGCGTACGGTCGGCGCCGTTGAGCACCAGCAGGACCGGTGAGGCGAGGTTCGCGGCGATCCGGGCGTTGTAGGAGAACTCGGTCGGCGTGGCCACGTCGGTGTAGTCGGTGCCGACGACGACCACGACGTCGCAGCCGTCAGCCACCGCGTGGTGCCGCTCGATGATGCGTTCGATCGCGGCGACGGGATCGGCGTGGACCGCGTCGTACGTGGTGCCCACCGCGTCGTCGTACGTCGTGACGACCGCGTCGTGGGCGAGCAGCATGTCGAGCACGTAGTCGCGTCCGCCGGTCGTGGCGGCGTCCCCACGCACGATCGGCCGGAACACCCCGACCCGGCGCACCCGGCGCGAGAGCTGCTCGACGACACCGAGCGCCACGGTGGACTTGCCGGTGAACCCCTCGACCGAGGCGATGTAGACGCTGTTTCCCACGACGTCGAGCCTAGGGCGGTGCGCGCCGCGGCGCCCTACAACGGAAGCAGCATCGTGATGTCGTCGCGCTCGTCCCCGGGGCCGACCCTGATCGCACCGGGGACGCGGCCGACCTCCTTGTAGCCGCACCGTGCGTAGAAGTCCTCGAGGCCCAGCCCGCCGCGGCAGGTGAGCCGGACCGCCTCGATGCCGGGCATGCTGCGGGCTTGGGCCGCCAGCGCCAGCATCAGCGCGAAGCCGGCGCCGCGCCCCTGCGCCTCGGGGTGCACCATCACCGTCTTCACCCAGACCCAGTGCTGCATGAGCCGGTGCGTGTTGCGCTCGATGAAGCCGGCGGCACGCACCTCGTCCCCGTCGAGGCCGACGACGAGCAGCATGCGCCCCTGGTCGACTGCGCTCAGCTGCTCGTCCAGCAGAGGCTCGACGTCACGCGGCGAGATCGGCGGGACGAAACCGATCGCGCCGCCCGCGTTCGACGCGTCGGTCCAGGTCTCGAGCAGGCCTGCGCGGAGCGAACGCGTGACCGGCGGGTCGGCGACGAAGAAGAGAGCCACGGAGGAACGGTACGGAGTGCCGCGAACCCGTCAGCGATCGGCGTCCGAGAACGGGCCGACGTCGGTGATCTGCACCACGGCCTCGCCCGCCTCGTCCGACGCGTCGAGGTGGACGGTGGCGAAGATGCACCAGTCGCGGTCACCCTCGGGGTCCTCCAGGATCTGGCGCACGTGCCAGACCCTCGACTCCGCGCCCTCGGGATCGGCGTCCACGACGAGCATCGCCGGCCCGCGGGCGTCGGGGCCGGTGCCGAGCGAGTCGTACTCGGCGAAGTAGTCGTCGATCGCCTCGTGCCACAGGTCCGCGGTCCACCCGGCGGCGGCATCGAGGGCGCCGAGGTCGTTCCAGCGGCGCAGCGCCATCAGCTCGACCCGGCGGAACAGGACGTTGCGGACCAGCACCCGGAACGCCCGCTCGTTCGCGGTCACCGGAGGTGGACCGGTGTCGAGCGCGTCGTGCTGGGCGATCACCACGTCGACCGAGCCACCCTCACCGGCCGCGAGCGCCTCCCACTCGTCGAGGAGGCTCGAGTCGGTCTGGCGGACGACCTCGCCGAGCCAGTCGGTGATGTCGTCGATCTCGTCGGTGGCGTAGCTGTCGGGCACGGTGTGGCGCAGCGTGCGGTAGACGTCGGAGAGATAGCGCAGGACGAGTCCCTCGGAACGCGCGAGCTGGTACATGCTGACGTACTCGGCGAACGTCATCGACCGCTCCCACATCTCGCGGGCGACCGACTTCGGCTTCAGCTCGTGGTCGGCGACCCACGGATGGCCGGAACGGTACGCCTCGTACGCGACCTCCAGCTCGTCGCGCAGGGGCTGCGGGTGCTCGACGTCCTCGAGGAGCTCCATCCGCTCCTCGTACTCGAGTCCCTCGGCCTTCATCTCGGCGACGGCCTCGCCCTTGGCGCGGTTGCGCTGGGCACTGATGATCGTGCGGGGGTCCTCGAGGATCGCCTCGAAGACCGAGACGACCTCCAGCGCGTACGTCGGCGACTCCGGGTCGAGGATCTCCAGCGCCGCGACGGCGAACGGCGCCAGCGGCTGGTTGAGGGCGAAGTCCTCCTGGAGGTCCACCGTGAGGCGTACGGTGCGCCCGTCGGCGTCGGGCTGCGCGAGCTCCTCCACGACACCGCCCTCGATCAGGGTCGTGAAGATCGACTCGGCCTCGGCGAGCATCCGCTCCTGGTCCGCCTCGCTCGCGTGGCTGTCGGTGATGAGGGAGCGTACGGCGGCGCGGGCGTCACCGGGACGCGCGACGAGGTTGAGCACCATCGCGTGGGTCATCCGCATCCGCGAGACGAGCGGCTCAGGCTGTCCGGTCGACAGCTTGTCGAACGTGCGGTCGGACCAGTTGACGAAGCCCTCCGGCGGCTTCTTGCGCTGGATCCTGCGCAGCTTCTTGGGGTCGTCGCCGGCCTTGCGGACCATCTTGGCGTTCTCGACCTCGTGCTCGGGCGCCTCCACGACGACCCGCCCGATCGTGTCGTAGCCGGCACGTCCGGCGCGGCCGGCGATCTGCTGGAACTCGCGGACGTGCAGGTGCCGCTGACGGATGCCGTCGTACTTCGAGAGGCCCGAGAACAGGACCGTACGGATCGGCACGTTGATGCCGACGCCGAGCGTGTCCGTGCCGCAGACGACCTTGAGCAGGCCCTTCTGGGTGAGCCGCTCGACCAGCCGGCGGTAGCGCGGGAGCATGCCGGCGTGGTGGACGCCGATGCCCATCCGCACGAGCCTCGACAGCGTCTTGCCGAAGCCCGTCTGGAACTTGAAGTCGCCGAGCGCGGTGGCGATCGTGTCCTTCTCCGCCCGCGTCGTCACGTTGATGCTCGACAGCGCCTGCGCCCGCTCGATCGCCGACGCCTGGGTGAAGTGCACGATGTAGATCGGTGCCTGCCCGGTCGCGAGCAGCTCCTCGACGGTCTCGTGCACGGGCGAGGTGACGTACTCGTGGACCAGCGGGACGGGCCGGTCGGTCCCGGCGACCAGCGTGGTCTCGCGGCCGGTGCGCTCGGTGAGGTCCTTCTCGAACCGGGTGGTGTCGCCGAGCGTCGCCGACATCAGCAGGAACTGCGCGTGCGGCAGCTCGAGCAGCGGCACCTCCCACGCCCATCCGCGGTCGGGCTCGGAGTAGAAGTGGAACTCGTCCATCACCACGAGACCGACCTCGGCGGCCGCCCCCTCGCGCAGGGCCTTGTTGGCGAGGATCTCGGCGGTCGCGGCGATGATCGGGGCGTCGGCGTTGACGGAGGCGTCGCCGGTCATCATCCCGACGTTGTCGGCGCCGAACATGTCGACGAGCGCGAAGAACTTCTCCGACACCAGCGCCTTGATGGGTGCGGTGTAGAAGCTGCGCCGGCCCTTGGCGAGCGCGGCGAACTGCGCGCCCGCGGCGACGAGGCTCTTGCCGGAACCGGTGGGGGTCGCGAGGATCACGTTGGAGCCGGACACGATCTCGATGAGCGCGTCCTCCTGGGCGGGATAGAGGGTCAGGCCCTCACCCTCGGCCCACGTGCTGAACGCCTCGAAGACGACGTCGGCGTCGTCGGACTCCTCGGCGGCGGGAAGGTGGTCGACGAGGCGCATGATGCTGCCATCCTCCCACGCGGGACCTACCGGGGTGCTCGGCCACAAGGGTCGCCGGTGCAACAATCGGGACATGGTCAGCGAACCCACCTACCACCGTTATGTCGCCATGGGTGACTCGTTCACCGAAGGGGTCGGAGACCCCGACAAGTCCCGGCCGAACGGGCTCCGCGGGTGGGCGGACCGGGTCGCCGAGGTGCTCGCGACGAAGACCGACGACTTCGGCTACGCGAACCTCGCCGTCCGCGGGCGCCTCCTCAAGCCCGTGATCGCCGAGCAGCTCGAGCACGCCCTCAAGCTCTCGCCGGACCTCGTCACGATCTACGCCGGCGGCAACGACATCCTGCGGCCGAAGGTCGACCTCGACCTCCTCGGCGAGCTGTACGACGCCGCGATCGGTCGCCTCGCCGTGTGCGGGGGGCGTGTCGTCATGTTCACCGGCTTCGACCTGGGCCACGCGCCCGTGTTCGGCAAGCTCCGGGGGAGGGTCGCGGTCTACAACGAGATCGTGCGCGAGATCGCCGACAACCACGGCGCCACCGTCGTCGACTACTGGCGCTTCCGCGAGTTCCGGGACGAGCGCTACTGGGACACCGACCGGCTGCACATGGCGACCCCCGGCCACAAGCAGATGGCGATCCACGTGCTCGACACCCTCGGGATCTCGCACGACCTCAAGAAGCCGCGCCTGCCGAGGGCGGTGCCGCCGTCCAAGAAGGAGAAGCGCGACGCCGACCTCGCGTGGGCCAAGGAGTTCGCGATGCCGTGGGTCCAGCGTCGGATGAACGGCACGTCCTCGGGCGACTCGGTGAAGCCTAAGCGCCCGAGCCTCGAACCGATCTGACGTTTTCCGCGCAACGCGGGCCGCTGGCGCCACCCGATGGCACCTACGGCCCGCGTACCGCTCGCACCGCGCAGTCCGGTGAGGCGCACGGTTGCGGCGAACCCTCCCACCCGGCGTTGCTCAGGACACGCGCGATCTTGATCGCGGTGGCGCAGGGTCGTCGATACACCTGCCCCCACCCCAGTCGGGCGGTCTGGCGTCCCTCGCCGAGCACGTCGAGGTCTCGTTCGAGATCTGCATCCCGGCGCGCAGACGACTCGTGGTAGATCCGCCCGTCGAGCTCGATCACGATCCGGTCCAGGTCGACGTCGCGGTACGCGGACCCGCCCGGCGCCTCCGCGAGGACCTGGCGCCGCCCGCGTGGCAGGCCGTGCGGGCGCTCCACACGGGTCAGGTAGCCGTGCTCGAGGGCGGAGTGCGTTCCTTCCGCGATGTCGCGCAGCACATCCGTCGTCCAACGCCGCCGACGCGCCCGCGCACGACGCTCGAGGGCGTCCGCCAGCCGGGCGGCGGTCGTACGGGGTGAACCGCAGGCCCCGGACAGGATCGCGACAGCGTCGACCTCGTCGTCGGCCGCCAGCGCACGGTCGAGGACAGCCTCCTCGTAGCGCAGCCGCGGTGGTCCCGCGTTCCACTGGACGTCGTCGTCGAGCCGGACTCGCCGTACGACCTCGATCCCGCCCGGCGCTGCCTTCAGGTTTCGCTGGCGATCGATCGCCAGCTGGATGGGCTCCTCCAGGGTCGAGTCCCACCGCCTTCGCTCGGCCGCCCGCAGCGCCGACTCATCGGCGAGGGCCGCAGGCCACGCATAGAGCACCGCGCCCCACGCCCGTTGGATCCACGTCGGGGCGCCGGTGTGGTTCACGAGCACCCCGGGGAACAGTTGCTCAAGCTCCTTCGCCCGGACCATGCGCCGGACGTCGTGCGGCTCGTACCCGGCGGCGAGGAGCTGTCGGCGCGCGATCACACCGCCTTGAAGCTCGAAGAGCTCGCCGATCGTTTCCACGGCCTCAGCGTGGACCGTACGCCGCCGGTCCCGCAGCGGTCGTCCACAGGCACTGCGCGGGCCGTAGCTGTCAGCAGGTGGCTCCTGTGGCCCGCGCTTGCGATCTGCGCCTTCGCAGGACCCGTCGTAGCGTCGAAGGATGGACGTGAGGCGCATCACCACGACCCTGTCCGTCGTCGCACTGGGTGCCGCCGTGCTGGTCGCGGCGCCCGCGGAGGCGCACCGACGACCAGCGCCCTCGCTCCCCACGCCCACGTCGTACGGCACGGGTGGCGCGGTCTCGTCGGTGGACGCGACGGCCAGCAAGGTGGGGCGCGACGTGCTCGCTCGTGGCGGCAACGCGGCGGACGCTGCGGTCGCGATGGCGGCGACCCTCGGCGTGACCGAGCCGTACAGCGCCGGGATCGGCGGCGGCGGCTACTTCGTCTACTACGACGCCAAGCGGCACAAGGTCTCGACGATCGACGGCCGCGAGACGGCGCCGGCCGGGATCACGCCCGACGCGTTCATCGACCCGGCGACCGGGGCCCCTTACCGCTTCACACCTGAGCTGGTCTCCTCCGGCGTCGCCGTCGGCGTGCCGGGGACGCTCGCCACCTGGGACGAGGCGCTGGACCGCTTCGGCACGCGCTCGCTCGCGCGTTCCCTGGCGCCGGCGATCGGTGTCGCGGCGAAGGGGTTCCCGGTCGACCAGACGTTCCGCAGCCAGACGCTCGACAACGAGGCGCGGTTCGCCGCGTTCCCGGACACGGCCGAGCTGTTCCTGCCCGGCGGGGACGCCCCGCAGGTCGGCACGACGTTCCGCAACCCGGATCTGGCCCGCACGTACGCGCAGATCGCGCTGCGGGGCCCGCGCGCCTTCTACCGCGGGTCGCTCGCCCGCGAGATCGCGGCCACGGTGCAGGCGCCGCCGAAGGACCCGGCGTCCACGCTCCCGGCACCGGCCGGATCGATGACTGCGGCCGACCTGGCGGCGTACGAGGTCGTGAACCAGGCGCCGAGCAAGGTCCGCTACCGCGGGCACGACGTGTTCTCGATGGCGCCGTCGAGCTCGGGAGGTACGACCGTCGGCGAGGCGCTCAACATCCTCGAGAACTACCGGCTGCGCGGCGGGTCGGGCACGCCGCAGAGCCTGCACCTGTTCCTGGAGGCGAGCGCCCATGCGTTCGCCGACCGCAATGCGTACGTCGGCGACCCGGCGTTCGTTGACGTGCCGACCCGGACGCTGCTGAGCCAGCGGTTCGCCGACTCACGGGCGTGCAGGATCGATCCGACGCAGGCGTCGACGCGGCCGGTCGCACCGGGCGCGCTGGACGGCTCCGGCTGTGGCGCCGCGGCGCTCAGCGAGACGCCCGACACGGAGAACGTGTCGACGACGCACCTGTCGGTCGTCGACAAGTGGGGCAACGCGGTCGCGTACACGCTCACGATCGAGCAGACCGGCGGCTCGGGCATCACGGTCCCCGGTCGCGGCTTCCTGCTGAACAACGAGCTGACCGACTTCTCCGCCGTCTACAACGAGGCCGACCCGAACCGCATCCAGCCGGGCAAGCGCCCACGCTCGTCGATGTCGCCGACGATCGTGGTCGACGACGGCAAGGTGAAGTACGTCCTCGGGTCGCCCGGCGGCGCCACGATCATCACGACCGTGCTCCAGATCCTGATCAACCGCATCGACCTCGGCATGACCTTGCCCGAGGCGGTCGCCGCGCCGCGAGCCTCGCAGCGCAATGCGGCCACGACGCCGTCGGAGCCCGCGTTCATCGAGGCGTACGGCGCCGCGCTGACCCCGTACGGCCAGCGGCTCGTGCCGTCGGGAGACGCGTTCACGTCCGCTGCGGAGATCGGCGCCGCGGCGACGATCGAGGTCGGCAGACGCGGCACGATGATCGCCGCGGCCGAGCCCGTACGACGCGGCGGCGGCACCGGGCTCGTGGTGCGCCCGCGGCGGCACTGAGGGCGGTCAGCGGCGCAGCAGGCGACCCGTCGCTGTCGCGGGTACGGCGTCCGTGGTCGCATCGAACACCGTCTCGCCGCGCAGCACCGTCCGCGTGACGCGACCCTGCAGGGTGAGCCCGGCGTACGGGGTCGGCTTGTTCCTGTGCGCGAGCGCCTCCGCGTGCACCTCGTACGAGTCGGTGGGCGACCACAGGACGAAGTCGGCGTCGTACCCGGCGGCGATCGCCCCCTTGCCTGCCACGCCGGCGATGCGTGCGGGGGTGGTGGACATCCAGGCGCTCACCCGCTCGATCCCGACCCCTCGGCGCACCGCCGAGTCGGCGACGGCGGCGAACCCGACCTGGAGGCCCGTGATGCCGCCCCACGCCTGCTGGAGGTCGCCGCCGCCGCGGGACTTCTCCGCTGCGGTCGACGGCGAGTGGTCGGACACGACGCAGTCGATCACACCGTCGACGAGCGCGTCCCACAGCGCGTCCTGGTTGCCGCGGTCCCGGATCGGCGGGCAGCACTTGAACTCCGTCGCGCCGTCCGGGACCGAGCCGGCGTCGAGCACGAGGTAGTGCGGGCAGGTCTCGACCGTCAGCGGCAGCCCCTCTGCGCGGGCGTCGGCGATCAGACCGAGCGCGCGGGCGCTCGAGAGGTGCACGAGGTGCGTCCGCGTGCCGTGCTCGCGGACCGCGTCCACGACCCGAGCGATCGCGGCGACCTCGGCCTCGTCGGGGCGCGAGGAGACGAAGTCGGCGTACGCCCGGCTCGGTGGCGCGGGGGACGAGGCGATCACGTCCGGGTCCTCGGCGTGCACGATCAGCAGGCCGTCGAACCCGCCGATCTCGCGCATCGCGGCGTGCAGCTGGTCACGGCCGAGCGGAGGGAAGTCCGCGACACCGGAGTCGATCAGGAAGCACTTGAAGCCGAGCACGCCCTCGTCCCACAGCCCCTCCAGCGAGCCGAGGTTGTCGGGCACCGCGCCGCCCCAGAAGCCGGTGTCGACCCGCACCTGGCCCTCGGCCCGGCTCCGTTTGAGCGCGAGCGCTTCCGGGGTCGTCGTCGCGGGGACGCTGTTGAGCGGCATGTCGACGATCGTCGTGACGCCGCCGCGCGCCGCCGCCTCGGTCGCCGTCGCGAAGCCCTCCCACGCGGTGCGCCCCGGCTCGTTCACGTGGACGTGCGTGTCGACGACGCCAGGGAGGACGTACGCACCTGCGCCGGCGTCGTCGCCGCTCGCGCCGAGGGTCACCGCCGTGATCGTGCCGTCGGTGATCGTGATCGTGGCCGGCCGCAGCTCGCCGTCGACCAGCGCGTTCGCGGCGCTGAGCGCAGACCGGCCCATCCTCAGCAGAACCCGCCCACCAGGGCCCACGCCGCGTCGGCCGAGTCGGCGCCGTCGCGCAGCACGGACGCCTCGATCAACCCGTACGGACGGTCGGCGACGGAGAAGACCTCGCCGGGGTTGTCGAGGTCGAAGGGCGTCAGGTCGACGAGGAAGTGGTGCTTGTTGGGCATGGAGAAACGGACCTCGGCGATCTCGGGCACGGCATCGAGCACCGCGGAGCCCATCGCGTAGAGGGACTGCTGGAGCGCGAGCGAGTACGTCTCGGCGAACGCGTCGAGCATCGCCGCTCGCGCCGCCTCGTACGCCCGGTCGTACGCCGTGGCGTCGAGCGGTCCGGCGTCCGCCGCGTACCGCCACCGGGCCGTGACCGACGTCGCGAGGATCCGGTCGTCCGCGTCGGCCAGCGTCGTGAACTCGTCGCGCGGGAACCCGACGAACTCCGACCCGGTCGACTTGAGCACGACCAGGTCCGCGAGCCCCGCGAGGACGGTCGTCGCGTCGGAGTCACGGACCACCAGCGCCGTACGGGTCTCGCCGCCGTCGCGCACGAACGCATGGTCGTGTCCCTGCGGGCTGGCCGCGGTCGGGATGCGCGACCACGCGTACTGCTCGGCCTCCCAGCGCCCGCCGGTGACCCAGTCGAAGGAGCCCGTGAAGTGGTCGGCGAGCCGGAGGAGGAACGTCTCGGGAGCGCCGACGCCCTCGCGCGCGAACGCGTACACGGTGTTCTTCTGCGTGTCGGTCGCCACCACGTGCGCGTTGTCGCCCTCGGTGTGCGCCGCGGTGAAGTCGCCCGTCAGCTGGCTCGTCACCGACAGGTCGCTCACGCGGTGCCGCGGCGTGTCCCGGTCGACCCGTACGAGGCGGACCTGGGCCTTGCCGTACTGGTTGGGGCCGAGCTGGTACGGGGCCGGCACGTCAGCTCCCTCGGTAGGTGGAGTAGCCGAAGGGGCTCAGCAGCAGCGGCACGTGGACGTGCTCGTCGGTCTCGATCGTGAAGGTGACCTCGACCGTCGGGAAGAAGGCCGACCGGTCGTCGCGGGCGAAGTAGGCGTCGGTGTCGAACGTCAGCCGGTAGGTGCCGGACGGGATGTGCTTGGGGCCCAGCTCGGTGATCCGACCGTCGGCGTCGGTGGTGCCGACGGCCATGGGCTCGACGGAGCGCTCGTCGACGTGGCTGAGCGTGACGGCGAGGCCGGCTGCGGGGAGTCCGAGGGAGGTGTCGAGGACGTGGGTGGTGACGTGGCTGGTCATGCCCCATCCTTGCCGGTCCGCAGCGCCGCCACCACTGATTGCAGACGAAGGGTCGCGATCTCCCGCAGCTCGGCCCTGACGACCTCCCGCTCGGTCGCGTCGTCGTTGCCGAGACGGTCTTCGAGGAGGGCGAGGATCTCCTCGGCGTCGCGTCCGGCAGCACGGACGAGGAAGACCCGGTCGAACCGCTTCTCGTACGCCGCGTTGCCGGCCTGGAGCCGCGCCGCCACGTCGTCGTCGGTGGCAACCCGCGACTGCTCGCGCGCCGACATCGCCGCCTCTGCGGCGGGACGTCGCGAGCGCTCGCCGATGCGGGGGTGTTGCGCGAGCGCGTGGTCGACCTCCTCGTCGGTCCAGGTGGCTGCCGCCGCGTCGGCGTGCTGCAGGAGCGCGGCGACGGACTCGTACGGACGGGCGGTGACGACCGCCTCGACCCAGCGGGGGACGTCGGCGCACCTGGTCAGTGCCGCGGCGAGCTCCGCCCCCGGCATGGCGTTGACGGTGGCGAGGTCCACGGTGCTCGCCGCCACCGCCAGCACGGCTGCCTCGAACGCGTCGATCGCCGCTCCCACGTCGTCGACCCGCACGGACTCGTCCGGGTGGTGCGAGACGCCGTCGCGGCACCGGACGAACTGCATCGCGACCGGAGTCACCGTGGCGATCGCCATCGCGTCGTGGCCCGCCAGGCTCGTCAGCACCATCGGCGCGTCCTGCCCTGTCGTGGCCCGCACTCCGGTGGCGATCGCGTCGCGCAGGTGAGGATCCATCTCCACCGCCGGCGCGCGGTGCGTCTCGGTCGCCTCGAACGCCAGCCCCCGCTCCGCGCAGCGCTTCTCGATCGCGTCGGCGATCAGGTCCCAGGCGCGGTCGCGGTCCACGTCGCGCTCCGCCCGCAGGTCGAGCGTGAAGTCGGCGCGACCAGGGACCACGTTGACCGCGCCGGGGTGCACCTGCATCGATCCCACGGTCGCGACGACGCCCTCCGCGCGGGCGATGCGCTCGACGTCGATCACCGCGTGGCTCGCTCCGACGAGAGCGT
The DNA here is from genome assembly GCF_041320275.1 of Mumia sp. Pv4-285. Taxonomy (NCBI): domain Bacteria; kingdom Bacillati; phylum Actinomycetota; class Actinomycetes; order Propionibacteriales; family Nocardioidaceae; genus Mumia; species Mumia qirimensis. Next base: position 3,954,315 of record NZ_CP162023.1, on the reverse strand, counting down.
CGCGCCTCCGGTCGTACGGGGTGCCTCCGGCGTGCCGTGCCTCCCCGACGACGCTGAGGGTGAAACGTCGCGCGCCGGCGATCGAACGGACGACGCCGAGCGGGAGGTCGGCGGCCTCGAGGTACGAGCCCTGCTCGATGTGAGACTCGAGATAGCCGACGAGCGACCCGGGGTCGCGTGCGGCGTCACCGGCCCGGGCCGGGTCCAGGCCGAACCGCGCGAACGCCTCCCGCAGCGTCGTCCCGTCCGCGTCGCGCTGCTCCCACCAGCTCTGGTCCCACGTGCCGGCCAGGCCACGACTGCCCGTCAGGGCCGCACCGAACCGGGCCCCCTCCTCGTCGGAGAAGCCCACGACCTCGAGCGCGAAGGGCAGCGACGCCCTCCGGTCTCGCAGCCGCTCGGCGACCGCGACCGCGACGACGACGCCGAGCGGCCCGTCGTACCGTCCCGCGTCCGGCACGGTGTCGAGGTGCGAGCCGAGGAGCAGCGCGGGCAGCCCGGGCGTCGCCCCCTCGAGTCGCCCGCAGACGTTGCCGACGGCGTCCGTCCAGGTCGACATGCCGGCCTCGTGCATCCACGAGGCGGCGAGCGTGCTGGCGGCCGCGTGCTCCGGTGTCAAGGAGAAGCGGTCGATGCGGCCCTCGACCGCGCTGAGCGTCGCGAGCGCGTCGCACCGGTCGAGCGCCGTACGCGCGTCGGCGAGCGGGTCGCGTGCCCTCATGCGGCGTACACCTCCTTCGCGGCGGCGAAACCCGCCCCTGGTAGCGGGGACGTGCCGGCGCCGCGCAGCACCTGCTCGAGCGCGGCCAGGGTCGTCAGTACGGCGTCGTGCCGCGCGTTCCAGCCCATCGTGCCGATGCGCCAGACCTTGCCGTGCAGCGGACCGAACGACGTCCCGATCTCGATCGCGAAGTCGGTCAGCATCTGGGCCCGCGCGGCATCCCCGTCCACGCCGTCCGGGATCTCGACCGCGACGACGTTATTCATCCTGTGCGCCTGATCGCCGAAGAGCACGAGCCCGAGCGCCTGCACGCCGGCCGTCATCGCGGCGCCGTGCAGCCGGTGGCGTGCGACGGCCGCGTCCATGCCCTCCTCGACGAGGAGGCGCGCGCACTCGCGAGCGCCGTACAGCATCGTCGTGGCCTCGGTGTGGTGGTTGAGGCGACGCGGCCCCCAGTAGTCGAGGATCATCGCGAGGTCGAAGTAGTTGGAGCCGATCCGGCGGCCGCGCTCGGCGTCGCCGGCCTCGCGGATCCCGGCCTCCACGTGGCGTCGACCGAGCACGACCTCGACGGCCGCGGGCGAGAGGGTGATGGGCGCGCTCCCCGACGGACCGCCGAGGCACTTCTGCAGGCCCGCCGTCGCGACGTCGAGCTGCCAGTCGTCCATCGCGAACGCGTTGCCGGCCAGCGACGCGGTGGCGTCGACGTACGTCAGCACCCCGAGCTCCCGGCAGACCGTACCGACCTCCGAGAGCGGCTGGCACATCGTCGTGGACGTGTCGCCCTGCACGGTCGCGAGCACCTTCGGCCGCACACGGCGTACGGCGTCGGCGATCTGCTGCTCGTCGAACACGGTTCCCCACGCCGTCTCGATCACGTGCACGTCCGCCCCGCAGCGCTCGGCGATCTCGCGCAGCAGGTGGCCGAACCGTCCGAGGACCGGCACCAGCACCCGGTCGCCCGGCTCGAGCAGCGACACGAGGGCGGCCTCGATGCCGGCGCGCGACGTGCCGTCGACCAGCAGCGTGGCCTCGTTCGTGGTCCGGAAGACGTCGCGGTAGAGCGCCATGGTCTCGTTCATCGACTCCGTCATCCACGGGTCGAACTGCCCGACCAGCTGCGCCGACATCGCCCGCAGCACCCGTGGATCGGCGTTCACCGGGCCGGGACCCATGAGCAGGCGCGGGGGCGGATCGATCGGGGCGACGGGCACAGGTCAACTGTGACACCGACACCGCGGGACGGCCCGCGAACCGCTCAGCTCGACCGACCCGTCCGCGACGCCGCCTAGGCTGGTCGGGTGATGACGCTCGACGACCTCGCGGACGACGCCCTCCTGCGTCTCCACATGGACGCGAGCACGATCGAGCGCGGCCGCGCCTACGCGCGCGACGGCTACGTCATCGACCTCGACGTCGCTCGCAACCGCGACGGCTACCTGCTCCAGAGCAGCGTGGCCGGCACCAGCGCGGCGAGCTACCAGACGGTCGTGTCGGCGCGCAGCGAGCCGGGCCAGCCGGTCGAGCTCTACACCGCGTGCTCGTGCCCGGTGGGCCACCGCTGCAAGCACGCCGTCGCCACGGTGCTGGTCGCTCGCGACCGCGCCGCACGCGCCGCGACGTCGTCCGCCGAGCCCGAGCGGGGTCCGAGCTGGACGCGGGTCCTCGACGACCTGCTCGGCGACGCCGGCGACGACGGGTCGTCGGCGGCGCGCCCGGCGAGGCCCGGGCAAGACCTCGCCCTCCGCGTCGAGATCAGCGCCAGCGGGCCGCAGGAGCGGCGCTTCGGCCGCACCTGGAACGACGCCGTACGCCCTGCGCTGAGGCTGCGGCCCGTCACCCGCGGTCGTCGTGGCGCGTGGGTCAAGTCCGGTGTGGGCTGGCGCGACCTCGTGGTCGCCGACCCCCGCGACGGTCGTTTCGTCCCCGAGCACCTCGACGTCCTGCGCGCGATCCACGGCACGCACCGTGCGCGCTACTCCTACGGCTTCGGCTCCGAGGACACCCTCCCGCTGACCGCGCTCGGGGCGTCGCTGTGGCGGCTCCTCCGCGAGGCCGGTGAGGTGGGGCTGCCGCTGGTGGCGTCCGGCTTCGCCGAGGTGCGGGTCGCGCCGCAGCCTGCCCGGGCCGCGCTGGACGCCCGGGCCGACGACCGTGGAGGCGCCGTCCTCGTCGCCGGGGCGGCGGTCGGGGGCGCGTGGAGCCCCTCGGACGACGTGACCTTCCTCGGCACGCCCGAGCACGGCGTCGCGCTCTGGGAGGGCAGCGGTGACGACGCCGTGGTCACGCTGGCGCCACTCGACCGGCCGCTCTCGCCGGCGGTCAAGGAGATGTTCGCGGCCCGCGCTCCGGTGACGGTGCCGCCGGACGGCATGGACGAGCTGCGCCACACCTACCTCCCCCGCGTGGGTCGCCTGATCGAGGTGGGGTCGCGCGACGACTCCGTCCACGTGCCAGCCCCGCCTGCCCCGCACCTCGTCCTCGCCCTCAGCTGGGTCGGTGGCGCGGAGGCGCGGCTCTCGTGGGCGTGGCACTACCGCAGCCCCGCGACCGGCCAGACCGTGCGGGTGTTCGCGCTCGACGACGAGCCCGCGCCGTTCGGCATGCGCGATCCAGCCCTCGAGTCGGCGGTGCTCTCCGGACTCGTGCTCGACGAGGCGGCGGCGGTCCTGCTGCTGCGCGCGGGGACGGCAGTGCCCGCCCCGTACCCCGAGCTCGTCCTGCGCGACATGGACGCGGTCCGGTTCGCCCACGACATCCTTCCCGGTCTCCGTGACAACCCCGCGTTCGAGGTGCAGGTCGACGGTCACGAGCCGGCGTACGAGGAGGTCGTCGGCACGCCCGAGATCTCGTTCACGACGGCCCCGACGCCGTCCGGCCGCACCGACTGGCTCGACCTCGAGGTGGTCGTCACCATCGGCGGACGTCAGGTCGGGCTGGCGACGATCATCGAGGCGATCGCGACCGGGCAGGACAAGATCCTGCTGCACAAGACCGACCGCAAGGGCACCTACCTGTACGTCAGCGTCGACCACCCCGAGCTCGACGCACTCACCCGCATGCTCGCCGACGCCCGCGCGCTCAGCGACCGCCGCCGCGACGAGGGCACGATGAGCGTGGCGACGAGCGCGTTCGACCTGTGGGACGAGCTCGACGAGATCGGCGTCGTCGACGCGCAGGCAGCCCGGTGGGTCTCCCTGGCCCGGCGGCTCGTCGGGTCCGAGGGGGTCCCCGCGCTCGCTGCGCCCGCCGGTCTCAAGGCCACCCTCCGCCCGTACCAGCTCGAGGGCTTCTCGTGGCTCGCGTTCCTCGCCGAGCACGGCCTGGGCGGGATCCTCGCCGACGACATGGGGCTCGGCAAGACTCTGCAGACGATCGCTCTCGTCACGCACGCCCGCGAGCGCGAGCCGGACGCGCCACCGTTCCTCGTGGTCGCGCCGACGAGCGTCGTCGCGACGTGGGCAGGGGAGGCGGCCGCCTTCGCGCCAGGGCTGGTCGTGCGCACGGTCACCGAGTCCAGCGCCCGACGGCGTGAGCCGTTGCCCGCGGTGGTTGACGGCGCCGACATCGTCGTCACCTCGTACACGCTGCTGCGGCTCGAGGCCGACGACTACGTGGCGCTGCCGTGGTCCGGCCGGATCCTCGACGAGGCCCAGGCGGTCAAGAACCACCGGGGCAAGACCTACCAGGCCGTCTGCCGGGTCGAGGCGCCGTTCTCGCTGGCGATCACCGGCACCCCTGTCGAGAACGACCTCATGGAGCTGTGGTCCCTGCTGTCGCTGACCGCGCCGGGGCTGTTCCCGCACCCGCTCCACTTCTCCCACGAGATCGCCAAGCCGATCGAGAAGGGCGGCGACGGCGAGCTCCTCGCGATGCTCAAGCGACGCATCCGGCCGGTGATGCTGCGTCGCACCAAGGAGCTCGTGGCCGCAGACCTGCCACCGAAGCAGGAGCAGGTGCTGGAGGTGGCCTTGTCCGCGCGCCACCGCAAGCTGTACGACACCCACCTGCAGCGTGAGCGCCAGCGCATCCTCGGCCTGCTCGAGGAGGCCGGCGACGACGAGGCAGCGTTGAGGCGGCACCGCATCACGATCTTCGCCGCTCTCACCCGCCTGCGGCAGCTGAGCCTCGACCCCGCCCTCGTCGACGAACGCTACGAGGCGGTCGGGTCCGCCAAGACCGACCTGCTCGTCGACCACGTCCGCGAGCTCGCCGCCGAGGGCCACCGTGCGCTCGTCTTCAGCCAGTTCACAACCTATCTGCGGCGCGTGCAGGCCCGGCTCGAGAGCGAGGGCATCGCCACCGCGTACCTCGACGGCAGCACCCGCGACCGTGCCGCGGTCATCGACGGATTCAAGTCGGGTGACCAGCCGGTGTTCCTCATCAGCCTCAAGGCCGGCGGTGTGGGCCTGACCCTGACCGAGGCCGACTACGTCTTCGTGCTCGACCCGTGGTGGAACCCCGCCGTCGAGGCGCAGGCCGTCGACCGGGTGCACCGCATCGGCCAGCAGTCACCGGTGAACGTCTACCGGCTCGTCTCTGCAGGGACGATCGAGGACAAGGTGGTCGAGCTGAAGGCGCGCAAGGCCGAGCTCGTCGCCGGCGTGCTCGACGACGGCGCTCTGTCGTCTGCCGCGCTCACGGCCGACGACCTGTCGGGTTTGCTCGAGACCTGAGCCAAACACTGCGACATTCCGGACACCTTCACTGCAGCACCCGGCGAGGCGCGCCATATTGAGAGCAGGGCGACGGGGGAACGGCGCCCATGACGAGGGGACGACCGATGACCGGATCCGAGACCACCAGCGCCGGCGGGGCCCACGCCCTCCCGTCGAGCGGCGAGGCACAGCCTGTGGTGTCGCTCCCGGTCGCGCGAGCGCTCGCGCTCCTGCGGATCGTGCTCGGCTTCACCTTTCTGTGGGCCTTCCTCGACAAGCTCTTCGGGCTGACGTACTCGACCCCGAAGGACGCGGCCTGGATCGACGGCGCCAGTCCCACCGACGGCTACCTGTCGAACGCTGCCAAGGGCCCGTTCGAGAGCTTTTACCACTCGATCGCCGGACAGTGGTGGGCCGACTGGCTCTTCATGCTCGGCCTGCTCGGCATCGGTGTCTCGCTTCTCCTCGGGGTCGCGATCAGGATCGGCGCCGTCTGCGGCTGCCTCATGTACTTCCTGATGTGGACCGTCGCCCTCCCGCCGGAGACGAACCCGGTCGTCGACGACCACATCATCGGCCTGCTCGCCGTCGCGGTCTGCGGGCTCGCGCTCGCGGGCGACACCTGGGGGCTCGGCAGGATGTGGGGCGCGCTGGGGTTCGTCAAGGCGAACCCCTGGCTGCGCTAGCGCTAGCCCGTCAGCGAGTCGCGCACCGGGACGAGCTTGGCCTGCGACTCGGCGAGCTCGGCCTCGGGGGAGGAGTCCGCGACGATGCCGCACCCGGCGAACAGCCGGACCCGCGACCCGTCGTACTCGGCCGAGCGCAGCGCGATGCCCCACTCGCCGTCGCCGTCGGCGTCGATCCACCCGACCGGCGCGGCGTAGCGGCTGCGGTCGAGGTGCTCGATCTCAGCGATCAGCTCGAGCGCCGTCGCCCGCGGCGTTCCCCCGACCGCGGCCGACGGGTGCAGCGCGGCGGCGAGGTCGAGAGCGGTCGCTGACTCGTGCTCGGCGTCGACCACGCCGGCGACGTCGGTGGCCAGGTGCATCACGTTCGGGAGGTGGAGCACGAACGGCGTCTCGGGCACGTTCGTCGACGAGCAGTACGGCTCGAGCGCGTCGGCGACCGAGCGGACGGCGTACTCGTGCTCCTCGAGGTCCTTGCTGGAGCGGGCCAACGAGCCGGCGAGGGCGAGGTCGCGGGCGTCGTCGCCGGTCCGGCGGATCGTGCCGGCCAGCACCCGCGAGGTCACCAGCCCCCGCTCACGGCGTACGAGCATCTCCGGGGTCGCTCCGAACAGGCGGTCGACGTGGAAGGTCCAGCAGTTCGGGTACGCCTCGGCGAGCCGCCGAAGCGGTGCGCGGACGTCGAGCGGCGCCGCGAGGTCGGCGACGAGGTCACGGGCGAGGACGACCTTGTCGAGGGCGCCGGACTCGATGCGGCGGACCGCGTCGGACACGATCGTCTCCCACTGCGCGCCCGACGTGGAGCCGTCGGTGAACACCGCGGCCTCGGGGGTGGCCGGCTCGTCGCTCGGGGCGATCCGCGGCGGCGGGGCGAGCGCGGACTCGCGGATCGTGGTGACCCAGGTGGTGCCGCCGCGTCGGCCGACCACGACGCGCGGCACGACGAGCACGGAGCTGCCGCCGGTGCGGCCCTGCGTACGACCGGAGTCGTCGGCGAACGCGAACGAGCCGAACGCGACCAGACCGCTGCCGGGGACGCCGACCTTGTCGCGCACGACGGAGTGGGCCGAGACCTCGCGCCACCAGTCGCCGGCGTCGTCGAACCGGCTCGCGCCGGACGTCTCGACCCGGGCGGCCTCGCCCCAGCCCACGATCCCGTCGCCGTCGCGGACCCAGGCGAGCGCGCCCTCGGTGGGGAGCAGGTGGGTGAGGGGGACGCCGTCGAGGTCGGACGGTGCCAGCGGGACCGACTGCGCCACCAGTCGGAGAGGGCCACGGAGAGGCACGACGGTGTCGGTCACGTCTGCCAGGGTACGACCCGTGCCGTGGAGGACACCGTGGTGCGTGACACAGTTGCCTCGTGAGCCGAGCGAACCTGGACAAGCAGCCGCACGAGGTCGCGTCGATGTTCGACGCCGTCGCCAAGCGCTACGACCTCACGAACGACGTGCTGTCGCTGGGTCAGGACCGCCAGTGGCGTCGCCGCGTCCAGGCGCTGGTCGCCGCGCAGCCCGGCGACCGCGTGCTCGACCTCGCCGCAGGCACGGGCACCTCCTCGGTGCCCTTCGCCGACGACGGCGCGTACGTCGTGCCCTGCGACTTCAGCATCGGCATGCTCCGTGAGGGCAAGCGGCACCACGCCGAGCTGCCGTTCACCGCCGGCGACGGCATGCGCCTCCCGTTCGCCGACTCGACGTTCGACGCGGTGACGATCTCGTTCGGGCTCCGCAACGTGCACGAGCCCGAGGTCGCGCTCGCCGAGATGCTGCGCGTGACGAGGCCCGGCGGACGGCTGGTGGTCTGCGAGTTCAGCCACCCCACGTTCGGGCCGTTCCGCACGGTCTACCTCGAGTACCTGATGCGAGCACTCCCGCCCGTCGCGCGAGCCGTCTCCTCGAACCCCGACTCGTACGTCTACCTGGCCGAGTCGATCATCGCGTGGCCGGACCAGCTCGGCCTCGCGAAGGTGATCGCCGAGACCGGTTGGGGCGCTACCCGCTGGGAGAACCTCTCCGGCGGGATCGTCGCGCTCCACACCGCGACCAAGGCCTGAAACGGCACCTCCCCAGGCCCTGAATTACGCACCGTGTTTGTTGCGTAATCGCAGGTCGGGCGGCGTTTCCGAGGTCCTGCTGTGACCTCGCCCACCCCGTGTCGTGGCCGTCCGCTCGCCGTGGCATAGTGACGTGCAACACAAGGAATCACCGCTCGGTGATGTCCGCGTGGACAGGCTCGTGAACATTTTCACGAAGGGAGGATGCGGTGACCGAGTACACCCCGGTCTTGGTGCTCGCCGCCATCTCGGGAGCGTTCGCGGTGTTCTCCGTGCTGATCGCCCCGCTCACCGGACCGAAGCGCTACAACCGCGCCAAGGTCGACTCGTACGAGTGCGGCATCGAGCCGACCCCGCAGGCAGCGGGAGGCGGTCGCGTTCCGGTGAAGTACTTCATCACCGCGATGCTCTTCATCGTGTTCGACGTGGAGATCATCTTCCTCTACCCGTTCGCGGTGGAGTTCGATCTCCTCGGCTGGTTCGGCATCGTCGAGATGCTGCTGTTCATCGCGACGGTCTTCGTCGCGTACGTCTACGTCTGGCGCCGCGGCGGACTGGAGTGGGACTGACATGGGCCTGGAGGAAAAGCTTCCCAGCGGGGTCCTGCTGACGACCGTCGAAGGTCTCGCGGGCTACTTCCGCAAGGCGTCGTTCTGGCCGGCCACCTTCGGCCTGGCCTGCTGCGCGATCGAGATGATGGAGTTCGGCGCCCCGAAGTACGACTCGTCGCGCTTCGGCATGGAGGTCTTCCGTGCCTCGCCGCGCCAGGCCGACCTGATGATCGTCGCCGGGCGCGTCAGCCAGAAGATGGCGCCGGTGCTGCGCCAGATCTACGACCAGATGGCCAACCCCAAGTACGTCCTCGCGATGGGCGTGTGCGCCAGCTCCGGCGGCATGTTCAACAACTACGCGATCGTCCAGGGCGTCGACCACATCGTCCCGGTCGACATGTACCTTCCCGGCTGCCCTCCGCGGCCCGAGATGCTCATCGACGCGGTGATGAAGCTGCACACCAAGATCCAGGACACGAAGCTCGGCGCGCACCGCACCGCCGAGATCGCGGCCGACGAGAAGATCGCCCTCGAGGCGGTCCCGACGACGGCGATGAAGGGGCTGCTGCGATGACTCAGGACCCGAGCAGCACGTCGGTCGGAGGCGAGGACGTCGTCCCCTCCACGGCACGCACCCTCGAGGTCGTCGAGGTCCGCGAGGGCATGTTCGGCATCCGCGGCTCCGGAGACACCTCGGGTTACGGCGGGCTCCAGCGGCCAGTCGCGATGCCCGAGGCGTCCGCCCGTCCGTACGGCGGCTGGTTCGACGACGTCGCCGACCGGCTCGAGCAGATCCTCGGCGAGAGCGTCGGCGCCGGTGCGGTGGAGTCGGCCGTCGTCGACCGTGACGAGCTCACGCTGCACGTGTCGCGCGAGCGGATCCGCGAGGTCTGCCAGCACCTGCGCGACGACGCGGCGCTGCGCTTCGAGCTCTGCAGCGGCATCTCCGGCGTCCACTACCCGCACGAGACGGGCCGCGAGCTGCACGCGGTCTACCACCTGCTGTCGATGACCCACAACCGGCGCATCCGGCTCGAGGTCGCCGCCCCGGAGTCCGACCCGCACATCGAGTCGGTCGTCGCCGTCTACCCGACCGCCGACTGGCACGAGCGCGAGACGTACGACTTCTTCGGGATCGTGTTCGACGGCCACCCGGCCCTCACCCGCATCCTCATGCCGGACGACTGGCCCGGCCACCCCCAGCGCAAGGACTACCCGCTCGGCGGAATCCCCGTCGAGTACAAGGGCGCAACCGTCCCACCGCCCGACGAGCGGAGGTCGTACTCGTGAGCACCACCGACCAGACACAGACCGATCCGTACGCCCCGGCCCAGGAGACGACCTCCGGCCCCGTCTACACCGTCACCGGTCAGGACTGGGACACCGTGGTCTCCGGCGTCGATCCCGACGTCTCCGAGCGGATCGTCGTCAACATGGGGCCCCAGCACCCGTCGACGCACGGTGTGCTCCGGCTGATCCTCGAGATCGAGGGCGAGACGGTGACCGAGGCCCGCTGCGGCATCGGCTACCTGCACACCGGCATCGAGAAGAACATGGAGTACCGCACCTGGACCCAGGGCGTCACGTTCTGCACCCGGATGGACTACCTGTCCCCGATGTACAACGAGGCCGCCTACGTCCTCGCGATCGAGAAGCTGCTCGGCATCACCGACCAGGTCCCCGAGAAGGCCGACGTCCTCCGCGTGATGATGATGGAGGTCAACCGGATCTCCTCGCACCTCGTCGCGATCGCCACCGGCGGCATGGAGATCGGCGCCCTGACCGTGATGACCGTCGGGTTCCGTGAGCGCGAGCTGTGCCTCGACATCTTCGAGCTGTTCTCGGGCCTGCGCATGAACTCCGCCTACCTGCGGCCGGGCGGAGTCTCGGCCGACGTCCCCGACGGCGGTCTCGACGCGGTCGACCGGTTCGTCGCCCTGATGCGCAAGCGGCTCCCCGAGCTGGCGGCGCTGTGCAACCAGAACCCGATCTTCAAGGGACGCCTCCAGGACGTCGGCTTCCTCGACCTCGCCGGGTGCCTCGCGCTCGGCATCACCGGGCCGGCGCTGCGCTCGACCGGCTACGACTGGGACCTGCGCAAGAAGCAGCCCTACTGCGGCTACGACACGTACGACTTCGACGTCATCACCCGCGACGAGCCCGACGCGTACGGCCGGTTCCGCATCCGGCTCGACGAGATGGACCAGTCGCTGCGCATCATCGAGCAGTGCGTCACCCGGCTCCGCGGCCTCGAGGGCGCGCCGGTGATGGTGGCCGACAAGAAGATCGCGTGGCCCGCGCAGCTCGCGGTCGGGCCCGACGGCCAGGGCAACTCGCTCGAGCACATCCGCCACATCATGGGCGAGTCCATGGAAGCCCTGATCCACCACTTCAAGCTCGTCACGGAGGGCTTCCGCGTCCCGGCCGGCCAGACCTACGTCAGCGTGGAGTCGCCGCGCGGCGAGCTCTCGTGCCACCTGGTCTCCGACGGCGGCACCCGCCCGTACCGTGCGCACTTCCGCGACCCGTCCTTCAGCAACCTGCAGGCCACCGCGGCGATGTCGGAGGGCGGCATGCTCGCCGACGTCATCGTCGCGATCGCCAGCATCGACCCGGTGATGGGAGGGGTGGACCGGTGAGCGGTCTGGACTCCGCACGTGTCCGCGACGACCTGCAGGCGATCATCGCCCGCTACCCGCAGAAGCGGTCGGCGCTGCTCCCGATGCTGCACCTCGTGCAGTCCGTCGAGGGCCGGGTGACGTCCGAGGCGATCGAGCTGTGCGCCGAGCTCCTCGACATCTCGGCGGCCGACGTCAACGGCGTCGCGACCTTCTACACGATGTACAAGCGGCGCGAGGTCGGCGACTACCACGTCGGCGTCTGCACCAACACGCTGTGCGCGGTGATGGGCGGCGACGCGATCTTCTCCCGTCTGCGCGAGCACCTCGGCGTCGGCAACGACGAGCGCACGGCCGACGGCAAGGTCACGCTGGAGCACATCGAGTGCAACGCAGCCTGCGACTACGCGCCGGTGATGACGGTGAACTGGGAGTTCTTCGACAACCAGACTCCCGACTCCGCCGTCGAGCTCGTGGACGACCTGCGTGCCGGCACGCCGCGCACCGCCAGCCGCGGTGCACAGATCGTGACGTGGCGCGAGGCGGAGCGCGTGCTCGCCGGCTTCCCCGACGGACGCGCCGACGAAGGCCCCGCTGCCGGCGAGGCGTCGCTGGCCGGACTGCGGCTCGCGCAGGAGCACGCGTGGACTGCGCCGGAGTCGCCCGCCGGCCGCGACTCGCAGGCTCGCTCGGCGTCCGGCGAGTCCCCGGAGGCCGCCGTCGCGCAGGCCGACACGCAGCGCGCCGAGTCGGAGGCGTTGGTCGACGACAGCACCACCCCGCCCGCGCAGCGCGACGAAGCCGAGGAGGCCGAATGAGCGTCGCACCCCTCACGCCGGTCCTCACCCAGGGGTGGGACCACGAGCGCTCGTGGACGCTCGACGCCTACGGCGAGTACGCCGCCCTCCGTTCGGCGCTGGGCCAGGCCCCCGACGACGTCATCGCGACCGTCAAGGACTCCGGTCTGCGCGGACGCGGCGGAGCGGGCTTCCCCACCGGCATGAAGTGGGGCTTCATCCCGCAGGACCCGAGCCAGCCGGGCGGTGACAAGCCCCACTACCTCGTGGTCAACGCCGACGAGTCCGAGCCGGGCACCTGCAAGGACATCCCGCTGATGATGGCGAGCCCGCACGTCCTCATCGAGGGCGTCGCGATCACCTGCCACGCGATCCGCGCCAAGAAGGCGTTCATCTACGTCCGCGGAGAGGTCCTGCACGTCATCCGCAGGCTCCAGGCCGCGGTCGAGGAGGCGTACGCAGCGGGGTTCCTCGGCGCCGACGTCTTCGGCTCGGGCATCGACGTCGACGTGGTGGTCCACGCCGGTGCCGGCGCCTACATCTGCGGCGAGGAGACGGCGCTGCTCGACTCGCTCGAGGGGCGCCGCGGCCAACCGCGGCTGCGTCCGCCGTTCCCGGCCGTCGCCGGCCTGTACGCCGCACCGACCGTGATCAACAACGTCGAGTCGATCGCCTCGGTGCCCTGCATCGTGGAGAACGGCGCGGAGTGGTTCGCCTCGATGGGCACCGAGAAGTCCAAGGGCATGACGATCTACTCGCTGTCGGGCCACGTGAAGCGGCCAGGCCAGTACGAGGCCCCGCTCGGCATCACGCTGCGCGAGCTGCTCGACCTGTCCGGCGGGATGCGCGAGGGCTCGGAGCTGAAGTTCTGGACCCCGGGTGGCTCGTCCACCCCGATCCTCACCGCCGAGCACCTCGACGTGCCGCTCGACTACGAGGGCGTCTCCGGTGCGGGGTCGATGCTCGGCACGAAGGCGCTGCAGCTGTTCGACCAGACGACCTCGGTCGTACGCTGCGTGCTGCGCTGGACGGAGTTCTACAAGCACGAGTCCTGCGGCAAGTGCACCCCGTGCCGCGAGGGCACGTGGTGGCTGGTGCAGACGCTCGAGCGGCTCGAGGCCGGCAAGGGCACCGAGGGCGACATCGAGCTCCTCCTCGACCAGTGCGACAACATCCTCGGGCGCGCGTTCTGCGCGCTCGGCGACGGTGCGACCAGCCCGATCACCTCGGCGATCGAGCACTTCCGCGACGAGTTCGAGGCAGGGATGCACACGCCCGCGTGGGACCTGTTCCCGTACGAGGCGTCCACGGCCTGGAAGGGAGCCACGGCATGACGGTCACGAAGGGCACGGAGACCGGCGGTGAGCTGGCCGACCAGGACCTCGTCACGCTGGTCATCGACGACGTCGAGGTGAGCGTGCCCGCGGGCACGCTGGTGATCCGCGCGGCGGAGCTGATCGGTGTCGAGATCCCGCGCTTCTGCGACCACCCGCTGCTCGCTCCGGTCGGCGCGTGCCGCCAGTGCCTCGTGGAGGTCCCCGACGCCGGCAACGGCCGTGGCATGCCCAAGCCGCAGGCGTCCTGCACGCTGCCGGTCTCGCCCGGCATGGTGGTGAAGACGCAGATCACGTCGCCGGTCGCCGACAAGGCGCAGAGCGGCATCATGGAGTTCCTCCTGATCAACCACCCGCTCGACTGCCCGATGTGCGACAAGGGTGGCGAGTGCCCCCTCCAGAACCAGGCGATGAGCCACGGCGAGGGTGAGTCGCGGTTCGCGGAGACGAAGCGGACGTACCCCAAGCCGCTGGCGATCTCGCCGCAGGTGCTGCTCGACCGTGAGCGCTGCATCCTGTGCGCGCGCTGCACCCGCTTCTCCGAGCAGATCGCGGGCGACCCGTTCATCGCGATGGCCGAGCGCGGCGCGCTCCAGCAGGTCGCGATCTACGAGAACGAGCCCTACTCGTCGTACTTCTCCGGCAACGCCATCCAGATCTGTCCCGTCGGCGCGCTCACCAGCTCCGCGTACCGGTTCCGCTCGCGTCCGTTCGACCTGGTGTCGACCCCGTCGGTCGCCGAGCACGACGCCTGCGGTGCTGCGATCCGGGTCGACCACCGTCGCGGCAAGGTGATGCGCCGCCTGGCCGGCGACGATCCCGAGGTCAACGAGGAGTGGATCAGCGACAAGGACCGCTTCGCGTTCGCCTACGACCGCCAGGCCGACCGCCTGACGCGTCCGCTGGTTCGTGACCCCGAGACCGGCGCGCTGGAGCCTGCGTCGTGGCCGTCAGCGTTCCTCGCCGCGGCCCGTGGGCTCACCGCGGCGGCCGGATCGGGCGGCGTCGGTGTCCTGACCGGCGGCCGGCTGACGGTCGAGGACGCGTACGCGTACGCCAAGCTGGCGCGCACCGTCCTCGGCACGAACGACATCGACTTCCGTGCCCGCCCGCACTCCGACGAGGAGGCCGAGTTCCTCGCGCACGCGGTCGCAGGCACCGGGCTCGGCGTCACGTACGCCGACCTCGAGGCGGCCGGCAAGGTCGTCCTGGTGGGCCTCGAGCCCGAGGACGAGGCGGCCACGATCTTCCTGCGGCTGCGCAAGGCCTGGCGCCAGAACGGCACCGAGGTCGTCGCCCTCGCGAGCCACGCCACCCGCGGTCTGGAGAAGGTCGGCGGACGCCTGGTCCGCACCGTCCCCGGCGACGAGGCCAAGGCGCTGGGCGAGGCCGGTCTGACCCCGGGCACGATCGTGCTGCTCGGCGAACGGCTGGCACGCGTCGAGGGCGCCTTCACGACGGCCCTGACGGCGGCGACGCGCAGCGGCGCACGACTGGCCTGGGTCCCGCGGCGTGCGGGCGACCGTGGCGCGGTCGATGCCGGGTGCCTCCCCAACGTGCTGCCGGGCGGTCGCCCGGTGCTGGACGGAGAGGCGCGCGCAGACCTTGCGGCGGCCTGGGGTGTTGCTTCCGTTCCGGGCGAGGTCGGTCGCAGCACCGACGAGATCCTCGCCGCGGCCCTCACAGGTGAGATCGGCGGTCTGCTGGTCGCCGGCGTCGAGGTCGACGACCTCGCCGATCCGCGCGGTGCGCTGGACGCCATCGACGCGGCCGGCTTCGTGGTGAGCCTCGAGGTCCGCGCCAGCGCGGTCACCGAGCGGGCCGACGTGGTCCTCCCCGTCGCTGCCACCGTGGAGAAGTCGGGCTCCTTCCACAGCTGGGAGGGCCGCCGCCGCCCGTTCGGCGCGGTGCTCACCGTGCCGCACGCGCTTCCCGACACCCGCGTCCTCGCCGGCATCGCCGAGGCCGCTGGGCGCGACCTCGGGTTCCGTACGCCCGACGCGGCCGCCGCGGAGCTGGCCGAGCTCGGTGCCTGGGACGGTGCGCGCGCGCCGAAGCCCGAGGTCGTCCCAGGCCGTGCGCCGCGGACAGACCCCAGCGAGCTCGTCCTCGACACGTGGCGCCGGCTGATCGACGACGGACGCGGCCAGGACGGCGACCCGCACTACCAGGCGACGGCGCGACCGTCGGTGGCGCTGCTCTCCCCGGCGACCGCGCGGGCGGCCGGTGTCCGTGACGGCGACGAGATCGTCCTCCGCACCGAGCGCGGTGCCGTGGCCGTTCCCGTGGGCATCACCGACATCGCCGACGGAGTGGTCTGGACTCCCGCGAACTCCAACGGGCTGTCGCTCCTCGGCATCCTGGGCGCGGCGTACGGAGACGTCGTCACCGTCGAGCGCGCGACCCCGGGTGACGAGGCGAACGCCCTCTCCGGGCCACCGCACCCGCACCGGCACGAGGCGCCGATCGACCAGGTGCAGCGGGACGAGACAACGGCACCGGGTGAGGACGCCACCGCGCCGTACGAGCCCGACGGGTCGAGCTCGCCGGCCCGCTCTACTCAGGAGGACGACCAGTGAGCGAGCTGTTCGGCAACGAGGCCTGGTGGGTGGTCATCCTCAAGGCGCTCCTGGTGTTCGTCGTCCTGGTGGTCTTCACCCTCTTCAACATCTGGTTCGAGCGCCGGGTCGTGGCGCGCATGCAGCACCGCGTCGGACCCAACGTGTGGGGCCCGTTCGGCCTCCTCCAGAGCCTTGCCGACGGCGTCAAGCTGGCGCTGAAGGAAGAGATCTTCCCCAAGCACGCGCACAAGGTCGTCTACTTCATCGCCCCGGTGATCGCCACGATCCCGGCGTTCCTCGCCTGGGCGGTGATCCCGTTCGGTCCCGAGGTCACGATCCCGTTCACCGACACGGTGACGCCGCTGCAGCTGACGGACATGCCGGTCGCGGTGCTCTACATCCTCGCCGTCACCTCGATCGGCGTGTACGGCATCGTGCTCGGCGGCTGGGCCTCCGGCTCCACCTACTCTCTCCTCGGCGGAGTCCGCTCCTCGGCGCAGATGATCTCGTACGAGGTCGCGATGGGCCTCTCGCTGGTCGCGGTCTTCATCTACGCCGGCTCGATGTCGACCTCGGAGATCGTGGCGGCGCAGGCCGAGGACACGTGGTTCGCGCTCCCGCTGCTGCCGTCGTTCATCATCTACATGATCGCGATGGTCGGCGAGACCAACCGCGCCCCGTTCGACCTGCCGGAGGCCGAGGGCGAGCTGGTCGGCGGCTTCCACACCGAGTACTCCTCGCTGAAGTTCGCGCTGTTCTTCCTCGCCGAGTACATCAACATGGTGACCGTCTCGGCGCTGGCGACGACGATGTTCCTCGGCGGCTGGCGTGCACCGTGGGGCATCTCGATGATCGACGGGGCCAACGAGGGCTACTGGCCGGTGCTGTGGTTCCTCGGCAAGACCCTGCTGTTCGTCTTCCTCTTCATCTGGCTGCGCGGTTCGCTCCCGCGGCTGCGCTACGACCAGTTCATGAAGTTCGGCTGGAAGGTCCTCATCCCCGTCTCGCTGGCGTGGATCGTCGTGGTCTGCGTGATGCGGCGGCTCATCGTCGACGGCGACCTCGACCCGACCAAGATCCTGATCGTCGCCGGCGTCCTCGTGGCCGCCCTGCTCGTCGTCCAGTTCATCCCCGAGCGGCGGACACCGACCGTCGAGGCTCCCGAGCCCGACGCGTTCGCCGGCGGCTACCCCGTACCCCCGATGCCCGGGCAGCAGCCGGTCGCCCCCAGCGGGGCACCGGTCGCATCCTCCGGCGAGAAGGAGGCCTGACTCCGCGATGGCTACCTTGAAGGAACAGCTCTGGGACCCGATCGCCGGCTTCGGCGTGACGTTCCGGACGATGTTCAAGAAGCCCGTGACGGTGCAGTACCCGTTCGAGAAGCGGCCGACCGCGCCGCGGTTCCACGGCCGGCACCAGCTCAACCGTTGGCCGGACGGGCTCGAGAAGTGCATCGGCTGCGAGCTGTGCGCGTGGGCGTGCCCCGCGGACGCGATCCTGGTCGAGGGCGAGTCCAACACCGAGGACGAGCGCTTCTCGCCGGGCGAGCGGTACGGCCGCGTCTACCAGATCAACTACCTGCGCTGCATCCTCTGCGGGTTGTGCATCGAGGCGTGCCCGACGCGAGCGCTCACGATGACCAACGAGTACGAGCTGGCCGACACGAGCCGCGAGTCGTTGATCTTCGAGAAGTCCGACCTCCTGGCGCCGCTGCTGCCCGGCATGGAGCAGCCGCCGCACCCGCTGCGTCTCGGCGACTCCGAGCGTGACTACTACCGCGGCGACGCGGCCGCCCGAGCAGTGGCCGAGGGGTCGATCGCGGCCGGGCCGGCGGGAGGCGAGAAGTGACCGGGTTCTTCCTGCTGGCGCCGATCATGATCGTCGCCGCGCTCGGCGTCGTCCTGTCGCGCAAGGCGGTGCACTCGGCGCTCTGCCTCGCCGTGGTGATGATCTCGCTCGCGATGATGTACGCGATGCAGGACGCTCCGTTCCTGTTCGCGGTGCAGATCATCGTCTACACCGGCGCGATCATGATGCTGTTCCTCTTCGTCCTGATGCTGGTGGGCGTCGACAAGACCGACTCGCTGGTGGAGACGATCAAGGGTCAGCGCCTGGTGGCCATCGTCGTCGGACTGCTCTTCGGCGGCGTCCTCGTCACGGCCGTCGCGCAGGCGTTCGTCGGACCCACGGTCGGGCTCGCCGAGGCCAACGCGGACGGCAACGTGCACGGTCTCGCGAAGCTGCTCTTCAACCGCTACGTCTTCGCGTTCGAGGCGACCAGCGCCCTGCTGATCACGGCGGTGCTCGGCGCGATGGTGCTCGCGCACCGCGAGCGGCTCGAGCCGCGCCCGTCGCAGCGCGACCTCGCTCTCGAGCGCATGCAGCGCTACGCGGAGCGCGGCGAGCACCCGGGCAACCTGCCCACGCCGGGTGTCTTCGCCCGGCACAACGCGGTCGACGTCCCTGCCCTGCTGCCCGACGGCACCGCCTCGGAGATCTCGACGTCCAAGACGCTCCGCGACCGCGGCGTCGTGCGCGACGGCGCGTTCGACGGCGACGTCGCGCTCACGATGCGGCGGCTCGAGGCGGACGGACCCGAGCGCGGTGTCATCGAGTCGGCGCCGATCTCGATCGCAGGGCCGCTGTCGCCGGAGTCCGAGCGCGCGCGCCCTGCGCATCCCGTCCGACCCGCGAGCGACGCCGGAGCGACCGCCGACACTCACCAGGACGAGGAGGCCGACCAGTGACCATCGATCCCTACATCGGACTGTCGGCCCTGCTGTTCGCCATCGGAGCGGTCGGCGTGCTCGTACGCCGCAACGCGATCGTCGTGTTCATGTGCGTGGAGCTGATGCTCAACGCCTGCAACCTGTCGTTCGTCACGTTCGCCCGCGCCCACGGCAACCTCGACGGCCAGGTGGCCGCGTTCTTCGTGATGGTGGTCGCCGCGGCCGAGGTCGTCGTCGGGCTCGCGATCATCGTGTCGATCTTCCGTACCCGTCGCTCGGCCTCGGTCGACGACGCCAGTCTGCTGAAGCTCTGAGGTGGCGGGAATGACGAGTATGTCCTCCATCGTGCTGGCTGCGAGCGAGCACGGCGACGTCGTGCCGGTCGCCGCCGACGGTGTTTTCTCCTGGTTGTGGCTCCTGGTGGCGATCCCTGCCGTCAGCGCTGCGATCCTCCTGATCGGAGACGGTGCGGGCGACCACGGTCCGCTCGACCGCTTCGGCCACCTCCTCGGCACGGCGGCCGCTCTCGCGTCGTTCGTCGTGGGCGTGGTCGGCTTCGTCGCGCTGCTCGGTCAGGACGTCGCCGACCGTGCCGTGACGCAGGACCTCTGGACCTGGATGCAGGTCGGCGGGTTCGACGTCACGATGAGCGTCTACTACGACCAGCTCGCGTCCCTGTTCGTGCTGCTGATCACCGGTGTCGGGTCGTTGATCCACATCTACTCGATCGGCTACATGGCCCACGACCCTCGCAAGCGACGGTTCTTCGGCTTCCTCAACCTGTTCATCGCGGCGATGCTCGTGCTCGTCCTCGCCGGCGACTACCTCGTGCTGTTCCTCGGCTGGGAGGGCGTGGGTCTCGCCTCGTACCTCTTGATCGGGTTCTGGCAGGAGAAGCGCTCCGCCGCCGTCGCCGCCAAGAAGGCGTTCATCGTCAACCGCGTCGGCGACCTCGGCCTCGCGCTCGGCATCATGCTGATGTTCGCGCAGTTCGGTACGACCAACATCCACGAGGTCGGCCTCAACGTCAGCAACGCGTCCCAGTCGGTCGCCACTGCGCTCGGGCTGCTGCTCCTGCTCGGCGCGTGCGGCAAGTCCGCGCAGGTCCCGCTGCAGAGCTGGCTCCTCGACGCGATGGAGGGTCCGACCCCGGTCTCGGCCCTCATCCACGCCGCGACGATGGTCACCGCCGGTGTCTACCTGGTGGTCCGGTCGGCCGCGATCTACGACCTCTCGGAGGTCGCACGTACGGCGGTCGTGATCGTCGGCTGCGTCACGCTGCTGTTCGGTGCCTGGATCGGCTGCGCGAAGGACGACATCAAGAAGGCACTGGCCGGCTCCACGATGAGCCAGATCGGCTACATGATGCTGGCGGCGGGGCTCGGCCCGGCCGGCTACGCGTTCGCGATCTTCCACCTGATCACGCACGGCTTCTTCAAGGCCAACATGTTCCTCGGTGCCGGCTCCGTGATGCACGGCATGAACGACGACGTCGACATGCGCCACTACGGAGCGCTGCGCAAGCTCATGCCGCTGACGTTCATCACGTTCGCGATGGGCTACCTGGCGATCATCGGCTTCCCGGGCTTCTCCGGCTTCTTCTCCAAGGACCGCATCATCGAGACGGCGTTCGCGACCAACTTCTGGGCTGGCCTCGCGGCGCTGCTCGGCGCCGGCGTGACCGCGTTCTACATGACGCGCGTGATGATCATGACCTTCTTCGGTGAGAAGCGTTGGCGGGAGGACGTGCACCCCCACGAGTCGCCGAAGATCATGACGGTGCCGCTCATCGTCCTGGCGGCGCTCTCCGTCGTCGGTGGCGCGCTGACGTTCTCCGACTGGATCGAGGACTGGCTGACTCCGGTGACGGGGTCGGAGCACCACGAGCTGGGCGTGCCGGCGTGGGTGATCACGCTGATCATCGTGGCCGTCGTGGCTGTCGGCGCCTCCCTGGCCTACGTGCTGTTCGCCCGCCGCGACATCCCGGACACCGCACCGCAGCAGGTCTCGGTCTTCACCCGGGCGGGCCGCGCCGACCTGTACGGCGACGCCGTCAACGAGGCGGTGTTCATGCGGCCCGGCCAGTACCTCACGCGCTCGCTCGTCTACGTCGACGGGAGCGGCATCGACGGCGCGGTCACGGGCACCGCGGAGCTCGTCGGTGACGGAGCGCGCGGCCTGCGGCGGCTCCAGACCGGATTCGTCCGGACCTACGCCGCCGAGATCTTCGGTGGCGCCCTCGTCCTCGTCCTGGCCCTCCTGGCGGTGAACCTCGCGTGAGTGACATGTCCTTCCCCTGGCTGACCGTGCTGATGGTCGTCCCGCTGGTCGGTGCGGTGCTCGTCGCCGCGCTGCCGCGCAGCCGACCGGCGCTCGCGAAGTGGACGGCGCTCGGTGTCTCGCTCGTGTCGCTCGGCATCTCGCTGGGCGTGCTGTCGCAGTTCGACCTCGACTCCGGCAGCTTCCAGCTCACCGAGCAGCACGAGTGGATCGAGCAGCTCGGAGTCCACTACGCGCTGGGTGTCGACGGCATCGGGCTCACCCTGATCCTGATGACGACGATCCTGGTGCCGATCGTCATCGTCGCCGGCTGGAACGACGCCGACGACGCGCGCTGGAGCGTCGGCACGTTCTTCGCACTCATGCTGGCGCTCGAGGGCCTCGTCATCGGCGTGTTCGCCGCGACCGACGTCTTCTTGTTCTACGTGCTGTTCGAGGCCGCGCTGGTCCCGGCGTACTTCCTCATCGGAGGCTACGGCGGTGCACGCCGGTCGTACGCCGCCCTGAAGTTCCTGATGTTCTCCCTCGCCGGCGGACTCCTCATGCTCGCCTCGGTGATCGGCATGTGGGTGATCTCCAGCAGCCAGGGCGACCCGTCGTTCCTGCTGGCGGACATGAAGGACCTGTCGATCGGCACGGTGGAGGGCCGCTGGCTGTTCCTGGGCTTCTTCATCGCGTTCGCGGTGAAGGCGCCGATGGTGCCGCTGCACACGTGGCTCCCCGACGCGGCGTCTGCGGCGACACCGGGCACGTCGGTGCTGCTGGTGAGCGTGCTGGACAAGCTCGGCACGTTCGGCATGATCCGCTTCTGCCTGGGCCTGTTCCCGGAGGCCTCGGAGTGGGCGAGCCCGGTCGTCATCACGCTGGCCGTCATCAGCATCCTGTACGGAGCCCTGCTGGCGATCGGTCAGGACCACATGATGCGGCTGATCGCGTTCACGTCCGTCTCGCACTTCGGCTTCATCGTGCTGGGCATCTTCGCCCTGACGTCGCAGTCGGCGTCGGGATCGACGTTCTACATGTTCAACCACGGCCTGTCGACGGCGGCGCTCTTCCTCATCGCCGGGTTCCTGATCCAGCGGCGCGGGTCGGCGCGGATCTCCGACTTCGGCGGCGTCCAGAAGATCGCGCCGATCACGGCCGGCCTGTTCCTGATCGCGGGACTCGCCTCGCTCTCCCTGCCGGGACTGTCGACGTTCGTCGGCGAGTTCCTGGTGCTGGCAGGCACGTTCACCCGGTCGACGACCGCCGCGGTGTTCGCCACGCTCGGCATCGTGCTCGCAGCGCTCTACATCCTGCTGATGTACCAGCGCACCATGACCGGTCCGCTGCGCGAGGACAACCGGGGCATCACCGACATGGTGCCGCGCGAGATCGTCGCGATCGCGCCCGTCGTCGTCCTGCTCATCGGGTTCGGGCTGTTCCCGCAGCCGATCCTCGACGTCGTCAACCCGGCCGTGTCGGAGACGCTCGACCACGTCCAGGTCGGCGACCCGGAGCCGAAGACCCCGTCCTTCCCGATCGCTGAGGGGAGCTCCAAGTGAGTGCCGTGAGCGTGCAAGCCATCGTCGTCGCGGCGCCGTCGCCGATCGATGCGCCCGACGTCGACTACGCGACGATCTCGCCGCTGCTCATCATCCTCGGAGCCGCGGTCCTCGGCGTGCTGGTCGAGGCGTTCGTCCCCCGCGCGTACCGGTTCGTCGTCCAGGTCGCGGTCGCGGTCGTCGGTGTGGTCGCCGCGTTCGTGGCGACGGTCCTCGTGGGCGCCGGACTCGACACGGTCGACGGGGACGTGACAGGCCGTGGCGGTCCGACCGCGATGGGCGCCCTGAGCGTCGACGGCCCTGCGGTCGTGACCTGGGCGATGCTCCTGTTCTTCGGTCTCCTGGGCGTGCTGCTGTTCGCCGAGCGTCGGCTCGACGGCGGCCTGAGCGCCTTCACGAGCCAGGCGTCGACTCCTCCGGGCAGCGCTGACGAGCGGCGCGCGACCCGCATGCGGATCGAGCACAGCGAGGTGTTCCCGCTCGCGTTGTTCGCCCTCGGCGGCATGATGTTCTTCGCCTCGGCCAACGACCTGCTCGGCATGTTCGTGGCGCTCGAGGTCCTGAGCCTGCCGCTGTACCTGATGTGCGGTCTGGCGCGACGTCGCCGGCTGCTCAGCCAGGAGGCGGCGATGAAGTACTTCCTCCTGGGCGCGTTCTCCAGCGCGTTCTTCCTGTACGGCGTCGCGATGATCTACGGCTACGCCGGCTCGTTCGACCTCGGCGAGATCTCCACCGCCGTGAGCAGCCAGATCGGCGGCCAGAACCTCCTCCTCGCCGGCATGGCGCTGATCCTGGTCGGCCTGCTTTTCAAGGTGGCCGCGGTCCCGTTCCACGCGTGGACCCCCGACGTCTACCAGGGTGCTCCCACGCCGGTGACGGCGTTCATGGCCGCCGGCACGAAGGCGGCGGCGTTCGTCGCGATGCTGCGCATCTTCTTCGTCGCCTTCGGGGGCGCCCGCTGGGACTGGGTTCCCGCCGTGTGGGCGATCGCGATCATCACCATGCTGTTCGGTGCGATCGCCTCGATCGCGCAGACCGACGTCAAGCGGATGCTCGCGTACTCGTCGATCGCGCACGCGGGCTTCCTTCTGGTCGGCATGGCCGGTCTGACCAGCGGCGACGGCGTCACGAGCGTGTCGGCGGTGCTGTTCTACCTCGTGGCGTACGGCGCGGCCGTGATCGGCGCGTTCGCCGTGGTCACCCTGGTCCGCGACGCCGGCGGCGAGACGACCCACCTGAGCCGGTGGGCCGGGCTCGGCAAGGAGTCGCCGGTGCTCGCTCTCGCGTTCACGGTGTTCCTGCTCTCGTTCGCGGGGATCCCGCTGACAGGCGGCTTCATCAGCAAGTGGTCGGTGTTCGCGGCGGCCTGGGAGGGCGGCGCGTGGCCGCTCGTCGTGGTCGGCGTGGTCGCCTCCGCGCTCGCGCTCTTCTTCTACGTCCGGGTCGTCGTGCTGCTGTTCTTCGCTCCTCCGCAAGGTGATGGTCCGACGGTCGTCGTGCCCAGCCCCCTGACCTGGTCGGTCGTCGCCGTGACCGTGGCTGTCACAATCGTGCTGGGAGTTCTTCCTGGTCCGCTGCTCGAGGTCGTGCAGCAGGCCGGGTCGTTCGTCCGTTGACCAATCGCGCGACCGAGGGAGCAGCAGCCGTGGCGTCACACGCCTGGGGCATCGCCGAGTCCGACACCGAGCTCGATGCCCGCATCCGCGCTCGCATGGACGAGATCGAGAAGCAGCTCAGCGCTGCGGTCCATGACGAGGACGGATTCGTCGACGAGACAGCCAGCCACCTGCTGGCGGCCGGCGGCAAGCGGTTCCGACCCTTGGTGGTGCTGCTCGCCGCCGAGTTCGGCGACGATCCGGGCGCCGACGACGTGGTCCCGTCAGCCGTGGTGATCGAGCTGACGCACCTCGCCACGCTCTACCACGACGACGTGATGGACGAGGCGGCGCTGCGGCGCGGTGCCGCGTCGGCCAACGCGCGCTGGGACAACTCCATCGCGATCCTGACCGGCGACTACCTGTTCGCGGTCGCGTCGCGCGTCGTCGCGGGTCTCGGGACGGACGCCGTCCGGATCCAGGCGGAGACCTTCCAGCGCCTGGTCCACGGCCAGATCCACGAGACCGTCGGTCCACGGACCGACGACGACCCGCTCCAGCACTACCTGGGTGTGGTGGCCGACAAGACGGGTTCGCTGGTGGCGACCGCGGCACGCTTCGGCGCGATGATGAGCGGTGCCGACCCGGGCGTCGTGTCGACGCTCACCGAGTTCGGTGAGCGCATCGGCGCCGCGTTCCAGCTGGCCGACGACGTCATCGACATCGCGAGCGAGTCGCACGACTCCGGCAAGACGCCGGGCACGGACCTCCGCGAGGGCGTCCCGACCCTCCCGACACTGCTGGTCCGGCAGGCGGCCCGCCCCGAGGACGCACGGCTCCTCGACCTGCTCAGCCGTCCCTTGACCGACGACGCCGAGGTGGACGAGGCGCTCGCCCTGCTCCGCACGAACCCCGCGCTCGAGGAGGCCCGCGTGCTCGTACGCCGCGAGGCCGACATCGCTCGCTCGCTGCTCGACCAGCTTGCTGCCGGCCCCGCACGCACGGCGCTGCTCGGGGTGTGCGACCGCGTCGTCACACGGCTCGGCTGACGGCGCACGCCGCCGCGCGTCGCGGCATGTGGTGACCTCCACGCCGCTGACAGAGGATACTGGCAGCACGCTGTCGCGGAGGTCCGAGGTGAGCAAGCACAGGTCGTACGTCCACCTGACGGTGTTCGTGGTGCTCTCGCTGTCCCTCGCGACCGTCATCGCGGTGATGTGGCGCGTGAACGATCTCGGACCCGAGGCGACGCTGCCGTGGGCGTGCCTGCCGGTCCTGCTGGTCACGGTCGCCGCGGCCAGCTACTTCACGGTGGAGGTCCGCGGTCCGGCCGACCCGGTCCGGTTCACCCTGATGGCGTCGGCGATCGCGCCGCTCGTCTACGGCTACGGCGTCGCCGTCGTCACGGCGACCGTCGCGGCCGCCCACCTTCCGGGTCTGCTCTCCCGCCGCACGCCGCGCATGCGGACGCTGACGCGGATGGCGCGCTGGACCCTCGCAGCAGCAGTCGGCTCGGCCGTCGCGGACCTGCTCGGCATCCAGCCGGTGCTCACGGACACCGCGATCATCGCGCTGCTGGCGGCTCTCGCCGTGATCGTCGTCGTCAACACCCTGGGAGTCCTGGTCGAGGGTGCCGTCACCGACCCGGTCGCCTGGCCGTACCCGATCCGCTCTCTCGGCTACCTGCTCGTCGCCGCCACCACGCACCTCGTCGTCAACACGCTGTTCGGCCTGCTGTTCGTCTTCGCGCTCGCCGGCAGCCCGTTCGGCGTGCTCCTCGTCCCTGTCCCGCTGCTGCTGACCTTCATGGCCGCTCGGCTGTACGAAGGGGCGTTCGCCGACCGGGCCCGCGTCGAGACGCTGAGCGAGACGGTCCGCGTGCTGTCCGAGCCGGTCGACCCGATGACCGCGGTGCGCCCGTTCCTCAAGGAGATCCGCGAGCGGTTCGACGCGCGCGCGGTGTCGCTGGTGGTGCTCCGGGAGGACGCACGGGCCAGTGCGTACCGGCTGTCTGCGGACGGCGAGTACGAGGAGGACGTCCCCGTCGGCCCGCTCGAGCGACGGCTCGCCCGCACGGGCAAGTCCACGCGGGCCTCCGCCGACGACAACACGGCGATCGCCCGGCTGCTGCGCGAGGCAGGAGTGGGGTCCTGCCTCTCGGCACCGATGCAGATCGGCCCAAGGGACGTCGGGGTGATCGTGCTGCTGGACCTCCAGGACGCTCCACCGGCGATCGCGCGCGACCAGATGGCCGTGATGCAGACGCTGGCACGCCAGACGGCGCACACGCTCACCCGCGGTTGGGCGATCGCGAAGGTGGTCCAGAACGAGCGGTCGCTCGCCGAGATCCTCCAGAGCACGTCGGACGGCATCTTCACCGTCGACGCGACCGGCAGGATCTCGACGTGGAACCCGGCGTGCGAGCACATCACCGGGCTCCCGGCCGCAGAGGTCATCGGGCGGCGTGACGCGCTGCTGCGGGTCCAGGCGCGGACGGCCGCCCGCCGTACCGTCGACCTCACCGAGTGGCCGACGATCGACGAGTTCCCGCGCGAGATGGTGATCACGGCGGTCGACGGGCGTTCGCGGCAGCTGGCGTGCTCCTTCGCAGAGGCCGAGGGCAGCGACGGGTCACCGCTCCTCGTCGTCGTCGCCCGCGACATCACACCGGCGACGGAGTTCCACGAGCTGAGCGAGCAGTTCAAGCGGCTCGTCGAGATGCAGGCGGCCCAGCGGCTCGTGGTCGACCACCTCCAGCAGGCCGTCGCACCCGAGCCCCCCGGCATCGAGGGCGTGGACATCGCGGTCTCGTACGTGGCCTCCGATCCGACGGCACCGACCGGCGGAGACCTGTTCGACTGGCGCCTCCTCCCGACCGGCGAGCTGCACGTCGCGGTCGTCGACGTGCTCGGCCACGGCGTGACCGCCACCCGGGACGCGCTCACCGTGATCCACACCCTCCGCTACGTGGCCGTGGAGGGGACGCCGCTCGAGCGTCTGGTCCTCCGCGCGGACGAGCTCCTCGGAGCCCAGGACAGCGACCTGGTCGCCACCGTCGTGGTGGCGCGCTTCAACCCGGTGACCGGTGACCTCCGCGTCGCCTCCGGCGGGCACCCGCCGGCGCTGGTCGTCTCCCCGGGCGGTGCGGTCCGTGAGGTCGCGAGCAGCGGCGGCGCCATCGGGTGGCCCGGCGTCGGCAGCAGCTCGGTCGCGTCGACGCGGCTCGGGGCGGGCGACTCTCTGATCCTCTACACCGACGGCCTCGTCGAGGCGCGGCGCGACATCATCGCCGGGATGGAGCAGCTCGAGCGGATCGCCTCCGAGTCCGCCGACCTGCCGGCGCAGAAGCTGTCCGACGCGTTGGTCGTCCGGTCCCTGGAGGGCGCCGAGCGCCACGACGACGCGCTCGCCCTCGTCGTACGCCGCGCCCCCAGGCCCGCGGTCGCGCCTGTCGTCCGCTGGGAGCTCGGCCCGCAGGCGACCTCGATGATCAGCCGGGTACGCCGTGAGCTCGGCCAGTGGATGGACGAGCACGAGATCGCGAGCGAGGACGCGCTTCTCGTCGCCGCCGAGCTGATGTCGAACGCCATCGCGGTGGCGCGTACCCGGGCCGTCCTGTCGGTCGAGGTCGACGACGGCGCGCTCGTGATCGTGGTCAGCGACGACGGGCGCGGGGATCCCGACCTCGCGCAGCAGGGCCTGACGCCGCCTCCCACGGGGACGGAGGGCGGTCGAGGACTCTTCATCGTGCGTCACCTCAGCAGCGACGTGCAGACACGCAGCACCGGCGAGGGCTCGACCGTGCGCGCACGCGTCGCCACGGCGCCGCGGACACCGGTGACCGGCAGCGTCGTGTCCTGAACGGACCGACGCGGACGGTCACACGATGTTGTCGGCGGCGCGGCGGAGCGTACGCCGGTGGTGTCCGGTCGCCTCGACCGTGATGAGGACGAGCGCCGCCCACACGAGGACGAAGCCCACCCAGCGACCGGTGGTCATGTGCTCGTGCATGACGAGGACGCCGATCGCGAACTGGAGGATCGGGGCGATGTACTGGAGCATCCCGAGCGTGGTCAGGCTGAGGCGCGTCGCGGCGCCGGCGAACAGCAGCAGCGGGGCCGCGGTGACGACCCCGGTCGCGACGAGCAGGAGCGAGTGACCGGCGCCGTGGGCGCCGAAGCTGAGCGCGCCGGTCACGGCGAGGAAGCCGAGGTAGGCGAGCGCGACCGGTGCGAGCACGAGCGTCTCGACCGCCAACCCCTCGATCGACCCGATGCCGGCCTGCTTCTTCAGCAGGCCGTAGACGCCGAACGAGACCGCGAGCGTCAGAGCGATCACGGGGACGTGCCCGTAGTCCCACGTCAGCTCCACGACGGCCAGCAGCGCGAGCCCGAGCGCGCACCACTGCAGCGGGCGGAGCCGCTCGCGCAGGAACACGACTCCGAACGCGATCGTGATCAGCGGGTTGATGAAGTAGCCGAGCGACGCCTCCACGACCCGGTCGCTGTTGACGGCGTAGATGAACGTCCCCCAGTTGACGGACACCGCGACGGCGCCGGCGACCACGTACGCCATCCGTCGCCGGTCGCGGAGGACCGCGAGGGCGTGGCTCCACCGGCGTGCCGCCAGCAGCAGCAGAGCGACGACGACCAGCGACCAGACCACGCGGTGCGCGAGCACCTCGAGAGCGGAAGCGGGCTCGAGCAGCGGCCAGAAGAGCGGGACGACGCCCCAGATGAGGTAGGCGCCCACCCCGAGGGCGAGCCCTTCGGCGGTGTCGGAGGCGCCTCGCCCCAGTCCGGCTCGTGTCACCAGGTGAGGCTACGCGTCGATGGTCCAGGTGTCGTTGCCGGTCAGCAGCTGCTGGAGGTCGCCCTCGCCCATCGTGCCGACAGCCGTGTCCAGCTGCTGGCGCGCGAGGTCGTCGTACGCCGGTCGCTCGACCTGGCGGAAGATGCCGATCGGTGCCCGATCGAGGTGACCGGCGTCGGTGAGCCGGCTGATCGCGAACGCGAGAGTCGGGTCCTCGGCATGGGCGTCGTGGACGAGGATCTGGTCGCGGTTGGCGTCGGTGACCTCGACGGCCTCGATCGTCCCGGTGGCAGGGTTGCGGACGAGCCCGTGCTCGCCGTCCGGGCCGTACGTGATCGGCTGGCCGTGCACGAGGGGGATGACCGCGTGGTCGCGCGTCGCGGGGTCCTTGATCGTGTCGAAGGCGCCGTCGTTGAAGATCGGGCAGTTCTGGTAGATCTCGACCAGCGACGTACCGCGGTGCGCGGCGGCCTCGCGCAGCACCCCGGTGAGGTGGTTGCGGTCGGTGTCGATGGTGCGGGCGACGAAGCTGGCCTCGGCGCCCAGAGCCAGCGAGATCGGGTTGAACGGGTTGTCGAGCGAGCCCATCGGCGTGGACTTGGTGACCTTGCCGATCTCCGACGTGGGGGAGTACTGACCCTTGGTGAGGCCGTAGATCCTGTTGTTGAAGAGCAGGATCGTCATGTTGACGTTGCGGCGCAGCGCGTGGATCAGGTGGTTGCCGCCGATCGAGAGCGCATCGCCGTCACCGGTCACGACCCACACCGAGAGGTCGGCGCGGCTCGTCGCGAGGCCCGTCGCGATCGCGGGCGCACGGCCGTGGATCGAGTGCATGCCGTACGTGTCGAGGTAGTACGGGAAGCGAGACGAGCAGCCGATGCCGGAGACGAAGACGATGTTCTCGCGCTTCAGTCCGAGATCCGGCAGGAATCCCTGGACGGCCTTGAGGACGGCGTAGTCGCCGCAGCCGGGGCACCAGCGCACCTCCTGGTCGGAGGTGAACTCCTTGCCGGTCTGCTTCGCGTCGGCCGCGGGCATCCCGGCGAGACCGTCGCGGGCGAGACCGTCCTGGATGAGGGAGGGGGAGGGGAGGTCGATACTCATCGGTCGTTCTCCAGGCTGTGGGTGTCGATGCTCTTGACGGCCTGCGCGATGACCTCGGCCAGCTCCTCGGAGCCGAACGGCATGCCGGTCACCTTGTCGTAGCCCTTGACGTCGACGAGGAACTCCGCACGCAGCAGCAGCGCGAGCTGACCGAGGTTCATCTCGGGCACGATCACGTGGTCGTACGACCGGAGGACCTTGCCGAGGTTGCGCGGGAAGGGGTTGATGTGGCGCAGGTGGGTGTGCGCGACGTCGATGCCCTGGGCACGCGCAGCGCGGACGCCGGCACCGATCGGGCCGTACGTCGAGCCCCAGCCGAGAACGAGGACCTGTGCCTTGCCCGACGGGTCGTCGACGACGAGGTCGGGGATCGTGTCGGCCACCCGGGCGACCTTCGCCGCACGGTTGCGGACCATCCGGTCGTGGTTGGCCGGGTCGTACGAGATGTTGCCGGTGCCGTCGGCCTTCTCGATGCCACCGACACGGTGCTCGAGGCCGGCGACGCCGGGCGGCGCCCACGCGGGGGCGTGCGTCTCGGGATCGCGGGCGTACGGGAGGAACTCCTCGCCGTCGCCGGGGGGTGAGGCGAACGCCGGCTCGATGCGGGGGAGAGACGCGACGTCGGGGATGCTCCAGGGCTCGGACCCGTTGGCGAGGTAGCCGTCGGACAGCAGCATGACCGGGGTGCGGTACGTGACGGCGATCCGAGCGGCCTCGACGGCCGCGTCGAAGCAGTCGGCCGGCGACTGGGGGGCGATCACGGGCAGCGGCGCCTCGCCGTTGCGGCCGAACATCGCCTGGAGGAGGTCGGACTGCTCGGTCTTCGTCGGGAGCCCGGTCGACGGGCCGCCGCGCTGGACGTCGACGATGACGAGCGGCAGCTCCAGCATGACCGCCAGACCGATCGTCTCCGACTTGAGCGAGATGCCGGGGCCCGAGGTCGTGGTGACACCGAGCGCGCCGCCGAACGAGGCACCGAGGGCCGCGCCGATGCCGGCGATCTCGTCCTCGGCCTGGAACGTCGTGACGCCGAAGTGCTTGTGCTTGGACAGCTCGTGGAGGATGTCCGAGGCCGGCGTGATCGGGTACGCGCCCAGGAAGACGGGGAGTCCCGACTGCCGGCCCGAGGCGACGATCCCGTACGCGAGCGCCGTGTTGCCGGTGATGTTGCGGTAGCGGCCGCTCGCCATCGGCGCGGGGGCGATCTCGTACGAGACGGCGAAGGCCTCGGTCGTCTCACCGAAGTACCAACCGGCCTTGAAGGCCGCGACGTTGGCGTCGCGGATCGCAGGCTTCTTCGCGAACTTGGTCTGGAGGTAGGCGAGCGTCGCGTCGGTCGGGCGGCCGTACATCCACGACAGCAGTCCCAGCGCGAACATGTTCTTGGAGCGGGCGGCGTCCTTGCGCCCGAGCCCGAAGTCGGCGACGGCGTCGACGGTCATCCCGGTCAGGTCCAGCGGGTGCACCTGGTAGTCGGCGAGCGAGTCGTCGTCCAGCGGCGACACGTCGTAGCCGGCCTTGGCCAGGTTGCGCTTGGTGAAGTCGTGGCTGTCGACGATCACGATGCCGCCGGGCCGCAGGTCCGAGATGTTGGCCGCGAGGGCGGCCGGGTTCATGGCGACCAGCACGTCGGGGCGGTCGCCCGGCGTGAGGATGTCGTGGTCGGCGAAGTGGACCTGGAAGGAGCTGACGCCCGGGAGCGTGCCCTGAGGTGCGCGGATCTCCGCCGGGAAGTTCGGCAGTGTGGAGAGGTCGTTGCCGAAGGCCGCCGTCTCTTGTGTGAAACGGTCGCCTGTCAGCTGCATCCCGTCGCCGGAGTCTCCTGCGAACCGGATGACCACCCGGTCCAGCTTTTCGACCTGCTTGCTCTCGCTCGCCAAGGCCCGGCCCTTCTGTGCGTCGTCTCTGAAGTGGTGCCCCATGAGCAGGTTAGCCACACCTTCAGAGTAAGGGGAGTGAATTTGGAACACTGTTCCATATCAGATCACGGGCATGTCGCGCGGGGCTCCGACGGTGTGCGTCAGAACGCGGCCCGGGATCCAGGATCCCGGGCCGCGTCGGGTGGCTACTGCAGGAAACGGTCCTGCAGGGCGTCGATGCTCTTGCCCGCACCGTGCGACTTGCCCGGCTTGCGGACACCGTTGACGGTCGACGTGTCGAACGCGAACGTGATCGTCGCCGCGGCGACCGCGTCGGAGTTGACGTCGAGCGCGTACTCGTTGACGTTGCCGACCAGCGTGTAGTCCTCCTCGAGCTGGTCGTACAGCGCCTCGTTCTGGCCGTCACCGGTGAGGTTGTCGCAGAACGCGTGGTAGCACGGGTCGTACGCCGCGCCGGCGACACCGCCGTACAGGTCCTCCTCGGCCTCGGTCTTCACGCCCTCGGCGCCGGTGAACAGGCCGCCCGCCGGGATCTCGATCGCGATGAACGGGCCGTAGTCGGACCTTCCGGAGAACTCCGTGTCCTGGAACGGGATCCCGCGGTCGGCGTAGAACTTCTCGAACACGTCCTCGATCTGCGCCGAGCCCTCCGGGATGAAGCCGGGGGCCGCGGTGCCGCCGGAGTTGTCTCCGTCGTACACGCCGAACATGTAGTTCGGGGACCCGATCATGTCGAAGTTCAGGTACAGCGCGATGTCGTCCGCCTCGGCCGGGGACAGGTTCGCGACGTAGTGCTCGGACCCGAGCAGGCCGGACTCCTCCGCGCCCCACCACGCGAAGCGCACCGTGTTGTTGGGCTTGACCTTCTGCATCTGGATCGCGGTCTCCAGCAGGGCCGCGCTGCCGGTCCCGTTGTCGTTGATGCCGGCGCCGCCCTGGACGCTGTCGAGGTGGGCCCCGACCATGACCGTGTTGTTGTCGTCGCCCTTCTCGGTCTCGGCGAACACGTTGTACGCCGTCCGCTCCTCGGCCACGTAGTCCACGGTGACGGTGACGGTGGCGCCGGGTGTCGCTGCGAGGTCCTCGCCGGCCGCGGACGTCACGAACACCGCGGGGATCTCGAGGCCGGTGGCGTCACCGATCATGTTGATGAGCCCGGTACGGCCGGGCTGACCCTCGTTCATCACGACCACGCCTGCCGCGCCGGCGGTCTGGGCGTTGAGAACCTTCACGTTGAAGCCGCACGTGCCGCGTTGGACGAGCGCGATGCCACCGATCGGGAAGCCGGCGAAGTCGCTGGCCTCGCAGCCGCTCGTGTTGCTGTTCGGCGGCAGCGCCGCAGCGGGGACGACGACCCCGACGGGAACCAGCGGTCCGGTCGCGGTGCCCTCCGGGCTGCCGGAGTCGAAGGTGTTGCGGAGGAAGTCGGTCTCGTTCACGAACGTCCGGGGATTCGGGCTCACCCGGATCAGCTCCGAGTTCTCCTCGAAGTAGTCGAACGCGAACGGCTGGACGACGGGGTCGTAGCCGGCACCCTCGAGCTGCTCGACGACGTAGTCGACCGAGGCGTCGTAGCCCTCCCTGCCGGCGGCACGGTCGCCGTGCTCGTCGGCGATCTCCTGGAGTGCCTCGAGGTGGTCGAGGACACCCTCGACCGTGACGGCCTTGGTGAGCTTCTTGACGGAGTTGTTGTTGGGGACGCCGGCCGACGGTGCGGCGCCGGCGACGACCAGGGCCGCGATCGCGACCCCGGCGTAGACGGTCCTCATTGCGTTTCGTAACACTGAACGAGCCCTTCTCGTGAAGCGCTCGGCCCCCTGTGCCCGAGACTGCCGAACGGTCCTGAGACTAGACGCACCGGTCGGCAGGCGCCGGTCGTTTGCGCACGTCCTCGCCCCGTAGCGTGGAGGCATGGCAGCTGACCTCGTCGTCTTCGACCTCGGCAACGTCCTCATCCGGTGGGACCCCGTCCCCGCCGTCGCCGCCCGCGTGGGGGAGGAGCGAGCCCGGGCCTTCGTCGCGGATCCCGACTTCGACTTCGGAGGGTGGAATCACGAGCAGGACGCGGGGCGTGGCTGGGACGAGGCCGAGCGCGTCGCGCTCGCGGCCTTCGCGCACTACGCAGACGAGATCCCCGCCTATCGCGCGAACTTCGCCGCGTCGCTCGTCGGTGAGATCGAAGGCTCGGTGGCGATCGTGCGCGAGCTGCACGCCGCCGGGGTGCCCCTCGTTGCCCTGACGAACTGGTCGGCCGAGCTCTTCGGGCACGCGCTCGAGCGCTTCGACGTCCTCGGCGCGTTCGACGACATCGTCGTGTCGGGCGCCGAGGGACTCGCGAAGCCGGACCCGAGGATCTTCGACGTCCTCGCGACCCGAGTCGGACGCTCGCTCGACGGCGTCGTGTTCGTCGACGACCTGCCGCGCAACATCGAGGCTGCTGCTCGCGCGGGGATGGATGCGATCCGCTTCACCGACCCCGAGGCGCTCCGCCGCGACCTGGTCGCCCGCGGGCTCCCGCTGGCACCGGTCTCCGGCTGACCAGGCGCGACAGGCTCGCCCGCGTCACTGGCCGACCCGTCCGTCGACGCACTCACGCAGGAGGTCGGCGTGGCCGCAGTGCCGGGCGTACTCCTCGATCCGGTGCACCATCAGCTCTCTGACGGACACCTGGTCCTTGCCCAGCCGCGCGCCCAGGTCCGGGTGTGCGGCGAGCGCGGCATCGGTCGCGGCCTGCTCGCGCGCGAGGTCGGCGTACGCGGCGTCGACGACGGCCTGCTCGGCGACGGCCCCGTCGAAGTCCGCGTCACGCGCGCCGTACAGCGTGGGAAGCGGGTCGCCGTCGGTGATCCAGCTCTGCCAGTCGCGCTCCACCTCGGCGAGGTGGCGGACCAGGCCGAGCAGCGACATCGTCGAGGGCGGGACCGACCGGCGGGCCAGCTGCTCCGGATCGAGCCCGTCGCACTTCATCAGCAGGGTCAGGCGGTAGTTCGCCAGGAAGTCGAGCAGCGTCGCGAGCTCGCCGTCTGGGGTGCCGCCGTCGTTCGTGCGCGGGTCGTCGTCGGGGTCGGCCCACATGTCGGGATAGACCGACGCCTTGCTCCAGCGCGCTGGTTCTTCGCTCATGCGCCTATCGTCGCTGGCTACGAGCTCGGAGACGACTCCCGCGGGCCGGTGTCACGAGCGGCGATGGCGTACCTGACGCCTGCGAGCGCCTCTCGGATCGTGCTCGCGTAGCCGTCGTCGGGAAGGATGTCGACCCGGGCCGCCGCGTGCTCGGCGTGGACTGCGGCCTCGTCGAAGCGGCCGAGCCGGCGCAGGACGTCGGCGAGGTTGAGGTGCAGCGACGGGAAGAACCCGGCGATCGCCAGGCTCGCGTCGTACTGCTGGGCACGGGCGTCCGTCGTCTCGTGGGCCGCGTCGAGCGCGCGCTGGTCCCACAGCAGCTCGTCCTCGGGGTCGGCGGTGACGTCGGCGAGGTAGTGCGCGATGACGCAGCGGTAGAACGGGTCACCGTCGTCACCCACCTCGAACCAGGTCGCGGCGAGGGCGTCGCGCGCGGCGGCCCGGTCGCTGCGACCCAGGGCCACCGCGTCGGTCACGCGCTGCATCAGAGGGTCGGGGGACGAGGTGGTCTCGGTCATGCGCCCGAGCGTACGAGAGGGCGGGGACACGACGCGTGTCCCCGCCCTCCCCGATCGATCGGCTGTCGCCGTCCGGGCTACCTCACGCGCAAGGTCCGCGGTCGCGACACGGACCGGCTGAAGGCAGAGCGCTTCGGGACGAACGTCGCCCTGATCGTGTGCTTGCCACGCTTGAGCCTCGTCGACCTCAGCGTGAGGACCGCCTTGCCCTTCTTCAGCTTGACGGACTTCAGGCGCTTCTTGCCGTCACGGAAGACGATCTTCCCCTTCGCCGAGCCGGCAGCGACACGCACGGTGGCGACGAGCTTGGCGCCGTTGCGGCCGTACCGGGTCGCCTTCGGCTTGACGCGAAGCCGCACCGCCGACGCGACCTTGGGCACGCGCAGGCCTGCCGTCGAGCGCCACAGGACAGGCGATCCGGCACCCTTGCGACCGGCGACCTGCGCCTGGATCAGCGCGCCGCCGTCCGCGACGGCGACGCGGTACGACGAGGCGTACGCGCCGGGGATGGGAACACCGCTGCGGAGCCAGCGGACGCTGTAGCCGGTCGGACTCCCGAGCCAGGTGCCGGCGTTCGTGGTCAGCACCTGGCCACGCCGCGCGACGCCTCGCAGGACGGGCGACGTCTTGGCGAGAGTCAGCCGGGAGACGTCGAGGATGCCGGTGCCGCAGTCCGCGCGGACGCACGGCGCGTAGCCGGAGACGTGTGCCGGGAACGGCCTGACGGCCCAGCGGAGTGCGTGCTCGATGGTGGCCGGCGAGTGGTATCCGGTCGACGCGATCAACGCGGCCGCGGCAGCGACCGAGGGTGAGGCCATGCTCGTGCCCGCCTGCTGCGCCCACGCGGCGCTGGTGGGCCTGGTCGCTCCGGCATTCACCGTCGAGAGGATCGCGCCCCCGTTGACGAGGTCGCCGCCGGGAGCCGACAGGTCGACGGCCGGGCCGTAGTTCGAGTACGGGTGGTACAGCCCGTTCACGGGGGCCTTGCCGGCGGACTGGCCGAGCTTGTTGGTCGCTCCGACCACGACCACTCCGGGACAGTTCGCAGGAGTGAAGAGCCTCGCGTCCATCCTGTCGTTGCCCGCCGCGACGACGACGACCGAACCGCGGGCGCGGGCGTTGAGGATCGCCTTGCGGAGCGGGCTGGGGCAGATGTCGGAGCGACCCGACAACGACAGGTTGAGCACCTTCGCAGGCGTCCGGTTGCGGGGCAGCCGGCCGACCGTGCCGCCGGATCCCCAGGTGATCGCCGCGGCCATGTCCGAGGTCGAGCCTCCGCACGTGCCGAGCACCCGCAGGTGCTGGATGCGCACCCCAGGGGCGTTGCCGACGATGCCTTGGCCGTTGTTGGCCCGGGCGCCCACGATGCCGGCGACATGCGTGCCGTGCCACGAGCTGCTCGTCGCTGCGCCACAGCCCTCGGCCCCCGTGAGCCAGTCGCCCTCGTCGCGCGGGTTGGTGTCCCGGCCGTGACCGTCGCGGGCCACCCATGCCGCGGAGATGAAGTCCATGCCGGCGACCATCTTGCCGTCGAGGTCGGGGTGCGACGTCTGTCCGGTGTCGATCACGCCGACGACGACGCGTCCGGTCGTCGCCGGCCATGCGGCGTACGAGTGCGTGCCGAAGGTGTCACGGATGTACCACTGCTGCCACCAGGCGCTGTCGTTCAGCACGGGGGGCGCGGCGGCTGCGGTCACCAGCACGTCGGGCTCGACCGAGGCGACGCCGGGCAGCGCCTCGACCTTCTTCGCGGCCTGTTCGGCCTCGGCCAGGCTTG
The DNA here is from genome assembly GCF_041320275.1 of Mumia sp. Pv4-285. Taxonomy (NCBI): domain Bacteria; kingdom Bacillati; phylum Actinomycetota; class Actinomycetes; order Propionibacteriales; family Nocardioidaceae; genus Mumia; species Mumia qirimensis. The sequence continues at coordinate 3,916,974 of NZ_CP162023.1, read as the reverse complement.
CGGGGGCGTCGAAGGCCAGGGCCGCGACCCCGTCCTCGACCGGCGTCGTGGTGGCCTCGGTGTCGAGTCCCTGGGACTCGACGACACGGCGCGAGGCCTTCGTCACGGACTGCGCAGCGTCGTCGTACGTGATGAGGAGGCCGACGGCGCGGGCCGCAGGAGCGACGTTGAGGGGGGCGGGAGATTCTCCTGGGGCGGCCGCGGTCCCAGGGGTCGCTGCTCGGCCGCGAGGCTCGGCAGGATCGGCGATCGCTGGCGCGGCCACGGCGAGCACGAGACTCGCGGACGCGACCAGGGCGAGGGGTCGGATCAGACGGGGCATGGGCCTTAGTGTGACGGTTCGAGGGGTCGCGGTCACCACGGGCCCGCGCCGCCGGCACACGCCGCCCTGCAGTCCGTGCGCCGGTCGCTCGACCCCCTAGACTCAGGCGCATGTCCGACTACCCCGACTACCTCGCGTCGTACGCCTCGGTGGCCGCGATCATCGGGGTCGGCGTGCTGCTGGCGGCAGGGATGCTCGGGGTCAACAGGCTGTTCCGCCCCACGCTGACCACGCCCGCGAAGCTGCTCACGTATGAGTCCGGAGTGGACCCCGTCGGCGTCGGGTGGGCGCAGAGCAACGTCCGCTACTACGTCTACGCCTTCCTCTACGTCATCTTCGCGGTCGATGCCGTGTTCCTGTTCCCCTGGGCGGTGGTCTTCGAGTCCATCGGGTGGGCCGCCGCCGTCGAGATGGCGGTGTTCCTCGGCTTCATCGCGGTCGGGCTCGTGTACGCCTGGCGCAAAGGGGTGCTGTCGTGGACGTGACGCCCGCGCCCGTACCGCTCGGTGTCCCGTCGCTGCAGCGTCTCGGCGAGACAGACCTCGGCATCGGGTCCGCCCTCGCGCCTCGCCCTGTGCGCTACCTGCTCAACTGGGGGCGCCGCTACTCGCTGTGGGTGTTCAACTTCGGGCTCGCGTGCTGCGCGATCGAGTTCATCGCCGCGTCGATGGCGCGGCACGACTTCATCCGCCTCGGTGTGATCCCGTTCGCGCCCGGTCCACGCCAGGCCGACCTCATGGTCGTCTCGGGCACGGTCACCGACAAGATGGCGCCGGCGATCGAGCGCCTCTACCACCAGATGCCCGACCCGAAGTACGTGATCTCGTTCGGCTCGTGCGCCAACTCCGGCGGGCCGTACTGGGACTCCTACTGCGTCACCAAGGGCGTCGACCAGATCATCCCCGTCGACGTCTACGTGCCGGGCTGCCCGCCGCGTCCGGAGGCTTTGCTCCAGGGCATCGTCACGCTCCAGGACAAGATCGCCGGCGAGGACCTCGCCGAGCGCTACGGGCGCACCGGTCCACGCCGGTCGGTCTCCTCGCTCCTCCGGCCCCCGGTCACGCCCGAGCGGGACGGGTAGGACGGCGATGGGATGGGCCTCTGACGTCCTCGACCTGGGGCGGGTGATCGGTGGCGACCGCGTCACCGCCTCCGACCACCTCGGGCAGCTCACGCTCACCGTCCCCTCCGGGTGGTGGCGACCGATCCTGACCGCGCTGCGCGACCGGGCGGGGTGCGCCTACTTCGACTGGCTGAGTGCCGTCGACGAGGCCGGGGGGCCCACGCCGTACGCCGACGAGCCCGAGCTCGCAGGCGGCTTCCGCGTCGTGTGCCATGTCGCCGCCCTGTCGCCCGGGGTCGCCAGGACGGCCGTACGCGACGTCCTCGTGCAGACCACGGTCGCCCGTGCGGAGCCAGTGCTGGACTCGGTCGTCGGCGTCTACGCGGGCGCTGCGTGGCACGAGCGCGAGACCCACGAGATGTTCGGGATCGACTTCCGCGACGGCGTCGCGCTCGACACGTTGCTGCTCCCGGACGCCTTCGAAGGCCATCCGCTCCGCAAGGACTTCGTGCTGGCGTCGCGGGTCGTCAAGCCGTGGCCGGGCGCGAAGGAGCCCGGGGAGTCGGACCACGACGTCGCGGCGGCCGACGCGTCGCCCGGACGTCGCCGGATGCGTCCGCCCGGTGTTCCCGACGCCGAGCAGTGGGGCCCGAGGGAGCCGGGGTCGCCGGCGCCCGACCCGTTGGCCCACGCCACCGCCGGGCCTGCGTCCGGCCCCGCGCGCCCACGTCGGGCGCGTCGCCAGCCACCCGGTGAGCCCACGCCGGACCCCGGTGAGGGAGCCGGCGATGGCTGACGTCCTCGAGATCGCGCTGCGCTGCCTCCTCGTGCTGGCGGCCTTCCTCGTGCTGCCCCTGCTCATCGGGCAGATCGAGCACAAGACGATGGCGCACATGCAGTCGCGCGTCGGTCCGATGTACGCCGGCGGCTTCCACGGCTGGGCCCAGCTGGTCGCCGACGGGGTGAAGTTCGTCCAGAAGGAGGACGTCACACCGCGGGCGGCGGACCGTACGGTGTTCGCGCTGGCGCCGGCCGTCGCCCTGGTCCCGTACCTCGTCGTCCTGTTCGTCATCCCGCTCGGGCCGAGCATGGTCGGCGCGGACCTCGACGTCGGGTTGTTCTTCGCGCTGGCGGTGATGAGCATCGGCGTTCTCGGCTCGCTGATGGGCGGCTGGGCCAGCGCCAACAAGTACTCCCTGATCGGCGGCCTGCGTGTCGCGTCCCAGCTGATGAGCTACGAGCTGCCGATGGTGCTGTCGGCGGTCTCGGTGGCGATGATGGCCGGCACGCTGTCGCTGGTCGGCATCGCGGAGGCGTGGCAGTGGTCGTGGCTGGTGTGGCAGCTCCCCGCGCTCGTGGTCTTCGTGATCGCGGGGCTCGCCGAGCTGCAGCGTCCGCCGTTCGACATGCCGATCGCCGACGCGGAGCTGGTGCTCGGCCCGTACACCGAGTACGGAGGCATGCGCTTCGCGATGTTCCTCCTCGCCGAGTACGCGGGCATCCTGGTGCTCGCCGGGTTGACCACGACGCTCTTCCTCGGCGGGTGGCGCGGCCCCTCGTCCGACGAGCTCGGCTGGTTGTGGGCCCTGGTGAAGACGATGGTCGTGGCGTTCTGCGTGGTGTGGTTCCGTGTCGCGTGGCCGCGCATGCGCGAAGACCAGCTCAATGCACTGGCCTGGAAGGTCCTGGTGCCGGTGGCGCTCGGACAGCTGGCCCTGACGACGGTGGTGGTTCTCGTATGAGCAGGTTCGGACGTGCCGTGAAGGGCAGCGGTCTGGTCAAGGGTCTGCAGGTGACCTGGCACAACCTGACCCACCGTGCCGTGACCCAGCAGTACCCGGACGTGATGCCGGACCTGCCGCCACGCAGTCGCGGAGTGATCGCGCTGCAGGAGGAGAACTGCACCTCCTGCATGCTCTGCGCCCGGGAGTGCCCGGCGTGGTGCATCTACATCGACTCGCACAAGGAGACCGCTCCGCCGGCGACGGAGGGTGGACGCGAGCGGTCCTTCAACGTGCTGGACCGCTTCGACATCGACTACTCGTTGTGCATGTACTGCGGGATCTGCATCGAGGTCTGTCCGTTCGACGCCCTGCACTGGTCGCCCGAGTTCGAGTACGCCGAGCTCGACATCCGCGACCTGACGCACGACAAGGACCGCCTGCGCGAGTGGATGTGGACGGTCCCGCCGCCGCAGCCCCTCGATCCGGCCGCGGAGGATCCGAAGGAGATCGCGGTGGCGGAGAAGGCAGCCCACCGGGAGGCGGAGAAGTCGACGGAGCGCGAGGCCCCGGAGCCTGACGCATGACGGCGGTGACGGTGATCTTCGCGGCGCTCGGGCTGGTCGCCCTGGTGTCGGCGTTCCTCGTCGTCACGAGCGACCAGATCGTGCACGCGGCGCTGTGGCTGGTGGTGACGCTCGGCGCCGTCGCCGGGCTGTACGTCCTGCTGGCGGCCGAGCTGGTCGCCTGGGTCCAGGTGCTCATCTACATGGGCTCCGTCGTGGTCCTGCTGCTGTTCGCTCTGATGCTGACCCGCACGCCGACGGGCCCGGGCTCCGCCACCGTCACCGCCAACCAGCCGCTGTCGACCGTGGTGGCCGTGGCGACGACGGTCGCCCTGGGCGCGGTGATGTGGGCGGGGTTCGGGGGAGAGGTGATCGAGAAGGACGCGGTCCGGGTCGGCACGGCCGAGCGTCTCGGCGATGCGATCTTCCGGACGTGGGTGCTGCCCTTCGAGGTGCTCTCGGTGGTGCTGCTCGCGGCGCTGGTCGGCGCGATCGTGCTGACGCGCAGGGGTGAGCGCTGATGCCGCTGATGCTCCCGCTCACCGTGTCGTGCGGGCTCTTCGGGTTAGGCCTGTACGCCGTCCTCGCCCGTCGTCACGCCGTGATGGTGCTGCTCGGGATCGAGCTCATGCTCAACGCGGCGAGCCTCAACCTGGTCGCGTTCGACACCTGGTGGGCCGACAACCTGCACACCGGCCAGTCCCTCACCCTGTTCGTGATCGCGCTGGCAGCCGCCGAGATCGGGCTCGGTCTCGCGATCGTGCTCGCGCTCTTCAGGGCGGTCGGCAACGCCGACGTCGACGGGCAGGATCCGCCGACGTCGATGCTCGCCGAGGGCGGTGACGAGCTGTGAACCGCCGCTACTCCTCGTCGGCGGTCGGCATCACGGCTGTCCTCGCCGTGTGCGCCGCGGTCGTCGCGTTCCCCAGGCTCGGTGACGACACCGGTCCGTACGGCCTGCCGGCCGGCCGTACGACGACGCTCGTCGACGGCGGCGACCTGCTGGGGGTGTCGGTGTCCTTCTACGTCGACCACCTCAGCGCCGTGATGCTCCTGCTCGCAGCGTCGGTGGGCCTGCTCGTCCAGGTCTACTCGGTGGCCTACCTCGCGGGCGACTCCCGCTACCGCTCCTACTCGACGATCATCCAGCTCTTCCTGGTGGCGATGGCCACGGTCGTCGTCGCCGACAACCTGTGGCTGCTGCTGGTCGGGTGGGAGGTCATGGGCGTCTGCTCGTACCTGCTGATCAGCCACCACTGGGAGCTGTCGCCTGCTCGCGCCGGCGCGGTGAAGGCGTTCCTGCTGACCAGGATCGGCGACCTCGGGCTGCTCGTCGCCATCTTCGCGATCGGGCAGACCTTCGGCACGTACGAGATCAGCGAGGTCCTCACGGCGATGGCCTCGCCGGGTGCACCGGAGGGGCTGACCGCGATCGGCCTCCTGCTCGTCGTCGCCGTGGTCGGCAAGTCGGCGCAGTTCCCGCTGCACACCTGGTTGGCCGACGCGATGCCGGGCCCGACGCCGATCAGTGCGCTGATCCACGCGGCGACGATGGTCGCGGCGGGCGTCTTCCTGGTCGCCCGGCTCTATCCGGTGCTCGCCGCCTCCGCGGTGACGATGACGGTGCTCGCGGCGATCGCGTGCGTCACGATGCTGCTCGCGGCGCTGCTCGCCCTGACGTCCGCCGATCTCAAGCGTGTGCTCGCCTGGTCGACGGTGAGCCAGCTCGCGTACATGTTCGCCGCGCTCGCCGTCGGCGGCTACGACGCGGGCATCGACCACCTGCTCTCCCACGGTGCCTTCAAGGCGCTGCTCTTCCTCGTCGCCGGGTCGGTGGCGCACGCGATCGGGTCCACGGCGCTGCGCGACATGGGTGGGCTGCGCGCGGCGATGCCGTGGACGTTCCTCACCGGCACCGTCGGGTTCGCCGCGCTCGCGGGTGTGGTGCCGACGGTCGGCTTCTTCAGCAAGGACGCGGTGCTCGAGTCGGCGTGGCACGCGATCGGCCACGACGCGCCCGTGGCGCCGGTGGTGGCGGTCGTCGTCCTCGCGGTCGGGCTGGTCACCGCCGCGGTGACGGTCGTCTACGCGTTCCGCGCCTGGTGGCAGACCTTCATCGGCGAGGGTGCGCCCGTGCGGGTGTCTGCGGCGGTGCACGAGTCCCCGCCGCTGATGGTCGGGCCCCTGATCGTCCTTGCCGCGGTGACGTTCCTGCTCAGCCTCGCGATGCCGTTCGACCTGCTGATGGGCCTGGTCACGACGGCGATCGTGGGCGCGGCCGGATGGCTGGCCTGGCGGACGACGACCTCGGGTCGCGACCCGGCCGGGCTGCTCGGGCCCCTCCAGCCTGCGTTCACCCGCGAGCTCGAGTGGGACCTCGGATACGAAGGCGCCGCCGTGGCCGCACGTCGCGCAGGAGACCTGGTCGTCGCCACCGACCGCGACGTCATCGGCTTCTACCCGCGTGCCGCCGCCGGTGTGAGCGTCTGGCTGTCTCGCGCGCTCGCCCGGGCGCAGAACGGCAACGCCCAGACGTACGTGACCGTCCTGGCGGTCGGCGCCCTGGCGATCACCGCGCTGGTGGTGGTCCGATGAACGGGCTGGTGGTGGCGCTCGCGCTGCCCGCGGTGGCGGCGCTGCTCCTCGTGGTCCTGCGCGGCATGCTGACCGACCGGCTCGCCGCCTGGTCCGGCGTCGGTGTGTCGGTCGCGGTCGCTCTGCTGCTCCTGGTGACGTGGGTCGCCGGGGACGGCGACGGCTACACCGCCGAGGTCGACCTGGTCTGGGTCCGCTCGCTCGACCTGCACCTGCACCTCGGGATGGACGGCATCTCGTTCCCGCTGCTGATGATGACGGCCCTGGTGACGGCGCTCGTCTGCTGGGCGCTCGTCGACGACCCGCCCGCCGGCGACAACGCGACGCCGGCGCTGGTCGGGCTCGTGATGGTCGTGCTGACGGCCTCGATCGGCGTGTTCGCCGCACTCGACCTCGTGCTCTTCTTCGTGTTCTTCGAGCTGGCGCTGATCCCGATGTGGTTCGTGATCGCCCGGTGGGGCGACCCGCTCGACAGGGCCGGGCGGCGCACGGCAGCGACACGGTTCCTGCTCTACACCGTCGTCGGGTCGGCGCTGATGCTCGTCGGGTTCGTGACGGTGTGGGCGCTCGCAGGCACCGTGCAGATCCCCGAGCTCACGGCACTCGGCGGGCAGATCGACGGCGGCTGGGCCCTGTTCGCGGCCTGCATGATCGCGCTCGGTCTCGCGGTCAAGACGCCGGTGTGGCCGCTGCACCTGTGGCTTCCCGACGCGCACGCCAAGGCGCCGACGGTGGGGTCGGTCCTGCTCGCCGCGGTCTTCCTCAAGCTCGGGACGTACGGGCTCCTCCGGGTCCTCGTCGCAGTCCTTCCCGGTCCGGCGCGTGACCTGGCGCCGTGGCTCGGGCTGCTCGGGGTGGTCGGCATCGTGGTCGCCGCCCTGGCGTGCCTGCGGCAGGTCGACCTCAAGCGCCTCATCGCGTACTCCAGCGTCGGCCACATGGGGTTCGTGGTGCTCGGCATCGCGACGCTGACCGAGATCGGCATCGCGGCGGCGGTGTTCGCGAGCGTCGCGCACGGCGTGGTCACCGCGCTGCTCTTCTTCAACGCGGGCTCGTTGAAGCGCCGGTTCGGGACCGCCGAGCTGTCCGTGCTCGGCCGCGGCATGTACGCCCGCATGCCGGCGCTGGCCGTCGTGCTGGCGTTCGCGTCGTTCGCGAGCCTCGGCCTCCCCGGTCTCGCCGGCTTCTGGGGCGAGATGATGGCGCTGCGGGGCACGTACGAGGCAGCAGCGGGCACCGACGGTGCAGGCCTCGGTGAGGCGCTGGCCGCCGTCCTGCTGGTCGGCGCCCTGCTCGGCGTCCTGCTCACCTCCGCCTACTTCCTCCGGATGCTCCGGCGCACGCTCCAGGGGGTGCCGACGCCTCACGACTCGGACACCGACCTCGCCGGGTCGGAGCGCGGCATCGCCGTCGTGCTCGTGGTGGCCGTGCTCGTGCTCGGTCTCGTCCCCGGCCTCGTGATGGGTGTCGTGGAGCCCAGCATCCCGGCGATCCTGGGAGGCGCCCGATGACGGTCGTGGACGCGGTGGACTGGGCCTCGGCCGGCGTGCCGCTGCTGGTGGCGGTCGGAGCGATCGTCGTGCTGGTCGTCGACGCCTTCTGGCCCGCCGGCGGCTGGCGGCGAGCCGGGCTGATCGCGCTCGCGTCGCTGGTCGCCGCCGGAGCCTGGCTGGCCGACAGCGGGTCCAGCGGAGCAGTCGTCGCGGGCTTCTCGTGGGTCATCCTGCTGTCCGCGCTCGCGGTGGTGCTGCTGACCCAGGCCCTCGAGGACGACCCACAGATGCCGGCGGGGGAGTCGACGTTCCTCGTCCTGAGCGCGACGGCGGGCGCGCTGACGCTCGCGGCAGCGAGCGATTTCGTCACGCTGCTGGTGGCGCTCGAGCTGCTGTCGCTGCCGTCGATCGCGCTCGTCGCGATGCGACGCGACCGGGCGGTCGCCGTGTCGTCGGCTTGGACGTTCTTCATCGCCTCGGCGACGGCGACGGCGATCACCCTCATGGGGCTCTCGCTTCTCTACGGCATCACCGGCACCCTCACGTACGAGGGCGTGCTCGTCGGCCTGCAGGACGGCCGCGCTCCCGAGCGGGCGACCTCGGCCGTCGTGGTGCTCGTCCTCGTCGGGCTGGTGTTCAAGGTCGGTGCGGTGCCGTTCCACCTGTGGATCCCCGACGCCTACCGTGGAGCCTCCGTCCCGGTCGCCGCGTTCCTGTCGGTCGTGTCCAAGGGTGGCGCGCTCGCGGCGCTGCTCGTCGTCCTCGCGTACCCGTTCCTCCCGCTGCAGCCTCGCTGGGACGTCTTCATCGCGGTCGTCGCGGCGCTGTCGATGACGATCGGCAACATCGGCGCACTGGCGCAGCGCGACATCGTCGGCATGCTCGCGTGGTCGTCGATCGCCCAGGGCGGCTTCGTGCTCGCCCCCCTGGTGGCCGTGTCTCTCGCCTCCGACGACGTCCTGTCGGCGCCGCTGCGCTACCTCGCCGTGTACGCCGTCGCCAACCTGACCGTGTTCGCGGTCGCCGCGGTCGGAGTGCGCAGGCTCGGCGGCACCTCGTACGCCCACTACCGCGGCGTCGCCCGCCGTGACCCGCTGATCGGGGTGGCACTCGTGATGGGGCTGCTCGCCCTGGCCGGGTTCCCGCCGGCGGTCATCGGCCTCGTCGCCAAGTACGTCGTGCTCCAGCCGGTCGTGCTGGGCGGCCACGGGTGGCTGGCCGTGGTGATGGCCTTCAACGTCGCGCTCGGACTCGTCTACTACCTGCGGCTTGTGGTGGTCGCGTTCGCTCCTGCCGACCGTGCCGGCGCAGAGGCTCCGACCGGCGCGGCGGTGCGCAGCGGTCGCGGCGCCACCACCGCGTACGCCGTGGTGGCCGTCGGTGTGACGCTGCTCATCGCCACCTCGGTCTATCCGACGCTGATCTTCGGTCCGCTGCCCTGACCCTGCCCTGACATTGTCGGGGTGGTTCGGCCCACTAGGGTTCCGGTGTGCCCGATGCGATCGTGACCATCCACACCGACGGCGCCTGCCTGGGCAATCCTGGCCCGGGCGGATGGGGCGCGGTGCTGCGCTACGGCGACCACCTCAAGGAGCTGCACGGCGGCGAGCCGGCGACCACGAACAACCGGATGGAGCTGATGGCGGCCATCCAGGCGCTCGAGGCCCTCACCCGGCCGGCCGTCGTCGACCTGCACACCGACAGCAGCTACGTCCGCAACGGCATCATGACGTGGGTCGCCAAGTGGAAGGCGAACGGTTGGCGGACGGCCGCCAAGCAGGCGGTCAAGAACGAGGACCTCTGGCGCCGCCTCGACGCCGCGGCCCAGCAGCACGAGGTCCGCTGGCACTGGGTGAAGGGCCACGCCGGCGACCCCGGCAACGAGCGTGCGGACGTGCTGGCCGGCCGCGGCGCGATCGAGGCGAGGGCGGGCTCGGTCAGCGGTAGTTGACGAACTGCACCGCGAAGTCCAGGTCCTCGCCCTTCACGAGCGCGATCACGGCCTGGAGGTCGTCACGCTTCTTGCTCGTGACGCGCAGCTCCTCGCCCTGGACCTGCACCTTGACACCCTTGGGGCCCTCGTCGCGGATCAGCTTGGCGACCTTCTTGGCCTGCTCCTGGGTGATGCCCTCGGAGAAGGTCCCGTTGATCACGGACTCCTTGCCCGACTGCTTCGGATCGCCGGCCTCGAGTGTCTTGAGGGACACGCCACGCTTGACGAGCTTGTCCTTCAGCACGTCGAGGACGGCCAGTGCACGCTCGTCGGCGTTGGCCTTGATGACGACGGCGGTCGAGCCGCTCTTCTCGATCGAGGCGCCGGTGTTCTTGAAGTCGTACCGCGTCGAGATCTCGCGCGCGGCCTGGTTGATCGCGTTGTCGATCTCGGCGTGGTCGAGCTTGCTCACGATGTCGAACGACGAGTCCGCGGCCATGGTGATCCTCTCGGTCGGGGCAGCCGGTCACCCGGTTTCGGGTGGGTTGGAGCCCTGCGATAAAGTCGTTGCTGTTGCTCGCGCAGAGTAACAACCCCGAGGCAGGTTGCCCGAGCGGCCAATGGGAGCTGACTGTAAATCAGCCGGCAATGCCTTCGCAGGTTCGAATCCTGCACCTGCCACGTCGATGAGCCCGGTCCCGCATGGGACCGGGCTCGTCTGATTCTCCCACCTGCGGGCTCACTGCAGCGTGGCGAGGACGTCCCGTGTGAACGCCCCCGGAGTGAGGGCGTCGGCATCCTGCGGCGCCGCCCCCATCCGTACGGCGACGATCCCCTCGGAGGGGACCACGGCGACGATCTGCTTGGCGAGTCCGAGCGCCCAGAACGCGTCGGCCGGGACGCCGGGGGCGAGGCGCGCGGCCCGTGCCGCGGCGGTGTCCTCCGAGCCTCCGGTGGCGGTGAGCGCGCCGAGCACGGGGCCCTTGCGGTTCACCCACCAGAGCAGCCCGTACGCCGCGTTGAGCCGCGACGAGGACCTTCCTGTGGCGGCCGCGACGTACTCCTTCGACACGATCTGCTCGCCGCCCCAGCTGCCGTCGTTCAGCATCAGGACCCCGAGCCGCGCCAGGTCGAGGCACGACGCGTTGATGCCGGAGAACATCGTGGTGTTGTCCGCCGCGTCGGCCCCCCAGGAGGTCCGCGACATCTGCATCGGCGCGAACAGCTTCTCTCGTGCGTACTCCGCTGGGGTCGTCCCGGTGGCTCTCGAGAGCACCGCCTCGAGAGTCTGGATCGCGGCGTTGTTGTAGCGCCAGACCGTCCCGGGCGGCGCATCCTGGGCCAACCCGATCGCGAAGGCCGTCTTGTCCGCGGCGCCGATCGCCATCTCCTGGTAGTCGGTCGTGAAGTCCCAGTGCCGTCCCGACACGTTCGCCAGCAGGTCGCGGATCGTGACGCCCGCTGCCGGGGTCCTGCGCCACTGCGGGATGTAGTCCGACGCGCGGTCGTCGAGGTCGAGGAGCCCTTCGTCGGCCGCGATCCCCACGAGCAGCGAGGTGAACGACTTCGTCACCGAGAACGCCGCGCCCATCGCCTGGTCGTCGCTCCCGCCGAAGTACGCCTCGTGGACCAGCTCGCCGTGGCGCGTCACCACGAGGCAGGACGAGCCCAGACTGTCGAGCTCACGGTCGAGGGCGCGCAGCGCCGTACCGTCGAACCCGGCGGAGTCCGCCGGCGTACGCGTCCAGTCCTCGCCCGGGACCTCCGGGCCGACGGCCGTGGGCGGCGTCGCCGTGCCCGCCGCTGACGCGTCCGGCGCGGCGTCGGGAGACGCCGCGCGCCCTCCCGCACTGCACGCGGAGAGGACCAGCACGGCCGCGGTAGCGGCGATCAGCGGGCGTGGCAGCATGGGTCCATTGTGGTGTCCCGGACCTAGCCACGTGACCCACGTCATGGGGCCCACCCCGGATTTCGGTTCCGTACGGCGGCCGTGTATCTTTGCTTTTCGGTTCGCCGATCGCCCCTTTAGCTCAGTCGGCAGAGCGTCTCCATGGTAAGGAGAAGGTCTACGGTTCGATTCCGTAAAGGGGCTCTGAGTCTCACCCCGTGTCCCGCCTCGTGTGGTAGGGCGCGGGATGACGCATGGCGGGGTAGCTCAGGTGGTTAGAGCACACGGCTCATAATCGTGGTGTCGCGGGTTCGAGTCCCGCCCCCGCTACAAGACCAGTCGACAGAAGCAGTTCCAGCGAAGAAGAGGCAGACTCGTGGCCAGCAAGAGCTCTGACATCCGTCCCAAGGTCACCTTGGCGTGCACCGAGTGCAAGCGACGCAACTACATCACCAAGAAGAACCGTCGCAACGACCCCGACCGTCTCGAGCTGAAGAAGTTCTGCCCGCACGAGCGCGTCCACACGGTCCACCGCGAGACCCGCTGACCTTCGCCGTACGAACCTCGTACCTTCCCACTGGGGTCCCGCCTGTCGGCGCGGACCCCGGTGTCATGTTGGGAGCCCAACGGATGCGTGACCTGTTCGTCCTCGCCCCGCTGACCACCCTGCGGATCGGCGGTCCGGCCCGCGACATCGTCGAGGTGACGAGCGCCGACGACCTCGTCGACACCGTCCGCGAGCTCGACGAGGCCGGCGAGCCGGTCCTGGTGCTGGGCGGCGGCAGCAACGTCGTCGTCTCCGACGAGGGGTTCGACGGCACGGTGGTGGTCGTCCGTACGCAGGGGCTCGTCGCCGACGTCGACTCGTGCAGCGGTGCGACGCTGACGGTCGCCGCCGGCGAGGTGTGGGACGACTTCGTCGCCCACGCGGTCGACCAGGAGTGGGTCGGGGTCGAGACCTTGTCCGGCATCCCGGGCAGGGTCGGTGCCACGCCGATCCAGAACGTGGGGGCGTACGGCCAGGAGGTCTCGCAGACGATCTCACGTGTTCGCACGTACGACCGCGTCGACCGCCGCGTCGTCACCTACTCGGCCGACGACTGCGGCTTCGGCTACCGCACGAGCCGCTTCAAGCGTGAGCCCGACCGTCACGTCGTGCTCGACGTGACCTTCCAGCTGCGCCTCGGCTCGCTCAGCGCGCCGGTGCAGTACGCCGAGCTGGCCCGCACGCTCGGTGTCGAGGTCGGGGCGCGTGTCCCGCTCGGCGAGGTGCGCGACGCCGTCCTCGCCCTGCGGGCGGGCAAGGGCATGGTGCTCGACCCCGACGACCACGACACGTGGAGCGCCGGCTCGTTCTTCACGAACCCGGTGCTGAGCGCGGAGGCCGCCGCCTCCCTGCCCGCCGACGCGCCGCGCTTCCCCCAGCCGGACGGCCGGGTCAAGACGAGCGCCGCCTGGTTGATCGAGCGCGCCGGCTTCTCCAAGGGGTACGGCGACACCGCGGCGCGCGTCTCCGGCAAGCACACGCTCGCCCTCACCAACCGCGGCGGCGCCACCGGCTACGAGCTGCTCGCCCTCGCGCGTGAGATCCGCGACGGCGTCGAGACGAAGTTCGACGTCCGGCTCGAGAACGAGCCGGTCCTGGTCGGCGCCACGCTCTGACTCAGCGACACTCGGCTCTACTCAGCGTCGCCCATCGGCGTCGCTGTGTGGGTGCTGGTGGCGCTGAGTGCCCGAGCCGAGCGCGCGAGGTCACGCTTGATCCGCGCTGCCGTACGCACTTGGCTCGCCGGTTGGAGGTCCGCCCAAGTAAGCCGGGTCATGCCGTAGCCGAGGTCGCGGATGTCTCGTTCGCGGCGTTTCTCGGCCAAGATCTTGTCCCGCGCCGTCATGCCGCCCACAGGGTCGTCCAGGTACTTCTCCGCGCCGTCAAACTCGAGGACGTGGCGGATCGCCGGCCACGCGAAGTCGACCTCGGCTCGGCGCCCGCCGGGCAGGCTGACCGGGTACTGCGGCTCAGGCGGCGGGATGTCGAAGCGCCAGCACAGGACCAGGACCAGCACCTCCGCCGCGCTGTCGCACCTGGCGTCGGCAATGGCGAGGGCATCCTTGGCGTCCCTCGTCCCTGGCCGCTTGCCGAAGGCATCCAGGACGTCGCGGAGCTGAGCCTTCGCCGTGGCCTGTGAGAACTCCTCCACCATCCCGCGCCGCAGCGCATCGCGGCGTCGGTCTGCGAGCCATCGTCAATGACGACGTCGTGCACCACCAGGGCAGAATCGTGGCTGGCGGCGTACCCCGGACCGAGGACGGCGATGACGCTGCGGATCATCACGAGCATCTGCTCTCGCGAGGACGCCGTCCCGTACGACCTTGCGGGCGTGTAGACGCCGCGGCGGAGCTTGATCCAGTCCCCGCTTGCGATCTGCCGCTCGAGGTCGTTCGACGTGTAGCCGTTGGCGAGCGCCTCTCGGCGTGTGGCGAACCCCAGGTTGCGGCGTGCCACGATCTCGAGTCGTTCCATGGCGGACCACTCTGGCGTCCGTGGCCGACCCTCCGCTCGCGCACCTGTGGACAACCACATGAGCGGCGCACTCAGCGACCGTCGGCGCTACTCGGCGGCGCCGCGGAGCGGCGCTGAGTAGGCGTGGATGTCGCTGAGTAGCAGCCGCTTACGTCGCCCGAGGCGACATGACCCTCACGCGGGGTCAGCGGCGAGCCAGGCGTCGATCGCCGCCAGCGCCTTCTCGCGCAGGTCGGCGGGTGCGTACGAACCACGCAACGACATCCGCGCCAGCTCGGCCAGCTCGGCGTCGCTGAAGTCCTGGGCTGCACGCAGTGCGGCGTACTGGCCGGACAGGCGTGCCCCGAACAGCAGCGGGTCGTCGGCTCCGAGCGCGACGCCGACGCCCGCCTCCACGAGGGTGCGTACGGGCACCTCCTCGAACGTGTCGTACACCCCGAGCGCGACGTTCGACGACGGGCACACCTCGAGCGTGATGCCGGCGTGTGCCACCGCGGCGAGCACCTCGGGGTCCTCCACGCTGCGCACCCCGTGGCCGATGCGGTCGGGCTCGAGGTGCTGGAGGACCGCGGCCACGCTCGCCGGCCCGCGGAGCTCGCCGCCGTGCGGCATGCTGCGCAGCCCGCCCCGACGTGCGATGGTGAAGGCGGGCGCGAACGCGGCGGTGTCGCCACGCCGTTCGTCGTTCGAGAGGCCGAACCCCACCACGCCCCGCCCCGCGTACTGGGTCGCGAGCCGGGCGAGCGTGCGAGCGTCCAGCGGGTGGCGTGTCCGGTTGGACGCGATCACCACCGCCATGCCGATGCCGTGCGTGGTGCTCGCCTCGTCCACGCAGTCGAGCACGAGGTCGGTGAACGCGGTGATCCCGCCGAACTTCGCGGCGTACCCGGACGGGTCGACCTGGATCTCCGTCCACACCGAACCCTCGGACGCGTCGTCCTCGGCGACCTCGTGGACCAGGCGGCGTACGTCGTCGGGCGTCCGCAGCACCGACCGGGCCGTGTCGTACAACCGCTGGAACCGGAACCAGCCCTTCTCGTCGGTCGCCCGCAGCTGCGGCGGCCACTCGTCGACGAGCGCCGGGGGAAGGCGTACGCCGTCCCTCTCGGCGAGCTCGACCAGCGTCCGGTGGCGCATCGATCCGGTGAAATGAAGGTGCAGGTGGGCCTTCGGGAGGCTGTCGATCGAGCGCATCGCTACGGCCATGCGGTCATCGTGCCAGCCGGTTCGACTCGGCGCCGGGGCACCCCGTACACTTGACGACTGGTGGATGTTTCCACTGTGTCGTCATGCCCTCCGGACGTCGTTCGCGGGTGGATGGTCGCGCAGCAGACGTTCATCGAAGGGCAGTAGCTCAACTGGCAGAGCATCGGTCTCCAAAACCGAAGGTTGGGGGTTCAAGTCCCTCCTGCCCTGCAAAACGCCTGGTCCGTCCCGACGGCGGACCGAGACGGGCACCACGATCGAAAGGGAACGGTCACCATGAGTGAGACGTCGAACGCGTCGACCGAGAGCACGCGCTCCGGTCGCACGTCGCCGGTGACCTTCTACCGTCAGGTCGTAGCAGAGCTCCGCAAGGTCGTCTGGCCGACCCGTTCGCAGGTCGCCAACTACTTTGTCGTCGTGCTCTTCTTCGTGCTCGTCATGATGGCCATCGTGGCGGGCCTGGACTACGGCTTCGGCAAGCTGATGTTCTGGGTCTTCGCCTGACCCACGGGTCGAGGAGGCCCTGGGGCCGTGAGATCCAAGGGCCGAGAAGAGACGAGGAAAGAGGCGCTGTGACCCAGCCGTACGAAGAGAACGAGGGCGACGAGCTCCGCGACCTCATCGGCGAGGACGACCGCGCGCCGCTCGACCTCGACGAGAACGAGCTCGAGGCGCAGGAGTTCGAGCAGGGCATCGATGCCGCCGCCGATGCGACCGAGGCCGACGTGCCCGAGTCCTTCGAGGCGTACGAGGTGCGTGGCGAGGACGAGGGCGAGCCCGAGATCCCCGACGCGGCCGACGCCGCGGAGGCCGAGTTCCAGGGTGAGGCGTCGACCGACCCCGAGGCCGAGGACGAGATCGCAGAGACGTCGACCGACGGGGCCTACGTCGTGGACGGTGACGACATCACGGAGTCGCTGGCGGCCGACGCCGCGATCGAGCGCGGTGCCACCGTCGACCCCGAGGCGGAGGCGCTGATCGCCGACGCCGCCGGTGACGACGAGGCTGCCGCCGCTGCTGAGGCGGACGCCGCCGAGGTGCTGGACGAGCCGGTCGAGTCGGACCCGCTCGCCGAGTTCCGTGAGAAGCTCCACAGCCAGTTCGGTGACTGGTACGTCGTGCACACCTACTCCGGCATGGAGAACAGGGTCAAGTCGAATCTCGAGAACCGGACGACCTCCATGCACATGGAGGACTTCATCTTCGAGATCGTCGTGCCGACCGAGGAGGTCGCCGAGATCAAGAACGGACAGCGCAAGCTCGTCAAGCGCACCGTTCTCCCCGGCTACGTCCTCGTCCGCATGGACCTGACCGACGAGTCCTGGTCGACGGTGCGCAACACGCCGTCGGTCACCGGGTTCGTGGGCAACGCCCACCAGCCCGTGCCGCTGACCCTCGCCGAGGTCGAGAGCATGCTTGCTCCCGCCGTCGAGGCGCAGGTCGCGGTCGACCAGCCTGCCAGCGCGTCGTCGACGCAGGCGCAGGCGCCGAAGGTCGAGTTCACCGACTTCGCCGTCGGAGACTCGGTCATGGTCGTGGACGGGCCGTTCGCGACCCTGCACGCCACGATCACGGAGATCAACGTCGACGCCCAGCGTGTGCGGGCGCTCGTCGAGATCTTCGGGCGGGAGACCCCCGTCGAGCTCAGCTTCGCGCAGATCCAGCGCGTCTGAGCCAGCGGGTACGCTCGACAGGGCTTCCGCGCAACACCCAGTGGGAGGGCCGAGGCAGGCCCACCGTGACCACGAGAAGGAAAAGAGATATGCCTCCGAAGAAGAAGATCGCTGCCCTCGTCAAGGTGCAGCTCCAGGCCGGTGCAGCCACGCCGGCTCCGCCGGTCGGTACGGCCCTCGGCCCGCACGGCGTCAACATCATGGAGTTCTGCAAGGCGTACAACGCCGCGACGGAGTCCATGCGCGGCAACATCGTCCCGGTCGAGATCACGATCTACGAGGACCGGTCGTTCACGTTCGTCACCAAGACGCCCCCGGCTGCGGAGATGATCAAGAAGGCAGCGGGCCTCCAGAAGGGCTCGTCCGTCCCGCACAAGGACAAGGTCGGTTCGATCTCCAAGGACCAGGTCCGCGAGATCGCCCAGACCAAGCTTCCTGACCTGAACGCGAACGACATCGACGCCGCGATGGAGATCATCGCCGGCACCGCCCGTTCCATGGGCGTCACCGTCGACTGACCTCGTCGATCCGACCGACCGAACAGTGGCAGGGCCAGCTGGGCCCGACGACCACGACTGGTAGAGAGAGAAGAACCAGAATGCCTCAGCACAGCAAGGCGTACGAGAACGCCGCCAAGCAGATCGACAAGGACGCGCTCTACTCGCCGGCAAAGGCGATGGAGCTCGTCAAGGAGTCCGGCTCGAAGAAGTTCGACTCGACCGTCGACGTCTCGATGCGCCTCGGTGTCGACCCCCGCAAGGCCGACCAGATGGTCCGCGGCACCGTCAACCTCCCCCACGGCACCGGCAAGACCGCTCGCGTCCTCGTGTTCGCGACCGGCGCGAACGCCGACGCCGCCCGTGAGGCGGGTGCCGACTACGTCGGTTCCGACGATCTCGTCACCAAGATCTCGGACGGCTGGCTCGACTTCGACGCCGTCGTCGCGACGCCCGACATGATGGGCAAGGTGGGTCGCCTCGGTCGAGTCCTCGGCCCGCGCAACCTCATGCCGAACCCGAAGACCGGCACCGTGACGCCCGACGTCGCGAAGGCTGTCTCGGACATCAAGGGCGGCAAGATCGAGTTCCGCATCGACCGTCACTCGAACCTGCACTTCGTGATCGGCAAGGCCTCGTTCAGCGCCAGCGCGCTCGCCGAGAACTACGCGGCCGCGCTGGAGGAGATCCTCCGCATCAAGCCGTCGAGCTCGAAGGGCAAGTACGTCCGCAAGGTCACCGTCTCGACGACGATGGGCCCGGGTGTGCCGGTCGACCCGAACCGCACCCGCAACATCGCCTCCGACGAGGAGTGACACCCCCGCGTCCCACGGACGCGTGACGTGACTGCACAGACGCCGCCTCCTTCGGGAGGCGGCGTCTGTGCGTCTGGGGACAGGGGTTCGATGTGCACCACCTACCGGGTAGCGTGGGTGTCATGCGCATCCGAACCCTCAGCACCGCCGTCGCCGCACTCGGCCTCGTCCTCGTCGCGGGCTGCGGCAGCAGCGCCGACCTCGTCGGAGACGGCTCGGACTCCACACAGACGTCCTCGACGACCTCTCAGGGATCGGGCGACGTCAGCGAAGGCACGACCACGCTGACCACCGCCAACTTCGCCGAGGTCGTCTCGGGCGCGCAGACGGACGCACGCTCGACGCACATGACGATGTCGATGGAGGTCGCCGGTCAGTCGATCGAGGCTCAGGCCGACGTCACGACCGACACCGACCCGACGAAGTCCGCCATGCGGATGACGATGGACATGGGCGGGCAGGACGTCGAGATGGTCCTGGTCGACGGCGTCGTCTACACCAAGGCTCCGGGCATGCCTGAGGGCAAGTGGATGAAGATCGATCTTGCGGACGCCGCGGGTGCGGCAGGTGGCTCGTTCGCGCAGCTGCGTGACTCGATCGACCCCGCGCAGAGCATCAAGAACCTCAAGGACTCGCTCAAGGACCTCAAGGACACCGGCGAGACCGAGACCCTGGACGGGGTTGAGGCCCGGCGCTTCGACGCGGTGGTCGACACCTCGAAGCTCGCCGGCCTTCCGGCGGCCGCCGGGGCACAGATTCCCGACGAGATCACCTACCAGTACTGGGTCGGACCCGACAACCTCCCCCGCAAGGTCGTCCTCGAGGGCCTCGGCACGCCGATGGAGCTGACCTTCAGCAAGTGGGGCGAGGACGTCGCGGTCGAGGCGCCGCCGGCCGCCGACGTCGTCGACGGCTCGTCGATGCTCGGCGGCTGACCGACCCGGTTCGACCGACCCGATTTTGGAAGTCCCCGGGTCGTCACGTACTCTGGTCGATGCCGAAGACCGCCGGTCGTCCGGGACGATCCCGCAAGGGAGCGCCACGGATCGAAGGGCCCGCAGAAGCGGGCGGCCCGCGCAGGTTCACCGAGTGAAACGTACTCTCCCGTACGCCACGCCCCGTGCCCTGCGCCGGGGCGTTCGTCATGTCGGGGCTCAAGCGCCGGTGGCCTTCGTACGAACCAGGTGCCCGTCGCACGTCGGGTACGACACGAAGGAGAAGCATGGCGCGACCGGACAAGGCCGCAGCGGTTGCCGAGCTGACGGACGAGTTCCGCAGCTCGAACGGCGCTGTGATGACCGAGTACCGCGGTCTCACCGTGAAGCAGCTGCAGGATCTGCGCCGCTCGCTCGGTGAGAACGTCAACTACGCCGTGACCAAGAACACGCTGACCAAGATCGCGGCTCGTGATGCCGGCGTCGACGGTGTCGACGGCCTGCTCAACGGGCCGACTGCCATCGCCTTCATCAAGGGCGATCCGGTCGAGGTCGCCAAGGGTCTGCGTGACTTCGCCAAGGCGAACAACAATCTCATCATCAAGGGCGGCTTCCTCGAGGGGAAGGCGCTCGACGCTGCGGAGATCACCAAGCTTGCTGACCTCGAGTCGCGCGAGGTCCTCCTCGCCAAGCTCGCGGGCGGCATGAAGGCGAACCTCTCGAAGGCCGCCGCACTGTTCCAGGCACCGCTCGCCCAGGCGGCGCGTGCTGTGGGTGCCCTGCAGACGAAGGTCGAGCAGGAGACTCCCGCGACCTCGGCTCCCGCCGAGACCGAAGAAGCCCCGGCCGAGGCCGAGGGCTCCGAGGGCTAGGGCCCGATCACGTATCCGACCCCCCTCGGGGTCCCCAACAGGAAGGACGCCAACCATGGCGAAGCTCAGCACCGAGGACCTGCTCGACGCGTTCAAGGAGATGACCCTTCTTGAGCTCAGCGAGTTCGTGAAGCAGTTCGAGGACACCTTCGACGTCACCGCTGCCGCTCCGGTCGCGGTTGCCGCCGCTCCGGCTGCCGGCGGCGCCGGCGAGGCCGCTGCTGCCGAGGAGAAGGACGAGTTCGACGTCGTCCTCGAGTCGGCCGGCGACAAGAAGATCCAGGTCATCAAGGAGGTTCGTGCACTCACGAGCCTCGGCCTCAAGGAGGCCAAGGACCTCGTCGAGGGTGCGCCGAAGGCCATCCTCGAGGGTGTCAACAAGGAGGCCGCGGAGAAGGCCAAGGAGGCCCTCGAGGCCGCCGGCGCCACCATCACCCTCAAGTGATGTTGCACTCCGTGTGAACCTGAGCAGCACCTGCTGCTGAGAACGGGCGTCCACCCCTGCGGGGTGGGCGCCCGTTCTGCGTCTCCGCGGGAGCCGCGAGCGGAAGGCCGCGCCCGGGAGGCGCGTTCGTGCTGAGTAGCATTCCGCTGTGAGACACGTCACCGGTGCGTGACGGTCTTGTGACCGAATTGGGCCATCTGTGGGTTGTGTCACAGTGCAAACTTTGGTTACAGTCGCAGTTATTACCTGGGAGTAGCAAGCGTGGGCTGCCAGGACGTTGAGGTTCCTTGGGAGGGAGAACCGCATGCGCGTCAGCGCTGCCGCAGCACGTCGAGGCTCGGGACTCGTGGCCACCGCCGGATTGATCGCCGGGGGCCTGGCGGTGGTCGCCGCTCCGGCCGCGCACGCGGCCGACGCGAGGGTCGAGCGCGTCGGCTACACGTGCAAGGCGACGAACCCGATCGTCGACGCGTCGCTCCAGGGTCCGCAGCAGTTCTACGTGACTGCGGAGACGACCCTCCCCGACAGCGTCGCTGCCGGCGACACCGTGCCGCAGACCGACGCCAGCCTGACGCTGTTCCTTCCTGTGAAGCTGGTCGACCGTCTCACGGGTCCGATGGCGGTCGAGCGGGTCAAGGGCTCGGCGACGTCCGACGTGGTGATCGACGGAGTCGCTCCGGGCGGTGAGGTCGTCGAGAGCATGACCAAGGTGGTCAGCAACCTCGTCGCGCCCAACTGGGTGACGCTCACCCCCGGCAAAGAGGTGCCGATCAAGGTCACCGGCCAGGTGGAGCCGATCGACGTCCCGGAGATCCCCGAGGGCAACGGCCTGATCTACGTCCAGATGCCGCCCTCCTTCGTGCTGCACTCCGAGATGGACCCGCCGGTGCTGGGCTCGATCGCGAAGGCCGACCTCAAGTGCACCCGCGACGCCAACACGCGGGCGGCCCGGGTCATCGGCACGATTCCGGTCGGCGAAGGCTGCGAGGAGTCAGAGTGCCCTCTGCCGGCCGCGGGCGGGGGAGTGACGGACCCCGAGCCGGGTGGTGACGGTGACGGCGGCGGGACCGGCGGCGAAGACCCGCCGGTGATCGATCCGACGACGACCCCCGTCGACGACGACGGCAACGGGGACGGTGGCAACGGCAACGGCAACGGGGGCGATGACGACGACGCCGACGTCGCTCCCTACACGACCACGGCGCTCCCGGCGACGGGCGCACCGGTCGGCGTGGGCATCATCGCCCTCCTCGGCCTCGCGGCCCTCGGGCGCGTGGCGCTCGCCGTCCGGTCCCGCCGTCGAAGTCCGCAGGCCTGACACACCTTGCTGGCCCCTTGTGGCTCCCCGTCGGACGGGGAGCCCGTCCCCCAAAGGAGTCTCGCTCATGGGAGTCGAGGTACGGGTCGAAGGCCTGACGAAGTCCTTCGGCAAGCAAACGATCTGGCGTGACGTCTCGCTGACGCTGCCCGCCGGACAGATCAGCGTGATGCTCGGCCCGTCGGGCACCGGCAAGTCGGTGTTCCTGAAGGCGCTCATCGGTCTCCTCAAGCCCGACGAGGGCCACATCTTCATCGAGGGCACCGACATCGCCACGTGCAGCGAACGCGATCTCTACGACATCCGGAAGCTGTTCGGCGTCCTGTTCCAGGACGGTGCGATGTTCGGCTCGATGACGCTGTTCGACAACGTGGCGTTCCCCCTGCGCGAGCACACGCGCAAGACCGAGACCGAGATCCGCGAGATCGTCATGGAGAAGATGTCGATGGTCGGCCTCGTCGGCGCCGAGGACAAGCTCCCGGCGGAGATCTCCGGCGGGATGCGCAAGCGCGCCGGGCTGGCGCGGGCGCTGGTCCTCGAGCCCGAGATCGTTCTCTTCGACGAGCCGGACTCCGGCCTCGACCCGGTCCGTACGGCGTTCATCAACCAGCTGATCGTCGACCTCAACGCCCAGATCGAGGCCACCTTCCTCATCGTCACCCACGACATCAACACCGCACGGACGGTGCCCGACAACATCGGTCTGCTGTTCCACCGGCACCTGGCGATGTTCGGCCCCCGCGAGATGCTGCTGTCCAGCGAAGAGCCCGCGGTCCGTCAGTTCCTCAACGCACAGACGATCGGCCCGATCGGCATGAGCGAGGAGAAGGACGCCGACGAGCTCGCGATGGAGGACCACGACGCGCTGCCTCCGCTGCCGCCGATCCCGGTCCAGCTCCTCCCCACCGACGGACGCCCACGCCCGACCCAGGCACCCCCGGGAGCCTGGTGCGTGGCCAACGGCGTCACGCCCCCGCCCGGATCGTTCCTCGACGACGGCACCGTGCTCGGTGCCGCCGCAGCGCGACAGCCGGTCTCGTCCGGCGGTGCGGCGTGAGTGCCGCAACCCTCGTCACTGCACCTCTCGCGACGGCCGGCAAGCTCTTCGCGTTCGGGGCCGACGTCGTCCTGGGCATCTTCCGGCGACCATTCCAGGTCCGCGAGTTCATCCAGCAGGCGTGGTTCATCGCCTCGGTGACGATCATCCCGACGGCGCTCGTGGCCATCCCGTTCGGCGCCGTGATCGCGCTGCAGGCCGGCAGCCTCATCCAGCAGTTCGGCGCCCAGTCGTTCGCCGGATCGGCTGCGGTGCTGGCCGTCGTCCGTGAGGCCGGGCCGATCGCGACCGCGCTGCTGGTCGCCGGTGCCGGCGGCTCGGCGATCGCGGCAGATCTCGGCGCGCGCAAGATCCGCGAAGAGCTCGACGCCATGATGGTGCTCGGCATCGACCCGATCCAGCGCCTGGTCGTGCCTCGAGTCTTGGCATGCATGCTCGTCGCCGTCTTCCTCAACGGCCTGGTGAGCGTCGTCGGGGTGATCGGCGGCTACGCGTTCAACGTCGTGCTGCAAGGAGGCACGCCCGGCGCGTACCTCGCCTCCTTCACCGCGCTCGCGCAGACCGCAGACCTCTATCAGGGGATGGCGAAGGCCCTCGTGTTCGGGTTCATCGCGGCGATCGTCGCCGCGTACAAGGGCATGCACGCCGACGGCGGCCCGCGCGGGGTCGGTCAGGCCGTCAACGAGGCGGTGGTCATCACCTTCCTGCTGCTCTTCCTCGCGAACTTCGTGATGAGCGCGCTGTACTTCCAGCTCGTCCCGGCGAAGGCGTTGTGACATGGCTGACGTGAAGGCTCTCTACCAGCGACCCCTCGGCGGCATCGACACCCTGGGGCGCCACCTCGCGTTCTACCTGCGGGTGCTCGCGTGGATCCCACGCACGCTCGTGCACTACCCGCGCGAGGTCCTCAGGCTCCTCGTGACGGTGACCTTCGGCCAGGGCGCCCTCGCCGTCATCGGCGGGACGGTCGGCGTCATCACCGCGATGTCGTACTTCACCGGCACCGAGGTCGGCCTCCAGGGGTTCACCGCTCTCGACCAGCTCGGCACGAGCGCCTTCTCGGGCTTCTTCTCCGCGTACTTCAACACCCGCGAGATCGCACCCCTGGTGGCAGGCATCGCGCTCGCGGCGACGGTCGGCTGCGGATTCACCGCACAGCTGGGCGCGATGCGGATCTCCGAGGAGGTCGACGCGCTCGAGGTGATGGCGATCCCGTCCCTCCCGTACCTCGTGACGACGCGGGTGATCGCCGGCATGGTCGCGATCGTCCCGCTGTACGTCGTCGGCCTGATGGCCTCGTACTTCGCGACCCGGCTGACGGTCACGGGCATCTACGGCCAGAGCGTCGGCACGTACGAGCACTACTTCACGCTGTTCCTCCCGCCCGAGGACGTGCTGTGGTCGTTCGTCAAGGTGATCGTCTTCGCCGTCCTGGTCATCCTCATCCACTGCTACTACGGCTACTACGCCTCCGGTGGACCCGTCGGCGTGGGCGTCGCCGTCGGCCGTGCCGTGAGGACGTCCATCGTGATGATCAACGTCGTCGACCTCCTGATGTCGATGGCGATCTGGGGGACGACGACGACGGTGAGGTTGGCCGGCTGATGGCGCGCACCCCTGCTCTCGACCGCCCCGGGGCCGTCCGCACGCTCGGCATCATCATGCTGGCCCTCATGATCGGCGCCGTGTACGCGACGTACGCGGTCTTCACCAAGCAGTTCTCCGGCGACGTGCCGGTCACGATCCGCAGCGAGAACGTCGGCCTGCAGCTCAACCGCAACGCCGACGTGAAGCTCCGCGGCGTGATCGTCGGCCGCGTCTCCGAGATCAGCTCGGACGCCGGCGCGGCCACGATCCACCTGATGATCGACCCCGACTACCAGCCCTTGATCCCTTCCGACGTAGAGGCGCTCATCGTGCCCAAGACGCTGTTCGGCGAGAAGTTCGTCGACCTGCAGCCGGTGTCGAGCTCGGCCGGCACCCCGATCGAGTCCGGCGACGTCATCGTGCAGGCGGACCTGCCGGCCGAGGTCGAGAACCTCCTGATCGACCTGGACCCGATCCTGACGGCGCTCAACCCCGCCGACCTGTCGTTCACGCTGACGGCGCTGTCCGAGGCGCTCGACGGCCAGGGCGAGGCGATCGGCGAGACGCTCGAGACGCTGGAGGGCTACCTCCAGAAGATCACCCCGCTGGCGCCGCGCATCGTCGAGGACATCACGCTGCTCGGCGAGACGGCCCAGACGTACGCCGACGTGATGCCGGAGGTGGGGGAGACCCTGCGCAACGCCGTCGTCACCGGCAACACGCTCACCGCCCGCAAGGCGCAGCTGCAGGCGCTGTTCGTCGAGACCGCCGCGTTCGCGACGACCGCCGACGCCTTCCTCGACCGGTCCGGCCAGGACTTCATCACGCTCTCGAAGCAGTCCCAGCCGACGCTGGAGCTCTTCGCGGAGTACGCGCCCACGATCGGGTGCGTACTCCTGGGCATCGACCGCCTCAAGCCCGGCATCGACTCGGCGTTCCGGGACCACCGCGCGCACGCGACCGTCGAGTTCGCTGCTCGCTCGCCCCGGGCGTACACGAGGGCGGACGCCGGAGAGCTGCCGCCGGCGACCGGTGGGTCCAGCGCGCTCGACCCGACCTGTGCGTCGCTGCCCAAGGCGCCGTACGACGCCGGCACGCCGGCACCCGGGATGAGCAACGCGCTGCTCCGACAGCTCGGCATCTCGGGGTCGCTCGGCAAGACGAAGCCGCTCGTGTCGCCGAGCGCCCTCAGCCCGGCGGGCTCGCAGGCCGAGGCGGAGCAGATCGATGCGCTGCTCGCGTCGACGCTCGGCGTCGAGCCGAAGGACGTGCCTGAGGTCGCTCAGGCTCTCGCCGGTCCGGTGCTGCGCGGGGCGGAGGTGACGCTCGGATGACCAGGCGCCGCCGCACCCTCGATCCTCGGCTCGACCGGAAGACGGCCGGAGCCCTCGCCCGGCTGCTGGTGTTCCTCGTGGTCACCGGGCTCCTGACGGGGCTCCTCGCCGTGGTCATCGGCAACCGGTCGTTCATCGACACCCACCAGTACAAGGCCGAGTTCGCCGACGTGACCAGCCTCGTGAAGGGCGACGACGTCCGCATCGCCGGCGTACGCGTCGGCACCGTGGACGACGTCCGGATGCACTCCGACTCCACGGCCGAGGTGACGTTCACCGTCGACCGATCGATCGACCTCACCGAGAGCACGCTCGCGACCCTGCGCTACCGCAACATGATCGGGCAGCGCTACCTGTCGTTGACCGAGGGCGCCGAGGGCTCGAGCGCCCGGCTCGAGCCGGGAGAGACCATCCCGATGAACCGCACGCAGCCCGCCCTCGACCTGACCGTCCTCTTCGGCGGCTTCAAGCCGCTCTTCCAGGCGCTCTCGCCCGACGACACCAACCAGCTCGCGTACGAGCTCATCCAGGTCTTCCAGGGAGAGAGCGGCACGGTCGAGTCCCTGCTCGGTCACACGGCGTCGCTGACGCAGACGCTGGCCGACCGTGATGACCTGATCGGTTCTGTCATCTCGAACCTGACGACGGTCCTCAAGTCCTTCAACGACCGGGACGAGGAGCTGTCGACCACCATCTCGACGTTGCAGCAGCTGATCAGCGGGCTGAAGGACGATCGAGGCGTGCTGACGGGGTCGCTCGACGACATCGCCTCGCTGACCTCGGAGACCGCGAGCCTGCTGACCGACGTCCGACCCGACCTGACCCAGGACATCTCGCACCTGCGTGACCTGACCGACGAGATCGGCACCAAGAAGGCGCGCAAGGCCCTCGACAGCACGTTGCAGATCCTGCCGGTCAAGATCGACCGGATCGGGCGGACGGGCCAGTACGGGTCGTTCTTCAACTTCTACGTCTGCGACGTCGGCGTGGACGGCAGGATGCCGAGCCTGAGCGGTGTGCCGGGGTGGGAGAAGGCCCGGCCGTTCAAGACGACGAAACGCGTCACGGTGACCGGGGCGGGGGTGAGCCGATGCGCGCGGTGAAGCCGTTCCGCGATCGCAACCCGGTCCTCGTGGGCCTGGTCGGACTCCTCGTGATCGCGACGTTCCTCGTTCTCGCCAGCCAGGCGAGCCGGCTGCCGGTCGTGGGCAGCGGCCCGAAGTACGCGGCCGAGTTCACCGAGGTCGGTGGACTGAAGAAGGGCGACGACGTGCGGATGGCAGGGGTCCTCGTGGGCGAGGTCGACGACCTCGAGCTGCGCGGCAACAAGGTGCGGGTGTCGTTCCGGATGAAGAAGGAACGTGACCGCCTCGGGTCCCAGACGAGCGCCTCCGTCCGCATCAAGACGTTGCTCGGCACGATGTACGTCGCCCTCGACCCTGCCGGCGGTGGCACCCTCGACGAAGGAGCCGTCATCCCGGCCTCGCGCACGACTCCGCCGTACGACATCGTCCAGGCCTTCTCCGACCTCAGCGAGACGACCCAGGAGATCGACACCGACCAGCTCGCCCACGCGATGCGCACGCTCGGCGAGGTCACCGAGAAGACGCCCGAGGAGTTCCAGCGCGCCGTCACCGGAGTCACGCAGCTCTCGGAGAACCTCGCCGCGCGCGACAAGGAGATCAAGACGCTGCTCGAGAACATCGACGGCATCTCGGGCGTCCTGGCCGACCGTAACTCCGAGGTCGTCACGCTGTTCGAGGACGGCGGTGTCCTCTTCGAGGCGCTGACCGCACGTCGACAGGCGATCCACGACGTCCTGGTCGGGGTGACCCGGATGTCGGACGAGATCGAGAAGCTCATCGGCGACACCCGCGAGGACCTCGGGCCGGCGCTCGACCGTCTCGCCGGCGTCGTGAAGGTGCTTCAGGACAACGAGGAGAACATCGAGTCGGCGATCCGGCAGCTGCCGGCGTTCT
Organism: Mumia sp. Pv4-285; assembly: GCF_041320275.1. Taxonomy (NCBI): domain Bacteria; kingdom Bacillati; phylum Actinomycetota; class Actinomycetes; order Propionibacteriales; family Nocardioidaceae; genus Mumia; species Mumia qirimensis. Next base: position 3,889,154 of record NZ_CP162023.1, on the reverse strand, counting down.
ACTCGATGGTCGCCTCCAACAGCGCCAACGGTCCGTGGCTCGACGGCTTCATCTACAACCTGCTGAGCATCCTGGGCCTTCAGGAGGGACTGTGAGCGCCAACGTCACCCGCGGCCCGCGTGTGAGCCGCCGGATCGTCGAGATCGTCGTGGTGGTCGGCGTCCTGGCGCTGATCGCGGCGCTCGTGGTGGTCCTGGTGCCGCGGTCGGAGCAGCGCACTGCGACGGTCGAGTTCGACCGGACGGTCTCGTTGTACGAGGGCTCGAAGGTCCGCATCCTCGGCGTCGACGTCGGCACGGTCGAGTCGATCACGCCGCAGGGGTCGAGCGTCCGGGTCCGCCTGGCGTGGGACGCGGAGTACGACGTCCCTGAGGACGTGAAGGCCGTCATCGTCTCGCCGTCGGTCGTCGGCGACAGGTTCGTCCAGCTGACCCCGGCCTACGCCGGCGGCGCGAAGCTGGCCGACGGTGCGCACCTCGACCAGACGCGCGCGGCCACCCCGACCGAGCTCGACGAGACCTTCGAGGCGCTCGACCGCGTGGCCACCGCCCTCGGTCCGGAGGGTGCCAACAAGGACGGCGCGCTCAGCAACCTCCTCTCGACCACCGCCGACAACCTCGACGGGCGCGGCGCAGAGATCCGGCGCAGCATCGCCGCGCTGGCGAAGCTCACCACGACCGCGGACGGGTCCAAGGACGAGCTGTTCTCGTCGATGGAGAAGATCGAGCGCTTCGTCCAGGCGCTCGAGACGAACGACGCGAGCGTGCGGTCGTTCAACGCCAGCCTGGCGTCGGTCAGCGACGTCCTCTCCGGGGAGCGCGACGACCTCCAGCTCGCGCTGCGCGAGCTGGCCTCCGCCCTGGGAATGGTCCAGGGCTACGTCGCCGAGAACCGCGCGAGCCTGCGCAAGAACGTCGACGGCCTCGCCGACATCACGAAGTCCTTGGCGTCGCAGCGCAAGGATCTCGCGGCTCTCCTCGAGAAGGGCCCGCAGGCTCTGTCGAACCTGGCGACGGCCTACAACCCGACCACGGGCACGATCGACACCCGCGGCACGATCAAGGGCAAGGCAGACCGCACGTTCCGCACGCTGACCGAGCCCGCCTACGTCTCCGCGTACTGCGGCCTCGCGGCGGGACAGAACCCGGAGTACGAGGACGCCTGCTATGCGCTCGGCGACGTGATCACGTGGCTGGGCAACCAGGCCGACCGCGCCACGGCGGCTTCGTCGAGCGGGGCGGGCGGCGCGGGCGACGACGGCCCCGCAGCCGACGGCGCGCCCGCGGACGACCTGGCAACCCTGATGGGAGTGGCGTGATGAGCACGTCCCGTCCCTGGGTGGGCGGCCTCGCGGTCGCCGCAGCGCTGGTGCTCGTCGCCGGCTGTGGTCGCAGCAGCGTCGGCGACCTGCCGCTGCCCGGCGGTGCCGACCTCGGTGACGATCCGTACACGGTCGTCGTCGAGTTCTCCGACGTCCTCGACCTCGTCCCCCAGAGCGCGGTCAAGGTCAACGACGTCTCTGTCGGGAGGGTCACCGCCGTCGAGCTGGACGGGTGGCAGGCGACGGTGACGGTGAAGGTCAAGCGGTCGGTCGACCTGCCCGACAACGCGACCGCCTCCATCCGGCAGACCAGCATCCTCGGTGAGAAGTTCGTGTCGCTGGCTCCGCCGGCGACCGGCGCCGAGGGCACCCTGTCCGACGGTGACCGGATCCCCCTCGCCCGCTCGGGCCACACGCCCGAGGTCGAGGAGGTCCTGGGTGCGATGTCGCTCGTCCTCAACGGCGGTGCGATCGACAAGGTCCAGGTGATCGCGCGCGAGCTCAACGCCATGTCGACGGGCCGTGAGGCCAACATGCGGACGCTGCTGAGGCGGCTCGACGAGTTCGTCGGCACCGCGGACGACTCCAAGACCCAGATCGTCACCGCGATCGAGCAGATCGACCGGCTCGCCAAGGCCACAAAGACTCAGCAGACCGCCATCAACGCTGCCCTCGGGGACCTTCCGGGGGCGCTGAAGACGGTCGACGAGCAGCGAGCGAACCTCGTCCGGATGCTCGGAGCCCTGACCGACCTCAGCAGCGTCGGCACCGAGGTGATCACGAAGTCCAAGCAGGCGGTGCTGGCCGACCTCAAGGCTCTCAACCCGGTCCTCGACAACCTGGCGTCGGCCGGGGACGCGCTGATCTCGTCCCTCGAGGTCCTGCCGACCTTCCCGTTCCCCGACAGTCTGCTCGGCAAGACACCTGCGGAGGCGGCCGACTACCAGATGGGTGACTACACCAACGTGTCGATCGACTTCACCACGGACTTCTCCACGACGATCGGTCTGATGACGGAGGCCGAGCGCGCGTCACTGAAGGCCGCGCTGCGAGGCGACGACGTCGCGTCCGTCATGGCCTCGACGGTGGTGGCGCCATGATCACCGGTCGCATGCGTGTCCAGCTGGTCCTGTTCCTGGTCCTCACGCTCGTCGGGGTCACCTACGTCGGAGCGACCTATGCCCAGCTCGACCGGCTGTTCGGCGGGAACGGCTACTCGGTGACCGTCGAGATGGCGGAGTCCGGCGGCATCTTCACCGGTGCTGACGTCACGTACCGCGGTGTCAGTGTCGGGCGGGTGAAGGACATGTGGCTGACGACCGACGGGGTCGACGTCGAGGTGCGCATCGACGACGAGGCGCCGCGGATCCCCTCCGACACCGACGTGGTCGTCGCCAACAAGTCGGCGGTGGGCGAGCAGTACCTCGACTTCCAGCCCGCGAGCAGCTCCCGCCCGTACCTCGCCGACGAGGACGTCGTCGCCCGCGAGCGCACCAAGGTCCCGATCGACACCCGCACCCTGATCACCGACGTGAGCGCGCTGCTGACGTCGGTCGAGGCCGACGACCTCAGCACGGTGATCACCGAGCTCGGCGACGCGTTCGAGGGATCTGCCACCGACTTCCGGACGACGATCGACGCGACGAGCTCCTTCATCACGAAGGCGGACCAGAAGTACGAGGTGACCGCCGAGCTGATCCGCGAGTCGACCAAGGTCCTGCAGACCCAAGTCGACTCCTCCGACGACATCCAGGACTTCGCGACCAACCTGCGCGACCTCACCACGGCGATGCGGACCTCGGACGCCGACCTGCGCAAGGTCCTCGAGGCGGGCGCGCCGACAGCGGCGACGCTGCGCACCGTGATCGCGGAGAACGCCGACGACCTCGCCGTCCTCCTCGACCAGGCGATCCGCCTCAACAAGGTCGTCCGGGCCCACCTCGACGGCATCCGTGGCGTCCTCGTGATCGCCCCGTACGGCATCGAGAGCGCGTTCTCGATCATCGCCAAGGACTCCCGGACGGGGCAGTACGCCCTCCGCCTGAGCCTGGCGCTCCAGGACGACAACGCCCCCTGCACGAAGGGCTACCTCCCGGAGCCGCGTCAGCGGACGCCGTTCGACCGCACCCCGGCCGCCTGGAAGCGCAACCTCACCTGCGCGGACCCGCAGGTGCGAGGCGCGAAGGGGACGGGATCCCCCGTCTCTCCGGTGGGCGCGACGGAGGCCCAGACCCTCGGTACGTACGATGTTGCGACGAAGCAGGTGGACGTCTCGGACCCGACGACGATTCCCGATGCCCCAGATCTCGGGAAGGAGTCCTGGAAGTGGATGATGCTCGGACCCGCCGTCTCCCGCTGACCCGGACCCGTCTGCTCGCCCTGGTGCTCGCCCTCGTGGCGGTCGCCGGGCTCGCGATCGGCGTCCTCGCGGTCGTCCGCGGCCCTCAGATCCCCGCCGCGGCCGACACCTCGACACGCCAGGACGTGCGCGCGGCCGCCGAGAAGTTCGCGACGAGCGTGAACACGTACGACGTCAAGGACCTCGATCCGTACGTGGAACGCGTGACCCCGCTGCTGACCGACACCATGGCCGAGCAGTTCGAGGCCTCGACGAAGGACCTCCTGTCGCAGTTCGCCGACACGGGCATCGTCTCGAAGGGGACGGTCGAGCAGGTGGCGATCGAGAGCCTCGACAACGACAGCGCCGACGTCCTCGCCGCGATCACCGTCGCGACGGAGCCGGCCGACGTCCAGGTCGGGCAGCCCCGGCTGCGGTGGAGGATCTCGCTGGTCCTCGAGGACGGTCGCTGGCTCGTCGAGAACTTCGCCAACGTCCCCGTCGAGTCGGAGCCGCCGACCCCTGCGCCGGACGAGGAGGGCGGATCGTGAGCAACCGACGCCCGCGGATCGCCGGCGAGCGCCGCCGGTCCACCGAGCAGACCTCCACCCCTCTCGAGGCGACGGAGTCGACCGAGACCTCCACGGACTCGGCCGAGAGCTCGGCCGCGGCCCCCGGCGTACGCCCCCCTCGGCCGTCGCGCCCGCCTCTCAGCCGCCGCGCCAAGGTCGTCCTGGCCGGCCTCGGCGTGCTCGCCGTCGTGGCGGTGGCGTTCGCGGTCGTCGCGACGCTCGCCGTACGCCAGACCGAGTCGGCCGCCGATGAGCGCGTCGAGACCGCGGACCGAGCCACCGCCGCTGCGACGCCCGCGCTGGAGACCGTCCTCAGCTACCGTCACGCATCGGTCGCCGACGACCTGGAGGCCGCGACCGACCTGATGACCGACGAGTTCGCCGAGGAGTACGAGCAGCTGGCGCCGCAGGTCGCGTCGGCTGCGAAGCAGCGCAAGATCGACGTCGCGGCCTCCGTGCGCGCGATCGCGCCGCTGGAGTGCGGCCAGGAGTGCTCCGACACCAGCGTCAGGCTGCTGGCGTTCGTCGACCAGCACCGGACGGTCGCGGGCAAGCCCGGCTCCCCGGCGGCGCTGTCGGTCGTGGTGCGGATGGAGAAGATCGACGGAGACTGGCTCGTCGCCGAGCTGACGACGACCTGACCCCGTCGGTCGCCGCGCGCGTCAGACGTGACGGGAGTCGACGAGCCGCCCGAAGACCACCGACCGGTTGTCGGTGTGGAAGATCTCGGAGCACGTGGTGAGCGTGATGAGGGCTTCGTCCGGGGTCGCGCGCGACCGCTGGCTCTTGGAGCGCTTCGCCTTCTCCGGCACGGGCTGGACGACCCACACGTCGGTGAAGTCGACGACGGTGCTGGTGCCGGAGCCCTCCAGGACGTACGTGTAGACGTGCGTGCGGGTCTCGACCTCGACCTCGTCGCCCTTGCGAAGCTCCGGGAAGTCCTTGAACGGCTGTCCGTTGGTGATGCGGTGCCCGGCGACCGCGAAGTTGCCGAGCTGGCCGGGACGCTGGGTGTCAGGGAAGTGGCCGACGCCCGATGTCAGGGCGGAGTCGTCGACTCCCTCGACGACCGGCACCTCGAAGTCGTCGCCGAGGCGGGGGATCCGCAGGACCGCCATCGCCTCACCCGGCTCGATCTCGTCCGTCGTCGCGTCGCCGCCGCGGTTGCCGCGCCAGTCGTCGGCCAGGGCGACCGCCATCTCGCCTTGGCGCTGCTTCGCGACGATGTTGGTGCCGACGTACTTCCAGGCGATCCAGCCTCCGCCGACGATGAGCACGAGGGTCAGCGCGGTGGCGAGCATGCGGGCGGGCCGCAGGTGCGGGGTCGGCTTCAGCTCGGGCCGCTCACGCCTCGGCGGGACCGTGTCGACGGGCACTGGCACCTCCTCCTGTCCTCGCACCGATCGTACGTAACGCGGGTCACAACCAGGGTGGCACACCGCTGGAAGCGACCCGGCGGACGGTAGTCAGGACGGGGGAGGAGCCGACTTCGTGAAGAACTATTCCGGCGGGTTGCTTGACCTGAGGCGAAGATACGTTCATCATCGACGGCGAAGGCTGGACACCCTGGGTTGAAATCTGCCCACGTTGGCGTCTAGACTATTTCTTTGCGCCTCCTGCATCCTGCCCTCACCCCTTGACGGGGGTCGTTCGGCATGGGTTCTGGACGGTGCCGCAATCGGGAACTGCGAGCCTTCGGAAGGACCCCTCTTGGCTTCCTCGCGCACTGTCGCCGCCTCTGCCAACAACAATCCCCGCCGTGTCTCCTTCGCCAAGATCTCCGAGCCCCTCGAGGTGCCGGAGCTGCTTTCGCTCCAGACCTCCAGCTTCTCGTGGCTGATCGGTGACGAGAGCTGGAAGGCGTCCGTCGAGCAGCAGCTGGCCGCCGGGCGTACGGACGTTTCTCAGAAGTCCGGTCTGGAGGAGATCTTCGAGGAGATCTCTCCGATCGAGGACTTCTCGGAGACCATGTCTCTGTCGTTCCGTGACCACCGCTTCGAGCCGCCGAAGAACTCGGTCGAGGACTGCAAGGACCGTGACGTCACGTACGCCGCGCCCCTGTTCGTCACCGCCGAGTTCATGAACAACGAGACCGGCGAGATCAAGAGCCAGACCGTCTTCATGGGTGACTTCCCCCTGATGACGGACAAGGGCACCTTCATCATCAACGGCACCGAGCGTGTCGTCGTCTCGCAGCTCGTCCGCTCGCCGGGCGTCTACTTCGAGCGCACGCCGGACAAGACGAGCGACAAGGACATCTACACCGCGAAGGTCATCCCCTCGCGTGGTGCCTGGCTCGAGTTCGAGATCGACAAGCGTGACCAGGTCGGGGTTCGCCTCGACCGCAAGCGCAAGCAGAGCGTCACGGTCCTCCTCAAGGCGCTCGGCATGTCCGAGGCCGACATCCTCGAGGACTTCGGCCAGTACGACTCGATCCGCGCCACCTTGGAGAAGGACCACACGTCCGGCCAGGACGACGCGCTGCTCGACATCTACCGCAAGCTGCGTCCGGGTGAGCCGCCGACGACCGAGGCTGCCCAGCAGCTGCTGGACAACTACTACTTCAACTCCAAGCGCTACGACCTCGCGAAGGTCGGTCGCTACAAGATCAACAAGAAGCTCGGCACGGACGAGGCCTTCGACCAGCAGACGCTGACCATCGAGGACATCGTCTCGACGATCAAGTACATCGTCGCGCTGCACGCCGGCGAGACCGAGCTCGAGATGGCCGCCGGCACGACGTTCGTCGAGGCCGACGACATCGACCACTTCGGCAACCGTCGCCTCCGCAGCGTCGGCGAGCTCATCCAGAACCAGCTCCGTACGGGCCTCGCCCGCATGGAGCGCGTGGTGCGCGAGCGGATGACGACCCAGGACGTCGAGGCGATCACGCCGCAGACCCTGATCAACATCCGTCCCGTCGTGGCCGCGCTGAAGGAGTTCTTCGGGACGTCGCAGCTCAGCCAGTTCATGGACCAGAACAACCCGCTCGCCGGCCTGACGCACAAGCGTCGTCTGTCGGCGCTCGGCCCGGGTGGTCTGTCCCGTGAGCGCGCCGGCTACGAGGTCCGTGACGTCCACCCGTCGCACTACGGCCGCATGTGCCCGATCGAGACCCCGGAGGGCCCGAACATCGGCCTGATCGGCTCGCTCGCGTCGTACGGCCGCATCAACGCGTTCGGCTTCGTCGAGACGCCGTACCGCAGGGTCGACGGCGTCCGGGTCACCGAGCAGATCGACTACCTGACCGCGAGCGACGAGGACCGCTACGTCATCGCCCAGGCGAACTCGCGTCTCGAGGAGGACGGCACCTTCGCGGAGGAGCGCGTCCTGGTCCGCCAGCGTGGCGGCGAGGCCGAGCTCGTCCCGGCCGCCGAGGTCGACTACATGGACGTCTCGCCGCGCCAGATGGTGTCGGTCGCGACCGCGCTGATCCCGTTCCTGGAGCACGACGACGCCAACCGTGCGCTCATGGGCTCCAACATGCAGCGCCAGTCGGTGCCGCTGATCCGCAACGACGCGCCGCTCGTCGGCACCGGCATGGAGTACCGTGCCGCCGTCGATGCCGGTGACGTGACCGTCGCCAAGGCGCCGGGCGTCGTGACCGAGGTCTGCGCCGACTACGTCGAGGTCATGCAGGACGACGGCACCTACAAGACGTACCGGATGTCGAAGTTCACCCGCTCGAACCAGGGCACCTGCATCAACCAGCGTCCGCTGGTGAAGGAGGGTGACCGCCTCGAGAAGGGCTCGCCGATCGCCGACGGTCCTTGCACCGACGAGGGCGAGATGGCGCTCGGCTCCAACCTGCTCGTGGCGTTCATGCCGTGGCAGGGCCACAACTACGAGGACGCGATCATCCTCTCGCAGCGCGTCGTCCAGGACGACCTGCTGACCTCGATCCACATCGAGGAGCACGAGGTCGATGCCCGCGACACGAAGCTGGGGCCGGAGGAGATCACCCGCGACATCCCGAACGTCAGCGACGAGATGCTCGCCGACCTCGACGAGCGCGGCATCATCCGGATCGGCGCGGAGGTCTCCAACGGCGACATCCTCGTCGGCAAGGTGACCCCCAAGGGCGAGACCGAGCTGACCCCCGAGGAGCGCCTGCTCCGCGCGATCTTCGGTGAGAAGGCGCGCGAGGTCCGCGACACCTCGCTCAAGGTCCCGCACGGCGAGTCCGGCACGGTCATCGGCGTCCGCGTCTTCGACCGCGAAGAGGGCGACGAGCTGCCGCCGGGCGTGAACCAGCTGGTCCGCGTCTACGTGGCCCAGAAGCGCAAGATCTCCGACGGTGACAAGCTCGCCGGACGCCACGGCAACAAGGGCGTCATCTCCAAGATCCTGCCCGTCGAGGACATGCCGTTCATGTCCGACGGCACCGCGGTCGACATCATCCTCAACCCGCTCGGTGTTCCGGGCCGGATGAACGTCGGCCAGGTGCTCGAGACGCACCTCGGCTGGGTCGCCAAGGCCGGGTGGGACATCGGTGAGAGCAAGGACGAGTGGGCCGAGCGGCTGCGCTCGATCGGCGCCGACCGTTCGCCGATGGACTCCAACGTCGCCACGCCGGTGTTCGACGGTGCGCGCGAGGACGAGATCCAGGGACTCCTGGAGTCGACCCTCCCGAACCGTGACGGCGAGCGCATGGTCGGTCGCGACGGCAAGGCGCGGCTGTTCGACGGACGTACGGGTGAACCGTTCCCGGACCCGATCTCGGTCGGCTACATGTACATCCTGAAGCTGCACCACCTCGTCGACGACAAGATCCACGCGCGTTCGACCGGCCCGTACTCGATGATCACCCAGCAGCCGCTGGGCGGTAAGGCCCAGTTCGGTGGTCAGCGTTTCGGCGAGATGGAGGTCTGGGCGCTCGAGGCGTACGGCGCCGCCTACGCCCTGCAGGAGCTCCTCACCATCAAGTCGGACGACATCCTCGGACGCGTGAAGGTCTACGAGGCGATCGTCAAGGGCGAGAACGTCCCCGAGCCCGGCATCCCGGAGTCGTTCAAGGTTCTCGTCAAGGAGATGCAGTCGTTGTGCCTGAACGTCGAGGTCCTCTCGTCCGACGGCACCGCGGTGGAGATGCGTGACGCCGAGGAGGACGTGTTCCGGGCTGCTGAGGAGCTCGGTATCGACCTCTCGCGCCGCGAGCCCGCCAGCGTCGAGGAGGTCTGAGCTGCGGGGGCGCGGCACTCGCTGAGTCCGCGCCCCGCCTCCGACCTCGACCACAGATTTTTCATCACGAAGGAAAGAAGACAACGTGCTCGACGTGAACTTCTTCGATCAGCTCAAGATCGGCCTCGCCACCGCCGACGAGATCCGTGCCTGGTCGCACGGTGAGGTGAAGAAGCCCGAGACGATCAACTACCGCACGCTCAAGCCCGAGCGCGACGGTCTGTTCTGCGAGAAGATCTTCGGTCCCACCCGGGACTGGGAGTGCTACTGCGGCAAGTACAAGCGTGTCCGCTTCAAGGGCATCATCTGCGAGCGCTGCGGCGTCGAGGTGACGCGCTCGAAGGTGCGCCGTGAGCGCATGGGCCACATCGAGCTCGCCGCCCCGGTGACCCACATCTGGTACTTCAAGGGCGTGCCGAGCCGTCTCGGCTACCTGCTCGACCTCGCCCCGAAGGACCTCGAGAAGGTCATCTACTTCGCCGCGTACATGATCACGCGCGTCGACGAGGACGCACGTCACCGCGACCTGCCCTCGCTCGAGGCCAAGATCGACGTCGAGCGCAAGAACCTCGAGTCGCGACGCGACAACAACATCGAGCAGCGCATGGCGAAGTTCGAGGAGGACCTCGGCGCGCTCGAGGCCGAGGGTGCCAAGGCCGACGCCAAGCGCAAGGTCAAGGACGCGGCCGAGCGCGAGGTCAAGCAGATCCGTGACCGCGCCCAGCGCGAGATCGATCGCCTGGACGAGGTCTGGAGCCGCTTCAAGAACCTCAAGATCCAGGATCTCGAGGGCGACGAGCTGCTCTACCGCGAGATGACCTACCGCTTCGGCAAGTACTTCGAGGGCTACATGGGCGCGGCAGCGATCCAGAAGCGCCTCCAGGACTTCGACCTCGCGGCCGAGGCCGAGAGCCTGAAGGAGACCATCGCCACGGGCAAGGGTCAGCGCAAGACGCGCGCCCTCAAGCGCCTGAAGGTCGTCTCCGCGTTCATGCAGGGCGACAACCGCCCCGCCGGCATGGTCCTCGACGCGGTCCCGGTGATCCCGCCGGAGCTGCGCCCGATGGTGCAGCTCGACGGTGGCCGGTTCGCGACCAGCGACCTGAACGACCTCTACCGTCGCGTCATCAACCGCAACAACCGGCTCAAGCGCCTGCTCGACCTCGGTGCGCCGGAGATCATCGTCAACAACGAGAAGCGGATGCTCCAGGAGGCCGTCGACTCGCTGTTCGACAACGGTCGCCGTGGTCGTCCGGTCACCGGTCCGGGCAACCGCCCGCTGAAGTCGATCTCCGACATGCTCAAGGGCAAGCAGGGTCGATTCCGTCAGAACCTGCTCGGCAAGCGCGTCGACTACTCGGGCCGTTCGGTCATCGTCGTCGGCCCGCAGCTCAAGCTGCACCAGTGCGGCCTGCCGAAGCAGATGGCCATCGAGCTGTTCAAGCCGTTCGTGATGAAGCGCCTGGTCGACCTGAACCACGCGCAGAACATCAAGTCGGCCAAGCGCATGGTGGAGCGCGGCGCACGCGCCGAGGTGTGGGACGTCCTCGAAGAGGTCATCGCCGAGCACCCGGTGCTGCTCAACCGTGCACCCACGCTGCACCGTCTGGGCATCCAGGCGTTCGAGCCGCAGCTGATCGAGGGCAAGGCCATCCAGATCCACCCGCTCGTCTGCTCGGCGTTCAACGCCGACTTCGACGGCGACCAGATGGCCGTCCACCTGCCGCTCTCGGCAGAGGCGCAGGCCGAGGCCCGCGTCCTCATGCTGTCGACGAACAACATCCTCAAGCCGGCCGACGGACGTCCCGTCACCATGCCGACGCAGGACATGGTCATCGGGCTCTACTTCCTCACGCTCGAGCGTGACGGACAGCCCGGCGAGGGGCGCGCGTTCTCGTCCGCGGCCGAGGCTCGGATGGCGTTCGACCGTGGCGAGATCTCGCTGCAGAGCAAGGTCAAGATCCGGTTCCCCGAGGTCGTGCCGCCGGCCGGCGTCGAGGTGCCCGAGGGCTGGAGCTACGGCGACGCCCTCGTGCTCGAGACCACGCTGGGTCGCGTCCTCTTCAACGAGGCGCTGCCGGTCGACTACGCGTACGTCAACTACCAGGTCGGCAAGAAGCAGCTCGGCATCATCGTCAACGACCTCGCCGAGCGTTACAGCAAGGTCGACGTCGCCGCGTCGCTGGACGCGCTGAAGGACACCGGCTTCCACTGGGCGACCCGTTCCGGCGTCACGATCTCGATCGAGGACGTCGTCACCCCGGACCGCAAGCAGGAGATCCTCGCCACCTACGAGGACCAGGACGCCAAGGTCCAGAAGCAGTTCCAGCGCGGCCTGATCACCGACGACGAGCGCCGTAGCGAGCTCATCGAGATCTGGACGCAGGCCACCAACGAGGTCTCCGCCGAGATGGAGAAGACCTTCACCGAGGACAACCCGATCTGGATGATGATCCAGTCGGGCGCCCGCGGCAACATGATGCAGATGCGTCAGATCGCCGCGATGCGTGGCCTCGTGGCCAACCCGAAGGGCGAGATCATCCCGCGCCCGATCAAGGCGAACTACCGCGAGGGCCTGTCGGTCGTCGAGTACTTCATCGCGACCCACGGTGCTCGCAAGGGTCTGGCCGACACGGCGCTCCGTACGGCCGACTCGGGCTACCTGACGCGTCGACTCGTCGACGTCAGCCAGGACGTCATCATCCGCGAGGAGGACTGCGGCACCGAGCGCGGTCTGCCCAAGCGGATCGCCGACCGTCTCGAGGACGGCCGCCTGATCCTGGCGGAGAACGTCGAGACCTCGGCGTACGCCCGCAACGCGGCGACCGACATCACTCACCCGGAGACGGGCGAGGTCCTCGTCGAGGCCGCCGGCGACCTGGGTGATCCCGAGATCGCGACGCTGGTCGCGGCCGGGATCGAGGAGATCAAGGTCCGTACGGTCCTGACCTGCGACGCCAAGTCCGGCACGTGCGCCAAGTGCTACGGCCGCTCCCTGGCGACCGGCAAGCTCGTCGACATCGGCGAGGCGGTCGGCACCATCGCCGCCCAGTCGATCGGTGAGCCCGGCACGCAGCTGACGATGCGTACCTTCCACACCGGTGGTGTGGCAGGCGACGACATCACGCACGGTCTGCCTCGCGTGGTCGAGCTCTTCGAGGCTCGGCAGCCGAAGGGCCGCGCGCCGATCTCGGACGCCGCCGGCCGGGTCCAGATCGACGACAGCGACAAGGCTCGCAAGCTGGTCGTCGTGCCGCACGACGGCTCGGAGCCCCACGAGTACCCGGTCTCCAAGCGTTCGCGCCTGCTGATCGTCGACGGCCAGGAGGTCGAGGTCGGCGAGCAGCTCACGCACGGCACCCCGGATCCGCAGGAGGTCCTGCGCATCCTCGGTGTCCGTCGGGCTCAGGAGCACCTCGTGGACGAGGTCCAGGAGGTCTACCGCAGCCAGGGCGTGGCGATCCACGACAAGCACATCGAGATCATCGTGCGGCAGATGCTGCGTCGCGTCACGGTCATCGACCAGGGCGAGACCACCCTCCTGCCGGGTGACCTCCACGATCGTGCGACGTTCGAGGAGGCCAACCGCCGCGTCGTGGCCGAGGGTGGCCAGCCGGCGTCGGGTCGACCGGTGCTGATGGGCATCACGAAGGCCTCGCTCGCGGTGGAGTCGTGGCTGAGTGCCGCCTCCTTCCAGGAGACGACCCGCGTCCTCACGGAGGCGGCGATCCAGGGCAAGTCGGACCAGCTCCGCGGCCTGAAGGAGAACATCATCATCGGCAAGCTGATCCCGGCGGGCACCGGTCTCGAGCGTTACCGCAACGTTCGGGTCGAGCCGACCGAGGAGGCGCGCCAGGCGGCCTACGCCGTGACCGGTTACGAGTCGTACGACTACGACTTCGGCAACTCGGCCGGGCAGTCGGTGGCGCTGGACGACTTCGACTTCGGCAGCTTCTCCGGCTGATCGACGAGGTCTGCACAGAGGGCCCTCGGAGCTTCGTGCTCCGGGGGCCCTTCTGCGTCCGCGTGACCGCGCTCACGGGTGTTTGCGCAGGTCACAGGCCATTTTCAGGCCCTCTCAGGGTTTGTTCAGGAACGCCTGGTTACGTCGATGGGGATGTCTTCGACACTGATGCAGCCCCCCGCAAAGGTCGCCGCCGGCACCACGGCCGACGCGCCGCGACCCTCGACTCGTGACCCCCTGCTCGACAACGCCCGCTACTGGGTGATGCTCCTCGTCGTGGCGGGTCACGCTCTCCAGTACCTCCTCGAGGTGCCGGAGGCCCGCGGCACGTACGCCTGGATCTACGCGTTCCACATGCCGGCGTTCGTGCTGATCTCCGGGTACGTCTCGCGACGGTACGAGGGCTCCCCGAAGCAGACCCGTGCGCTGATCACCACGCTGGTGCTTCCGTACGTCGCCCTCAACGTGGGTCTCGACGGGTTCCGGGCCCTGCTGGACGGCAAGCCCCTCGACATCAACCTGCTCGACCCGGCGTGGTCGACGTGGTTCCTCATCGCGCTGGTGGCGTGGCGGTTGTCGACGCCGGTCTGGCGTGTCCTGCGCGCCCCGGTGCTGGTGGCGATCGCGATCAGCCTGGTGGCCGGCCTCTGGCAGGTCAGCAACGTGGTGTCGATCCACAGGATCCTCGGTCTGCTGCCGTTCTACGTCGCGGGCATGTACCTGCGCCCGGAGCACTTCGCCATGCTGCGCCGCCCCGTCGTCCGGGCCGCGTCGGCGCTGGCTCTGGCCGCGACCCTCGGCTGGTGCCTCGTGCGCCAGGAGGACTGGTCGGTGTCGTGGCTGTACTGGCGCGATGCGTACGCGCAGGCTCCGCTCGACGCCGATCCGGTAGGCGGCGTCGTCACGCGCGCTGGTCTGCTGGTCGTCGGGTTCGCCCTGACTGCGGCCGTGCTCTCGGTCGTGCCGCGTCGCGAGGATGCCACGACCGAGCTGGGCAAGCGGACGATGAACGCGTACATGGTCCACGGGTTCGTCCTGATCGCGCTCGCGCACTTCGGCGCGTTCGACGTGCTGGCCGGGATCGGTGGGCTGTCCGTGCCCGTCGTGCTCGTGTCGTCGGTCCTGCTCGGGACGGCGCTGATGTCGGACGCCGTGGGCCGGGTCGTCGGACCTCTGGTGGCGCCGACGATGCCGTGGGCGTTCCGTGACCGGACCAGGTCCGGCGAGGCCGCTCAGCCGCGGACGAGCGTTCAGCCGCGCGCCGGCGGCGTGTAGAACAGAGCGATGTAGTTGCCGCGGCCGGCCTGCGTGAACGTCGCCGACACCATCGGTCCGTTCTCACGGGTCACCGCACGATAGGTCGTGCTGATCTCCGTCCGGTCCTCGATCACGTCCTGAGTCGGTTCGCCGCCGGTGCTGTAGCTGAGGACGTAGCTCCGGGCGATCGCATCGGCGTCGACGCCACGCTCCACCAGGATGCTCGCGAAGGCAGGCTTGTCGCCGGAAAGGAGCAGCGCGGAGTCCTCGCGCAGCCTCCACCGCTCGGTAGCCAGGGCGCCGCCCGTCGTGACGGGCCGGGAGACGGGGAGGTCGGGCCACTCGGCGTCGACCTCGGGGACGGCGACGACCGGCGTCGTGGTCGCGGGGACCTTCGCCGGCTCGGGTGGCTCGGGAGTCTCGGCATCGCCCGGCGCCTCGGTGTCCTCGTCCAGCGCCTGCCAGACGGGGCGCATGTCCGGGGGATCGGTGGCCACGGCGGTGTACGTCATGACCGGGCGACCCTGCGAGCCGGCCGGGGACTGCTTCTTGCGGAGGTTGCCAGGGTCGAGCGTGGCAACGACGCGGACGCCGGCGTCGTCGGTGGTGCGGCCCGTGACGTCGAGCGTGCAACCGGTGTAGATCCCGTCGACGGCCGTGCAGAACTGCGACCACGCGTCGGGGTCGAGCCCGAGGTCCGGGACCAGGGTCGACACCTGCTCGACGACCTCGCTGAAGACGTCGCTCGGGTCGCCGTCGACACGCAGCAGCGCCGTCGTGACGTCGGGCTCCGGCGGGTCGCTGAGAAGCGCGAACGTGTCGGTGGTGGGGAGCGGGTTGAGCGGCTCCGTCGGCGTCGGCGTGGTCGCATCGGGGTTCTCGGCGGCCTCGGCGGCAGCCGCGATCGCCTCGCGGCGCTCCGCCTCGGCGAGAACCGGCTGGTAGGCAGCGATGAGCGCCGGGGTGCGGCGGCGTACGAGCGGGCCGAGCTGGGTCGTGCCCTCGGGCACCGTGAGCGTGAACGCGATCGGGGTCCCCGAGAACGTCTCGTGCTGGCCGACGTCGACCTTCAGCCCGGAGTGCGGGGTCTGGGAACGGTCGGGGTCAGCAGGGGTGAGTGGACTGCAGGCGCTGAGGCCCACCATCACGGCCGCAGCCATCCCCGCAGCCGCCTGCGACCGTTTCATCACCGTTGCACCTCCATGTCGACCCCGATCACCCTATGGCAACGTGGTCACGTGCCGGACAGGTGCCCGCGAGGTCGTATTGTCGTGCAGGTAACACCGCCGTGCCGTGTTTCCCCCGAGTTCAGGAGCATCGATGTCGTTCTCTGCCCCGACCACTCCCGAGAGCGTGTTCACGTATGGATCGCCGCGCCTGAAGTTCGGCTCCGGTGCGAGCACCGAGCTCGGCTACGAGCTGGCGTCGCTCGGGGTGCGTCGCGCGCTGCTGGTCACCGACCGTGGCCTCGAGGCGACAGGGATCCCCGCACGGATCGTCGACGAGGTCGCCGCTGACGGCGTGAGCCTCGACGTGTACGCCGACACCCATGTCGAGCCGACCGACGCGAGCCTGCGTCACGCGATCGACCATGCTCGCGCGAACGGCCCGTACGACGCGGTCGTGGCGCTCGGAGGCGGCTCGGCCATCGACACGGCGAAGGCGGTGAACCTGCTCACCACCAACGACGGCGAGCTGATGGACTACATCAACGTGCCGGTCGGTGCCGGACGCGCTCCCGCGAAGGCACTGCTGCCGATGATCGCCCTGCCGACCACGACCGGCACGGGGAGCGAGAGCACCACCATCTGCGTCCTCGACGTCCTCGAGCAGCACGTCAAGACCGGCATCAGCCATCCGCGGCTGCGCCCCGAGCTCGCGATCATCGACCCTCAGCTGACGTTGTCCCAGCCGCCGCAGGTCACCGCCGCGAGCGGGATGGACATCCTGTGCCACGCCCTCGAGAGCTACACCGCCCGCCCCTACACCTCGTACGAGCGCAAGACGGCCGCCCAGCGTGTCCCGTACTGCGGAGCCAACCCGATCTCCGACATGTGGGCGGAGAAGTCGATGAGCCTGCTCGCGTCGGCGTTCCGTACGGCGGTCCGCGACGGTGGCGACGTCGCGGCACGCGAGCAGATGTCGCTCGCGGCGACGTTCGCCGGCATGGGCTTCGGCAACGCCGGCGTGCACATCCCGCACGCCAACGCGTACCCGATCGCCGGCCAGGTCAAGGACTTCTGCCCGGACGGCTACCCGCAGGGCGGGGCCATGGTGCCGCACGGCATGGCGGTCTCCCTCACGGCGCCCGAGGCGTTCCGCTTCACCTTCGACGCGTCTCCCGAGCGTCACGTCCGCGCAGCCGAGCTGCTCGAGCCGGGCGCCGAGCGACCGGACGACCTCGCCGACTTCCTGCCCGGCGTGCTGGTCCGGCTGATGCGTGACATCGAGATCCCGGCCGGCATCGGCGCCGTCGGCTTCGACAAGGCAGACATCCCGGCCCTGGTCGAGGGCACGATGAAGCAGCAGCGGCTGCTCGCGACCGCGCCGAAGCCCGTCCACGAAGAGGCGGTCACGGCGATCTTCGAGCGGTCGATCACCCTGTGGTGAGCCCTGCTCCCTCCGCGCTCGACCTCCGCGGTTCCGGGGTCGACGTCGCGGCGGCGCTGCGGCGGGCGGGTGTCCGTGACGTCGACGACTCCACGCTCGCGCGTGCGCTGTACAGCACGGACGCCTCGCTCTACCGCGTCGTCCCCGAGGTCGTGGTGCGCCCGCGCTCGGTCGACGAGGTGCTGGCCGCGGTCGACGTCGCGCGCACCAGCGGGGTGCCGCTGACCTCCCGGGGCGCCGGCACATCGATCGCGGGCAACGCCGTCGGTCCGGGCATCGTGGTCGACTTCACGCGTCACCTCAACCAGGTCCTCGACATCGACGTGGAGGCGCGGACGGCACGCGTGCAGCCCGGCACCGTCCACGCCTCGCTCCAGCGCGAGGCCTTCGCCCACGGCCTGCGCTACGGGCCCGACCCGTCGACGCACACCCGCTGCACGATCGGCGGCATGATCGGCAACAACGCGTGCGGGTCCCGCGCCCTCGCGTACGGGCGGTCGGCCGACACCGTCGCCGGGCTCGACGTGGTGACGATGGCGGGGGAGCGGCTCGACCTCGTACGCCCCGCGCGGGGCGCCGCGCCCGCGGTCTCGGGATCGCCCACCCTCGAGGCGCTCCGTACGCTCGTCGACGCCGGCCTGGGCACGATCCGGACGGAGTTCGGCAGGTTCGGGCGCCAGGTCTCCGGCTACAGCATGGAGCACCTGCTGCCCGAGAACGGCTTCGACGTGGCACGCTTCCTGTCCGGCACCGAGGGGACGCTCGCCGTGATGCTGGAGGCGACGGTCGACCTGGTCTCGGACCCGCCGCACCGCGTCCTGCTGCTCCTCGGCTACCCGACGATGGCGGACGCGGCCGACGACGTGACGGCGATCCTCCCGCACGGCCCGACGGCGTGCGAGGGGCTCGACGCCCGGATCGTCGACGTGGTGCGCGCGCAGCGCGGCCCCGCGTCGGTTCCCCCGCTCCCCGCCGGCGCGGGCTGGATGTTCGTCGAGCTCTCCGGCGACTCGCTCGCCGAGCTGGAGGCGCGGGCCGCGGCGGTCTCGGCAGAGGTCGGCACGCGTTCCACCCGGCTCGTGACGGACACCGTCGAGCAGGCGGTGCTGTGGCGCATCCGCGAGGAGGGCGCGGGCCTCGCCGCCCGTTCGCTGACTCGACCCGCGTACGCCGGCTGGGAGGACACCGCCGTGCCTCCGGAGCGTCTCGGCACGTATCTGCGCGAGTTCGAGGCGCTGCTGCGCCAGTACGACCTCGACGGCGTCCCGTACGGCCACTTCGGCGACGGCTGCGTCCACGTCCGCATCGACTTCCCCTTCGCGCAGGACGACGGTGCCCGCGTGTTCCGCGACTTCCTGCACGACGCCGCGGTGCTCGTCGCCGGACACGGTGGATCGCTGTCGGGCGAGCACGGTGACGGGCGGGCACGCTCCGAGCTGCTCCCGCTGATGTACAGTCCCGGGGCGATCGCGCTCTTCGGCCGGGTCAAGGCTGCCTTCGACCCGGACGACCTCCTCAACCCCGGCGTCCTCGTCGCCCCGGCGCCGCTCGACGCCGACCTGCGCGGGACCGGCGTGGGCCGTGTCCAGGACCGGCTCGCCCTGCGGCTGCTGCACGACGACGGCGACTTCGGTGCCGCCGTCCACCGCTGCACGGGTGTCGGCAAGTGCATCGCGGACCCTGCGCTCACCGGAGGCGGCGCCGGGGGAGTGATGTGCCCCTCGTACCAGGCCACCCGCAACGAGAAGGACTCCACGCGGGGGCGGGCCCGCGTCCTCCAGGAGATGGTCGACGGCCGCCTGGTAGGCAAGGGGTGGAAGGACCCCGCCGTCCACGAGGCCCTCGACCTGTGCCTCTCCTGCAAGGGCTGCGCGCGCGACTGCCCGACCGGGATCGACATGGCGACCTACAAGGCCGAGGTGCTGCACCAGACGTACAAGGGCAGGCTGCGCCCCCGCAACCACTACGCGCTCGGCATGCTGCCCCGCTGGGCCCGGCTGTCGGCGCCGGTCGCGCGGCTCGCCAACCTCGCTCTCCGGGTCCCCGGTCTGCGACACGTCGCCCTCTGGCTCGCCGGCGTCGACTCGCGCAGGAGCATCCCCGCGTTCGCCACGACGACGCTCCGTCGATGGAGCCGCAGGACCGGCACCGCGGCGCGCACCGCCGACGTGGGCGCACCCGCGCGCGATCGTGCAGGAGAGCGGCCCGAGGTGCTGATCTGGGCCGACTCGTTCACCAACTACTTCCAGACCGCTCCCGGGCAGGCCGCCGTACGCGTGCTCGAGGCCGCCGGCTACCGCGTGCGGCTCCTGGACGAGTCGGTGTGCTGCGGCCTCACCTGGATCTCGACCGGCCAGCTCGACGGAGCACGCCGCAACGTCGAGCGGACCGTCGCGGCCCTGCACCCGTACGTCGCCGCCGGGATCCCCGTCGTCGGCCTGGAGCCGTCCTGCCTCACGGTGCTCCGTACGGACGCGGTCGAGCTCAGCGACGACCCGCGGGCCGCCGAGGTGGCCCGGGGAGTGTTCACTCTCGCCGAGCTGCTCACCCGCACCGAGGGGTGGGAGCCCCCGGACCTCGCCGACGTGACGATCGTCGCGCAGCCGCACTGCCACCAGGCGTCGATGCTCGGCTGGCAGGTCGACGCCGCCCTGCTCGAGAGGGCCGGTGCCGCCGTCACCCGGGTCGGCGGGTGCTGCGGGCTGGCGGGCAACTTCGGGGTCGAGAAGGGCCACTACGACGTCTCGGTGAAGGTCGCCGAGCACCAGCTGCTCCCTGCTGTCCGGACGGCGCCCGAAGGGGCCGTCGTCCTCGCTGACGGGTTCTCGTGCCGGACGCAGCTCGACGACCTGGCCGAGGTCCGCGCACTGCACCTCGCCGAGCTGCTCGACCAGCGGAGGGGCGCCGACGCGCCTGACGGCGGGGCGCGGTGAACCCGTTTTGACCCCTCACGGGGCACCCGGTAGTCTTGGACATTGTGCCGTGGACTCGCTGTCCGTGTGCACCGATTCGCGTGTCGACGCACTGTCGGTCGAGTCGTACGAACGGGTCCTCGACCTGGACGGACGAGCGGGGTGCAGGGCCGCGAGAAAGCAACACCTACCATCGCACGTCGCGGTGGCGGCACGCCCGAGGCGCGCCGCCTGCGCCGCGCCCGCTGGCAGGAACACAGCAGCACACCGCAAGACAACAGAGCCGGACAGAAGAAAGAAGCTTGTAGTGCCAACGATCCAGCAGTTGGTCCGAAAGGGCCGTCAGGACAAGGTGGCGAAGACCAAGACGCCCGCCCTGAAGGGTTCGCCGCAGCGTCGTGGAGTGTGCACCCGCGTGTACACGACGACGCCGAAGAAGCCGAACTCCGCGCTGCGGAAGGTTGCTCGTGTCCGGCTGAGCAGCGGGATCGAGGTCACTGCCTACATCCCCGGTGAGGGTCACAACCTGCAGGAGCACTCGATCGTGCTCGTTCGCGGTGGTCGCGTGAAGGACCTCCCGGGTGTGCGTTACAAGATCATCCGCGGCGCGCTGGACACCCAGGGTGTCAAGAGCCGCAAGCAGGCTCGCAGCCGTTACGGCGCGAAGAAGGAGAAGAGCTGATGCCGCGCAAGGGTCCCGCACCGAAGCGCCCCGTCGAGGCCGATCCGGTCTACTCGAGCCCCCTGGTCACGCAGCTGATCAACAAGGTCCTCGAGGACGGCAAGAAGCAGGTCGCACAGCGCATCGTCTACACCGCGCTCGAGGGCACTCGCGAGAAGACCGGCACCGACCCGGTCATCACGCTGAAGCGTGCGCTCGACAACGTGAAGCCGACCCTCGAGGTCAAGTCCCGCCGTGTCGGCGGTGCGACCTACCAGGTCCCGATCGAGGTCCGCGCGTCGCGCGCCAACACCCTCGCGCTCCGCTGGCTCGTCCGGTTCGCCAGCGAGCGTCGCGAGAAGACCATGGCCGAGCGCATGATGAACGAGCTGCTCGACGCCTCGAACGGTCTCGGCGGCGCGGTCAAGAAGCGTGAGGACACGCACAAGATGGCCGAGGCCAACAAGGCCTTCGCCCACTACCGCTGGTGACGGAGTGCCGCCGGCCCGTCCAGGGCCCGCGGCACCCATCTCCTGATTCGACTCACGACAGCAAGGGAAGTCAGCCAAGGTGGCCGTAGACATCACCACCAACCTCGCCACGGTGCGCAACATCGGCATCATGGCGCACATCGACGCGGGCAAGACGACGACGACCGAGCGCATCCTCTTCTACACCGGCATCACCTACAAGATCGGTGAGGTCCACGAGGGCGCGGCCACGATGGACTGGATGGAGCAGGAGCAGGAGCGCGGCATCACGATCACGTCCGCCGCGACGACCTGCCTCTGGAAGAACCACCAGATCAACATCATCGACACGCCGGGTCACGTCGACTTCACCGTCGAGGTGGAGCGTTCGCTCCGGGTCCTCGACGGTGCGGTGGCGGTGTTCGACGGCGTCGCCGGCGTCGAGCCGCAGTCCCAGACCGTGTGGCGCCAGGCCAACAAGTACCACGTGCCGCGGATGTGCTTCGTCAACAAGCTCGACCGCACCGGTGCCGACTTCTTCTACTGCGTCGACACCATCGTGGAGCGCCTCAACGCCAACCCGGCGGTGCTGCAGCTCCCGATCGGTGCCGAGTCGGACTTCGTCGGCGTCGTCGACCTCGTCGGCATGCGCGCCCTCACCTGGCGCGGCGAGACCGCGATGGGCGAGGACTACGCGGTCGAGGAGATCCCGGCCGAGCTCGCCGACCAGGCCGCCGAGTACCGCGAGAAGCTCCTCGACACCGTCGCGACCGCTGACGACGACCTCATGGAGCTGTACCTCGAGGGCGAGGACATCGACGTCGAGACGCTGAAGGCCGCGATCCGTCGCGCCACGCTCGCCGACAAGATCGTCCCGGTCCTGTGCGGCACCGCGTTCAAGAACAAGGGCGTCCAGCCCCTGCTCGACGCGGTCGTCGACTACCTGCCCTCGCCGATCGACGTCGGCTCCGTCGCGGGCCACAAGGTCGGCGACGAGGACACCGAGTTCACGCGCGAGCCCACCGAGGCCGAGCCGTTCTCGGCCCTGGCGTTCAAGATCGCGGCTGACCCGCACCTCGGCAAGCTGACCTACATCCGTCTCTACTCGGGACGCCTCGAGGCCGGCACCATGGTCCTGAACTCCGTCAAGGGGCGCAAGGAGCGGATCGGCAAGATCTACCAGATGCACGCCAACAAGCGCGAGGAGATCGCGTCGGTCGGCGCCGGTCAGATCGTCGCCGTGATGGGTCTCAAGGACACCACCACGGGTGAGACGCTGTCCGACCCGAGCAACCCGATCGTCCTCGAGTCGATGACGTTCCCGGCTCCGGTGATCCAGGTCGCCATCGAGCCCAAGACCAAGAGCGACCAGGAGAAGCTCGGCGTCGCGATCCAGCGTCTCGCCGAGGAGGACCCGACGTTCACGGTCCACACCGACGAGGAGACCGGGCAGACCATCATCGCCGGCATGGGCGAGCTGCACCTCGACATCCTCGTGGACCGCATGAAGCGCGAGTTCCGCGTCGAGGCGAACGTCGGCAAGCCGCAGGTCGCCTACCGCGAGACCATCAAGCGCAAGGTCGAGAAGGTCTCGTACACCCACAAGAAGCAGACCGGTGGCTCCGGCCAGTTCGCGAAGGTCCTCATCCACATCGAGCCCACGGGCCCGGTCGTGGGTGGCGAGGGCGGCTACGAGTTCGTCAACGAAGTCACCGGTGGACGCGTCCCGCGGGAATACATCCCCGCCGTCGACGAGGGCGCGCAGGAAGCCATGGAGTTCGGTGTTCTTGCCGGATACCCCATGGTCGACGTCAAGGTGACGCTGGCCGACGGCCAGTACCACGACGTCGACTCATCAGAGCTCGCTTTCAAGATCGCCGGTTCGATGGCGTTCAAGGATGCGGCACGCAAGGCAGACCCGGTGCTCCTCGAGCCGATGTTCAAGGTCGAGGTCACCACCCCTGAGTCCTATCTGGGGGAAGTCATCGGCGACATCAACTCTCGCCGCGGACAGATCCAGCAGATGACGGAACGGTCCGGAGACCGGGTCGTCGAGGCACTCGTTCCGCTCTCCGAGATGTTCGGGTACGTCGGAGACCTCCGGTCGAAGACGTCGGGGCAGGCGTCGTACTCCATGGAGTTCGACTCCTACGCCGAGGTGCCTAAGAACGTGGCGGAAGAGATCATCAAGAAGGCCAGGGGCGAGTGATCGCGGGCCTGACTAGGCTTCGATCAGCTCAACCGCACGGCGCAAGCAACATTCAATCGAGGAGGAGCCCCAGTGGCTAAGGCGAAGTTCGAGCGGACTAAGCCGCACATGAACATCGGCACCATCGGTCACATCGACCACGGTAAGACGACGCTGACCGCGGCGATTACCAAGGTGCTGCACGACAAGTACCCGGATCTGAACGAGGCCTCGGCCTTCGACCAGATCGACAAGGCTCCTGAGGAGCGCCAGCGCGGTATCACGATCTCGATCGCTCACGTCGAGTACCAGACCGAGAACCGTCACTACGCGCACGTCGACTGCCCGGGTCACGCCGACTACGTGAAGAACATGATCACGGGTGCGGCACAGATGGACGGCGCGATCCTCGTGGTCGCCGCCACCGACGGCCCGATGCCCCAGACGCGTGAGCACGTCCTGCTCGCCCGTCAGGTCGGCGTGCCGGCGATGGTCGTCGCCCTCAACAAGTGCGACATGGTCGACGACGACGAGCTCATCGAGCTCGTCGAGCTCGAGGTCCGTGAGCTCCTCAGCGAGCAGGAGTTCGACGGTGACAACGCACCGGTCGTCCGCGTGGCCGCCTTCCCGGCGCTCAACGGCGACGCCAAGTGGGGCGAGTCGATCATGGAGCTCATGAACGCTGTCGACGAGTACATCCCCGAGCCCCCGCGTGAGACGGACAAGCCGTTCCTCATGCCGGTCGAGGATGTCTTCACGATCACCGGTCGCGGCACCGTCATCACGGGCCGCATCGAGCGGGGCATCGTCAAGCTCAACGACACCGTCGACATCGTCGGCATCCGCACGGAGAAGCAGACCTCGACCGTCACCGGCATCGAGATGTTCCGCAAGCTCCTCGACGAGGGCCAGGCGGGTGAGAACGTCGGCCTGCTGCTTCGCGGCACCAAGCGCGAGGACGTCGAGCGCGGCATGGTCGTCATCGCTCCGGGCACCACGACTCCCCACACGGAGTTCGAGGGTCAGGTCTACATCCTGAGCAAGGAGGAGGGCGGCCGTCACACGCCGTTCTTCAACAACTACCGCCCGCAGTTCTACTTCCGCACCACGGACGTCACCGGCGTCGTCACGCTGCCCGAGGGCACCGAGATGGTCATGCCGGGCGACAACACCGAGATGTCGGTTCAGCTGATCCAGCCGATCGCGATGGACGAAGGTCTTCGTTTCGCGATCCGCGAGGGTGGTCGTACGGTCGGCGCTGGTCGCGTCACCAAGATCAACAAGTGACCTGATCCCGGGCTCTGCCCGGGTCCGGTCTCTGGTCGGAGCCCCGTCCTGCACCTGCAGGGCGGGGCTTCGTCGTCCCCTCGGCGTTCCGAGGCGGGCGGCGCCGCACGGGGGTCCGGAAGTATCGTGGGGGCGTGGGACACGACCATGCGCACGCGACGCCGTCGGCGCAGCACCGCCCGAGACTGGCGCTGGTGCTGGGCCTGACGGTCCTCGTCCTCGTGATCGAGGTCGTGGCCGCCGCGCTCACCGGCAGCCTCGCTCTGCTGGCCGACGCCGGGCACATGCTGAGCGACACGTTCGGCCTGGCGATGGCCCTGGTCGCGGTGACCGTCGCGCAGCGGCAGGGGAGCCCGCGACGCACCTTCGGCTACCACCGCTCGGAGATCCTCGCGGCCGGGCTGAACGGCCTCGTCCTCCTCGTGGTGTGTGCCGTCGTGACGGTCTCGGCGATCCGCCGGCTTGGCGACGCGCCGGCGATCGACTCGCCGTGGATGCTCGCCGCCGGCGTGCTCGGCCTGGCGGCCAACGTCGTCGGTCTGCTCGTTCTACGGCAGGGTGCGCGGGAGAGCCTCAACGTCCGCGGCGCCTACCTGGAGGTTCTCGGCGACGCCGTCGGCTCCGTCGCGGTGATCATCGCCGCCGTGGTGATCATGGCGACCGGGTGGTACGGCGCCGATGCCGTCGCCTCGCTCGCCATCGCCGCGCTCATCGCTCCCCGCGCGATCGGCCTGCTCCGCGAGGTCGCCGACGTCCTTCTGGAGTCGACGCCGCGCGACCTGGATCTCGACGAGCTGCGGGAGCACATGCGCGAGACGCCGGGAGTCCTCGACGTGCACGACCTCCACGTGTGGACGATCACGTCGGGGATGCCGGTGATGTCGGCCCACGTCGTCGTCGACGACGCGGTGCTGGACGTGGATGCCGGCCACGGGGTCCTCGACAACCTCCGCAGCTGTCTCTCGGACCACTTCGACGTCGATCACTCGACGTTCCAGCTCGAGCCTGCGAGCCACGCGGCGACCGAGCACCACACCCACCGCTGAGGTCGACCGTCATCGGCGCGCCTGCGCGGCGCGCCACACCCGGTCGCGCGTCATCGGCAGATCGGTCATACGGACGCCGATCGCGTCGCGCACGGCGTTGGCGAGCGCGGCGGCGACCGGGTTGTAGGGGGACTCGCTCATCGACTTCGCGCCGTACGGCCCGAGCCGGTCCGAGGTCGCGGCGAACAGGACCTCGGTCGGCGGGACGTCCGCGATCTGCGGCACGTGGTACGTGCGGAGCACCGGGGTCCGGACCACGCCACGGTCATCGACGACGACCTGCTCGAACAACGCCGTCCCGATGCCCTGGGCGACGCCTCCCTCGACCTGGCCCCGGCACTGCTCGGGATTGACGACGGCGCCCGCGTCGGCGGCCTGGACCGAGCGGAGGATCCGGACCTCACCGGAGTCGACGTCGACCGCGACGGCGAACGCGTGCACATTGAAGGCGATCGAGCGGGGCGACCCGAACGCGTTGCCCGTGCCGACCAGCCCGGCCGTCTCCTCGCCCGCGGCCTCGGCATCGCGGATGCGGCGCGCGAGGTCCTCGGCCGCCGCGGCGAGCGCCGTACCGGCGACGACCAGGCCGGTCGACCCGAACGCGCCGGTGTCGTGGGAGACGGCGCCGGTGGTCCCCGAGACGAGGCGGACGCGGTCGGTGGTCGTGCCGAGGGCGTGAGCGACCAGCTGCACGTGTGCCGTCGCCGAGCCGTTGCCGAACTCCGCCGAGCCGACGGTGGCCTCGAACCTCCCGTCGGCGAGGGCGTGCACCTCCGCCGCGGCGTGGTGACCGCGGGGCGGGATCGTGTCGATCATCGCGAGCGCCATGCCGGTGCCGTACCGCCAATGCGGGCCATCGGGCACCGGAGCGACATCCCGCTCGACGGCCTCACGCGCCAGCGCCAGGCACTCGAGCGCGCCGTGGCTGCCGTACTCCACGTCGTGCGGGTCCGTCGAGTAGGCGACCATCGGGTCGCCAGGCACCACGACGTTGCGCGCCCGCAGGTCGTACGGGTCGATCCCGGCCGACCGCGCGAGCTCGTCGAGCGTCTGCTCGATCGCGAAGACCAGCTGCCCGAGCCCGTACCCGCGGAACGCTCCGGACGGGACGGTGTTCGTGTAGACGGCCTCGCCGCGCACGCGCTTGTTGGGGCAGCGGTAGACCGCGACGGACTCGTTGCACCCGTGGAAGAGGACCCCCGGCGCGTGGTTGCCGTACGCGCCGGTGTCGGCGAGGACCTCGACGTCCAGTGCGGTGAGGGCGCCCTCGGCGTCGACGCCGGCACGGACGCGGATGCGCATCGGGTGCCGGACGGTCGAGGCCGTCAGCTGTTCCGTCCGGGTGGTCTCCAGCTGCACGGGGCGTCCCGTCTTCAGCACGGCGACCCCCACGAGGTCCTCGACGAGCATCTCCTGCTTCGCGCCGAAGCCGCCGCCGACGCGGTTCGTGAGCACCTCGACACGGTCGCGGGGCAGATCGAGCACCAGAGCCAGCTCGTCGCGCACGAGGTAGGGGACCTGGCTGCTCGTCCTGATCACGAGCCGGCCCTCGGCGTCGAGCCAGCCGACCGCGCCGTGCATCTCCAGGTGGGTCGCCTGGACCCGGGCGGTCGTGAACTCCGCGTCGGAGGTGTGCGCGGCTGCGGCGAGCCCCGCCTCCACCGAGCCGATCTCGGCGTCGATCCGCGCGGCGACGTTGCGGGCCGGGTCTGCGATGCCCGACTCGGGGCCCTTGTCCCCGTGCAGGAGCGGAGCTCCTGGAGCGCGCGCGGCGTCGGGGCCGACGACGGGCGGGAGCAGCTCGTACGTCACGCGGACCAGTGCGAGCGCCTGGTGCGCCTGCTGGGCGGTCTCGGCCACCACCAGGGCTACTCGCTGCCCGACGAACCGCACGACGCGGTCGATGACCCGGGTGTCGCGGGGGTCGTCGTCGCGGGAGTGGTGGCGTGCCGTCGAGAAGAGCGTGTCGGGCACGTCGTCCGCCGTCAGGACCGCGACGACGCCGGGTGCCGCACGGGCCTCGGAGGTCTCGACCCGTACGACGCGGGCGTGGGCGTGCGGCGACCGGACGACCGCGGCGTGCAGAGTGCCGGCGGGGGACTCGTCGAGCGTGAAGCGCTGCCGTCCTCGGACGATCGCGGCTCCGGCGGGCGCGGCCAGGCTGCGCCCGAGCGGTGCGGCGACCCCGTCGGTCTCGACGTTCTGCCTGCCCGTCACCGCGTCCCGGACGGCGCGGTAGCCGGTGCACCGGCAGAGATTCCCCTTCAGGAGCCGGTCGACGTCCTCGGTGTCGTCGTGGCCGAGGCAGCTGGCCGTGACGACCATGCCCGAGGTGCAGTACCCGCACTGGAAGCCCTGCGCGTCACGGAAGCGCCGGGCGGCGTCCGACGTCTCCTCGCCCGGTGAGAGCCCGGCAGCGGTCACGACGTCCCGGCCCTGAGCACGCACGGCGGAGACGAGGCACGAGTGCACCGGAGCCCCGTCGAGCAGGACGGTGCACGCGCCGCAGTCCCCGGAGTCGCAGCCCGTGCGGACGTCGAACGCGCCCGCCTCACGGAGGTAGGTGCGCAGACACTGGCCGGGACGAGGCGCCGTGGTGGTCTGGACCCCGTTCACCGTGGCGCTCATCGCCGTGCACCGATCACGGCCAGAGCCTCGAGCCCGAGCCGGTGGGTCTGCGCGCGCCGCCAGTCGGCGGCGCCGTGCACGTCGTGGAGCCAGCTCGACGCGGAGACGGTGGCGTCGAGCGCGGTGTGCCAGTCCGCCGTCGAGACGGGCGCGGGGAGCACGAGAGCGTACGGGCGCGGGGTGGCTGCCGTGACCGTGACGAGGGCGACGTCCGCGCCGGTGGCCGGGTCGACGGTCGGTCGCGCGACGACGACGGCCGCCGACCTCCCGTGGGTCGACAGCGAGGTCCGGGCGAACGCGACCGGTGCCGTCAGGACGTCGGTCGCGAGGCGGAACGAGCGCAC
Organism: Mumia sp. Pv4-285; assembly: GCF_041320275.1. NCBI lineage: Bacteria > Bacillati > Actinomycetota > Actinomycetes > Propionibacteriales > Nocardioidaceae > Mumia > Mumia qirimensis. The sequence goes on along the minus strand of NZ_CP162023.1, from coordinate 3,860,375 downwards.
GACGTCACCGGGGGAGAGGAGCGTCGTGCCGTCACCGGTGACCAGCTCGGCGACAGGCACCTCGCGGGTCGAGAGGTCGGGGGCCCAGACGGTCGCGGTGGCGCCGAGCCCGCTCAGCAGCGACGTCATCGCGCCTGCGGGAAGGCCGAGGCAGACGTTGCCCCCGACCGTCGCCTGGTGCCAGACCTTGAACGAGGCGACAAGGGCGTCGACGGACTGCCGCACGACCGGACCGAACGTCCAATCGCCCGGAAAGCCCTGGGTCGCCAGCGCGCGACGTCCGCCGCCGCGCAGCAACGGGGCGGTGTCACCGGCGGCGGCCGCGAGCGTCGCGAGGGTGCACGTCGCCCCGATCACCAGCCCGTCGCCGTCGATCTCCAGCGGCGCCCAATCGAGCCCGGTGACGTCGACCAGCCGGCGTACCCGGGGCTGGGGCGCGGAGAAGAGGTACGTGCCGCCGGCGAGGACGACGTCGCCGGGCCGCCAGTCCGCGAGCTCGCGACGGTCCGACGGGACGGTGAGTGCCTGGACGTCGACGAGATCCATGCCCGATCCTCAGTACTCGACGCGCGCGCCGTGGTCGTGCCACGCGTCGAACGGCGCCGTACGAGACAGCAGCGGGATCGCGCGGACCGGTTGCGGCCACGACTCCCGCGGCGACGCGAACCGGTCGTAGAACACCCGGTCGTCGAACCCGCCCCGTGCGGCGTCGTGGCGGTCGGCGGCGTAGTACACGGCGTCGAGCCGGGCCCACATCGAGGCGGCCAGGCACATCGGGCACGGCTCGCACGAGCAGTACAGGACGGCGCCGTCGAGCGAGAAGGCGCCGAGCTCTGCGCACGCCCGCCGGATCGCGACCATCTCGGCGTGCGCGGTCGGGTCGTGGGTGGCGGTGACCAGGTTGACGCCCTCGGCGACCACGACACCGTCGACCACGACGAGCGCGCCGAACGGACCTCCACCGGCACCGACGTTGGCCGTCGCGAGCGCCACGGCTCGCTCGAGGAGCGAGGCCGGGCTGCCTGCGGCGGGTTCGGGCTCGCGGTCGTCCATCGTGGCTCCTTTCACCAGGTCCCAGCGTGCCCCCACGGCGGGTCACGTGCTCGCTTCGTGTCGTTTGGGCTGCCTGGATACGGTGGGAAACGCCCAGGTGAGGCAGGTCTCGCCCCCCGATTTGGCATTACGGGTGGCGTCTGTCAGACTTGGAAAGTTGCTTCGGCGCTGCCTGCCGTTCTCCTCGCGGAGATCGGCGGTGGGGCGCCTGGCTCGAGGAAGGGCAGGCACATCCCGGCAAGGGATGGGCGGCAGTCTCGGGCCCAACCATCAAACTCCAGAGGTGTGACGAACTCGCGCGCGCGACGTGCCTGCGACACGCCCGACCTCGGGGGTCGGAGGGGGAGCAATGCTCTTCCTCGAAACCCCGAGGTAGAGAGACCGAGGCAGTACGAAGAGAAGGACGAAGCGAGAGCATGGCGGGACAGAAGATCCGCATCAGGCTCAAGGCCTATGACCACGAGGTGATTGACACCTCGGCGCGCAAGATCGTCGACACCGTCACGCGTACGGGCGCCACGGTCGCTGGCCCGGTGCCTCTGCCGACGGAGAAGAACGTCTACTGCGTCATTCGTTCGCCGCACAAGTACAAGGACAGCCGCGAACACTTCGAGATGCGCACCCACAAGCGCCTCATCGACATCATCGACCCCACGCCGAAGACCGTCGATTCGCTCATGCGCCTCGACCTCCCCGCAGGCGTCGACATCGAGATCAAGCTCTGAGGAACGATCGCTGATGAGCAACCAGAAGGCACCCGTCGGGCTGCTCGGGCGCAAGCTCGGCATGACCCAGACGTGGGACGAGAACAACCGCGTGGTTCCGGTCACCGTGATCGCTGCCGACACCAACGTCGTCACGCAGATCCGGACCGCTGAGACCGACGGCTACACGGCCGTCCAGATCGGTTTCGGCGAGATCGACCCGCGCAAGGTCAACAAGCCGCAGGCCGGTCACTTCGACAAGGCCAGCGTCACCCCGCGCCGCCACCTCGCGGAGATCCGCACCGAGGCGATCGCCGACTACGAGCTCGGCCAGGCCGTCAGCCCCGAGGTCTTCTCGGCCGGCGACTTCGTCGACGTGACGGGCACGAGCAAGGGCAAGGGCTTCGCCGGAGTCATGAAGCGTCACGGCTTCCATGGCGTCGGAGCCTCCCACGGCGCGCACCGCAACCACCGCAAGCCGGGTTCGATCGGCGGCTGCGCCACTCCGGGCCGCGTGTTCAAGGGCCTCCGCATGGCAGGCCACATGGGCACCGACCGCGTCACGGCGCAGAGCCTCACGGTTCACGCCGTCGACGCCGAGAAGGGCCTCATCCTCATCAAGGGTGCGGTTCCCGGCCCCAAGGGCGGCATCGTCATGATCCGCACCGGCGCCAAGAAGGGAGCCGTGAAGTGACCGCCACCGTCATCGACGTCGACCTGCCCAAGGACATCTTCGACGTCCAGGTCAACATCCCCCTGATCCACCAGGTGGTCGTCGCCCAGCTCGCCGCCGCGCGCCAGGGCACCCACGACACCAAGTCCCGCGGCGAGGTCGCCGGCGGCGGCCGCAAGCCGTACCGCCAGAAGGGCACCGGCCGTGCACGCCAGGGCTCGATCCGCGCACCCCAGTTCACCGGTGGTGGCGTGGTGCACGGCCCGACCCCGCGCAGCTACGACCAGCGCACCCCCAAGAAGATGAAGGCCGCCGCGCTCCGTGGCGCCCTCACCGACCGGGCCCGCAACGGTCGTCTGCACGTGGTCGAGTCCCTCGTCACCGGCGAGACGCCGTCGACCAGGGCAGCGATCGCTGCGCTCCGCGACATCACGGCACGTCCGCGTGTCCTCGTCGTCGTGGAGTCCACAGACGAGGTCACCGTGAGGAGCCTGCGCAACGTCGCCGGCACCCACCTGATCGAGCTGGCGCAGCTCAACACGTACGACGTCCTGCTCAGCGACGACGTGGTCTTCACCAAGGCCGCGTTCGACGCCTTCGTCGCGCTCCGCTCCAGCGGTGACGCCGAGACGGTCAAGCTGAGCGAGGCCGCTACCGCGAAGGACGGTGACAAGTGAGCACGCTGCAGAAGGATCCCCGCGACATCCTGCTCGCGCCGGTCGTCAGCGAGAAGAGCTACGGCCTGCTCGACGAGAACAAGTACACGTTCCTCGTCCGGCCCGACGCGAACAAGACCGAGATCAAGATCGCCGTGGAGAAGGTCTTCGGCGTCACGGTCACCGCGGTGAACACCCAGAACCGCAAGGGCAAGACGCGTCGTACCCGCAACGGCCTCGGCAAGCGTGCCGACGTCAAGCGGGCGATCGTGAGCGTCGCCCCCGGCCAGAGCATCGACATCTTCGCTGCGCCGGGCGCCTGAGAACGAGGACTGAGCACCTATGGCAATCCGCAAGTACAAGCCGACCACCCCGGGCCGTCGTGGCTCGTCGGTGTCCGACTTCGCCGAGATCACTCGCACGACGCCTGAGAAGTCGCTGACGCGCCCGCTGCCCAAGAAGGGCGGCCGCAACAACCAGGGCCGGATCACCACCCGGCACCAGGGCGGCGGTCACAAGCGTGCGTACCGCATCATCGACTTCAAGCGTTACGACAAGGACGGCGTGCCGGCGAAGGTCGCGCACATCGAGTACGACCCGAACCGCACCGCGCGCATCGCGCTGCTGCACTACGCGGACGGCGAGAAGCGCTACATCATCGCGCCGGAGGGTCTGAAGCAGGGCATGACGGTCGAAGCCGGTCCCGGCGCCGACATCAAGCCCGGCAACAACCTGCCGCTGCGCAACATCCCCGTCGGCACCACGATCCACGCGATCGAGCTCCGCCCCGGCGGCGGTGCCAAGATGGGCCGCTCGGCAGGCGCGAAGGTGCAGCTGGTCGCCCGTGAGGGCACCCGCGCGCAGCTGCGTCTCCCCTCGGGCGAGATGCGCTACGTCGACGTCCGCTGCCGCGCCAGCATCGGCGAGGTCGGCAACGCCGAGCAGTCGAACATCAACTGGGGCAAGGCCGGCCGCAACCGCTGGAAGGGCAAGCGCCCGACCGTCCGCGGTGTGGCGATGAACCCGATCGACCACCCGCACGGTGGTGGCGAGGGCAAGACCTCGGGTGGTCGTAACCCGGTGTCGCCGTGGGGTCAGCCCGAGGGCCGTACCCGCAAGAAGAAGGCCAGCGACAAGCTGATCGTCCGTCGCCGCAAGTCCGGAAAGCGCTGAGGAAGAACCTGACATGCCACGCAGTTTGAAGAAGGGGCCGTTCGTCGACGACCACCTGATGAAGAAGGTCGAGACTCAGAACGAGGCCGGCACGCACTCCGTCATCAAGACGTGGTCGCGCCGCTCGATGATCCTCCCCTCGTTCATCGGTCACACCATCGCGGTGCACGACGGACGCAAGCACGTCCCGGTCTTCGTGACCGACGCGATGGTCGGGCACAAGCTCGGCGAGTTCGCGCCGACGCGTACCTTCCGCGGACACGTCAAGGACGACCGAAAGAGCCGCCGCCGCTGACGCGGGCGACAACCAAGGGAAGAGTTCAGATGAGCACATTGGAGCGTAAGGGCGTCAGCGCCCGACGTGAGAGCCTGCTCGGCGACGAGCCCGGCGCTTTCGCGGTCGCACGCTTCGTCCGCGTCACGCCGCAGAAGGCGCGCCGGGTCGTCGACATGGTCCGCGGCATGCACGTGGACGAGGCACTGCCGTTGCTGCGGTTCGCACCGCAAGCTGCAGCCGAGAACGTCTACAAGCTGGTGGCGAGCGCCGCCGCGAACGCCGAGACCACTGAGGGTCTCGACCGGTCGTCGCTGATCATCTCGGCCGCCACGGTCGACGAGGGTCCGACGATGAAGCGTTGGCGCCCCCGCGCTCGTGGTGCGGCCAACCGCATCCTGAAGCGCACCAGCCACATCACCGTCGTCGTGCAGCCGCGTGACGCCGTGACGCAGACTCGCACACGCAAGGCCAACAAGAAGGGTGGGAACCGCTAGTGGGACAGAAGATCAACCCGCACGGCTTCCGTCTCGGTATCTCCACCGATCACAAGAGCCGCTGGTACGCCGACAAGCTCTACAAGAGCTACGTCGGCGAGGACATCAAGATCCGTAGCCTGCTCACCAAGGGCATGGATCGCGCCGGCATCAGCCGCGTCGAGATCGAGCGCACCCGTGACCGCGTCCGTGTGGACATCCACACGGCACGTCCGGGCATCGTCATCGGTCGCCGTGGCGCCGAGGCCGACCGCATCCGCGGCGACCTCGAGAAGCTGACCGGCAAGCAGATCCAGCTGAACATCCTCGAGGTCAAGAACCCCGAGGTCGACGCGCAGCTCGTCGCTCAGGGAGTCGCCGAGCAGCTCGCAGGTCGCGTGCAGTTCCGTCGCGCCATGCGCAAGGCTCTGCAGACCACGATGCGCGCCGGCGCCAAGGGTGTCCGCATCCAGTGCTCCGGCCGTCTCGGCGGCGCCGAGATGTCGCGCTCGGAGTTCTACCGCGAGGGCCGCGTGCCCCTGCACACGCTCCGCGCTGACGTCGACTACGGCTTCTACGAGGCCAAGACGACGTTCGGCCGCATCGGCGTGAAGGTCTGGATCTACAAGGGCGAGGTCGCCGGCACCCGTGCCGAGCGTGAGGCTCAGGCCGCCGCCCGCGCAGCCGCCCCCGGTGGGCGCCAGCGTCCGGGTCGTGGCGGCGCACGCCGTCCGGCGCGCGACGGCCAGCGCGGCGAGCGTCCCGCACGTCAGCAGGAGCAGGCCGCCGAGGCAGCTCCCGCCAGCAGTGAGGCTGCTGCCGCTCCGGCGGACGCAGCGAACGGAACGGAGAGCTGAAACCATGCTGATCCCGCGCAGGGTCAAGCACCGCAAGCAGCACCACCCCAAGCGTCGTGGCGCCGCCAAGGGCGGCACGTCGCTGGCGTTCGGTGACTTCGGCATCCAGGCGGTCGAGGGTCACTACGTGACCAACCGGCAGATCGAGTCCGCTCGTATCGCCATGACCCGCCACATCAAGCGAGGCGGCAAGGTGTGGATCAACATCTACCCCGACCGCCCGCTGACCAAGAAGCCGGCCGAGACCCGCATGGGTTCCGGCAAGGGTTCCCCGGAGTGGTGGATCGCCAACGTCAAGCCCGGCCGCGTCATGTTCGAGCTCTCGGGCGTGCCGGAGCCGGTGGCGCGTGAAGCGCTGCGGCGTGCGATCCACAAGCTCCCGATGAAGTGCAAGATCGTGTCCCGCGAGGCAGGTGAACTCTGATGGCGAACGCCACTACCGCTGCCGACCTCCGCTCCCTGAGCGCCGAGGATCTGGCCGCCAAGCTCGGTGAGGCCAAGGAAGAGCTGTTCAACCTTCGCTTCCAGGCCGCGACCGGCCAGCTCGAGAACAACGCTCGGCTGCGTACGGTGCGCAAGGACATCGCGCGCATCTACACCGTCGTCCGCGAGCGCGAGCTCGGCATCATCGAAAGTGAAGAGGCATGAGCAACAACACCGCAGCAGGCGAGCGCAACCGCCGCAAGGTGCGTGAGGGCCTCGTCGTCAGCGACAAGATGGACAAGACCGTCGTCGTGAGCGTCGAGGACCACGTCAAGCACGCTCTCTACGGCAAGGTCATGCGCCGTACGAGCAAGCTGAAGGCGCACGACGAGGCCAACGAGGCCGGCATCGGAGACCGCGTGCTCATCGCGGAGACCCGACCGCTGTCGGCGACCAAGCGTTGGCGTCTCGTCGAGATCCTCGAGAAGGCCAAGTAACCACCACTCGTTCCGCCAGGCTCACGGCGAAACCGTGAGAACCAGCGAGACAACAGGAGAGAACCGATGATCCAGCAGGAGTCGCGACTCAAGGTCGCCGACAACACCGGTGCCAAGGAAATCTTGTGCATCCGCGTGCTCGGCGGTTCCGGTCGTCGATACGCAGGGATCGGCGACACCATCGTCGCCACCGTCAAGGACGCGATCCCGGGCGGGAACGTCAAGAAGGGCGACGTCGTCAAGGCTGTCGTCGTCCGCACCGCGAAGGAGCGCCGTCGTCCCGACGGCTCCTACATCCGGTTCGACGAGAACGCCGCAGTCATCCTGAAGAGCGATGGCGAGCCCCGTGGCACCCGCATCTTCGGCCCCGTGGGCCGCGAGCTGCGCGACAAGCGCTTCATGCGCATCATCTCGCTCGCCCCGGAGGTGCTGTGATGACTGTCCAGAAGAGCCTGAACATCAAGAAGGGCGACCACGTCCGCGTGCTGTCCGGCAAGGACCGCGGCGTCGAGGGCAAGGTCATCGCCGTGCTCCCCGAGGCCGACCGCGTGATCGTCGAGGGCGTGAACCGCATCAAGCGCCACCAGAAGGCGCTGCAGCCGGGCACGACCAGCTCGATCATCACCAAGGAGGCACCGATCCACGTCTCGAACGTGGCGCTCCTGGTGGAGGTCGACGGCAAGAAGGTCACCACCCGCATCGCCTTCCGTCGTGACGAGGTCACCAAGAAGCGCGCCGACGGCTCGACCTACAGCGCGCACCGCAGCGTGCGCATCGCTACGCGCACCGGAGAGGAGATCTGATGACCGCCGAGACCACGGAGAAGGTCACGCCGCGCGTCAAGACGCGTTACCGCGAGGAGATCCTCCCGGCCCTGCACGAGGAGTTCTCGTACGAGAACGTCATGCAGGTCCCCGGTATGACCAAGATCGTCGTGAACATGGGCGTCGGTGAGGCTGCCCGCGACTCGAAGCTGATCGAGGGCGCGATCCGCGACCTGACCGCGATCACCGGTCAGAAGCCGCAGGTCACCCGTGCTCGCAAGTCCATCGCGCAGTTCAAGCTGCGTGAGGGCATGCCGATCGGTGCCCACGTCACGCTGCGTGGCGACCGCATGTGGGAGTTCCTCGACCGTCTGCTGACGATCGCCCTCCCGCGTATCCGCGACTTCCGCGGGCTCTCGCCGAAGCAGTTCGACGGGCGCGGCAACTACACGTTCGGTCTCACGGAGCAGGTCATGTTCCACGAGATCGATCAGGACAAGATCGACCGGACGCGTGGCATGGACATCACCATCGTCACCACGGCGACCAACGACGAAGAGGGGCGCGCGCTCCTCACCAAGCTCGGCTTCCCGTTCAAGGAGAACTGACCATGGCGAAGACCTCGCTCAAGGTGAAGGCCGCGCGCAAGCCGAAGTACGCCGTGCGCGCCTACACCCGCTGCCAGCGCTGTGGCCGTCCGAAGTCCGTGTACCGCAAGTTCGGCCTGTGCCGGATCTGCCTGCGGACGATGGCTCACCGCGGTGAGCTCCCGGGCGTCACGAAGAGCAGCTGGTAATCCCGACTCGACCCTGAACGCCGCAGGTCCGCACCCAGGTGCGGAAACCGTGGCAGGAAAGTGGAAACACACTCATGACGATGACTGATCCGATCGCGGACATGCTGACGCGTGTCCGCAACGGCAACCAGGCGTTCCACGACGAGGTGAGCATGCCTTACAGCAAGCTCAAGGCCGGCGTCGCGGAGATCCTTAAGCAAGAGGGCTACATCACGGGCTTCTCCGTGGCCGAGCCGGCTGAGGGCGTGGTGGGCAAGACGCTCACCGTCACCCTCAAGTACGGCCAGCACCGCGAGCGTGCGATCGCCGGCATCCGGCGCATCAGCAAGCCGGGGCTGCGGGTCTACGCGAAGTCGACCAACCTGCCGAAGGTTCTCGGTGGCCTGGGCGTGGCGATCATCTCCACGAGCCAGGGCCTCCTGACCGACAAGCAGGCCAAGTACAAGGGCGTCGGCGGCGAAGTCCTCGCCTACGTCTGGTGACGGGAGGAAACTAGACATGTCACGTATTGGCAAGCAGCCGGTGACGGTTCCTTCCGGAGTCGACGTCGCGATCGACGGCCAGGTCGTCACCGTGAAGGGCCCCAAGGGCTCCCTCGCGCACACCGTCGCCGCACCGATCAAGGCGACGAAGTCCGAGGACGGCACGATCTCGGTCGAGCGTCCGAACGACGAGCGCCAGAACCGTTCGCTCCACGGCCTCACCCGCACGCTGATCAACAACATGATGGTCGGTGTGACGCAGGGCTACGAGAAGAAGCTCGAGCTGGTCGGCGTGGGTTACCGCGTCCTGGCGAAGGGCCCTGCCGCGATCGAGCTCAACCTCGGCTTCAGCCACCCGGTGCCTTTCGAGGCCCCGGAGGGCGTGACCTTCACGGTCGAGTCGCCGACGAAGCTCACCGTGACCGGCATCGACAAGCAGCAGGTCGGTGAGGTCGCGGCCAACATCCGCAAGCTGCGCAAGCCTGAGCCCTACAAGGGCAAGGGCGTGCGTTACGCAGGCGAGCACGTTCGCCGCAAGGCCGGGAAGGCTGGAAAGTAATGGCAATCGCACTCAAGCACCGCAAGCACGAGGCTGCGCGCACCGCAGGCCGTCGTCGCCGCCAGGTGCGCGGTCGCAAGCGGGTCGCGGGGACGCAGGATCGTCCCCGTCTCGTGATCACGCGTTCCAGCCGCCACATCGTCGCTCAGGTCGTCAACGACCTGGAGGGCCGTACGCTTGCGTCGGCGTCGTCGATGGAGGCCGAGCTGCGTTCGCTGGACGGCGACAAGACCGCCAAGGCCCGTCGCGTCGGTGAGCTGATCGCCGACCGCGCGAAGGTCGCAGGGGTCGAGTCGGTCGTCTTCGACCGCGCAGGGAACAAGTACCAGGGGCGCGTCGCCGCCCTGGCCGAGGGCGCCCGCGAGGGCGGCCTGGCCTTCTAGGCCAGACGAGAGAAGAGGACAGTCGAATGAGCGGAGCCCAGCGCCGCAGTGGCGGCGGGGACCGTCGGGGTCGCGGTCGCGACTCGGCGGACAAGACCGCATACATCGAGAAGGTCGTCGGCATCAACCGCGTGGCCAAGGTCGTCAAGGGCGGACGTCGGTTCAGCTTCACGGCCCTGGTCGTCGTCGGTGACGGCGACGGCATGGTCGGTGTCGGTTACGGCAAGGCCAAGGAGGTGCCGACCGCCATCCAGAAGGGTGTCGAGGAGGCGAAGAAGTCCTTCTTCCGCGTGCCGCGCATCCAGGGGACCATCCCGCACCCCGTGCAGGGTGAGAAGGCCGCCGGCGTGGTCATGCTGCGTCCGGCCGCACCCGGTACCGGCGTCATCGCCGGTGGCCCGGTCCGCGCCGTGCTCGAGGCCGCAGGCATCCACGACGTCCTGAGCAAGTCGCTCGGGTCGTCCAACGCGATCAACATCGTGCACGCCACCATCCAGGCGCTGCGTGAGCTCGAGTCGCCCCAGGACGTGGCAGACCGCCGCGGCCTGCCGGTCGAGCACGTCACGCCGGCCGCGCTGCTCAAGTCGAGCAAGGAGCCGACCCAGGCTCCTGCCCAGGCAGGTGCATGATGGCGAAGCTTCAGGTGACCCAGACGCGTTCGGGCATCGGACGCAAGCAGAACCAGCGCGAGACCCTGCGCACGCTCGGTCTCAAGCGCATCGGCGACGTCGTCGTCAAGGAGGACCGTCCCGAGATCCGCGGGATGATCGCGACGGTTCCTCACCTCGTCGACGTCAAGACTGTGGACTGAGGGGAGGAACTGACATGACGCTCAAGCTGCATCACCTCCGCCCGGCCCCGGGTGCGAAGACTGCCAAGACCCGTGTGGGTCGCGGTGAGGGAAGCAAGGGCAAGACCGCGGGCCGCGGCACCAAGGGCACCAGTGCCCGCTACCAGGTGCCGGTCGGGTTCGAGGGCGGCCAGGTCCCGATCCACATGCGCCTTCCGAAGCTCGGCGGCTTCCGGAGCCCCTTCAAGGTCGAGTACCAGGTCGTCAACCTGACCCGCCTCGAGGAGCTCTTCCCCGAGGGCGGCGCGGTCGACGTGGCCACGCTCGTCGAGAAGGGCGCCGTCCGCAAGGACCGCCCGGTCAAGGTGCTCGGCAACGGCGAGATCTCGGTGGCGGTCCAGGTGACCGCCGACAAGTTCTCGGCATCGGCCAAGAGCAAGATCGAGGCGGCCGGCGGCTCGGTCACCGAGCTCTGAGCCGTACCAGCTCATGAGACATGGCGGTCTCTGACAGCTGCTCTTCGAGCGGCTGTTAGAGTCGCCATGTTTCGCTTATCCCCCCATACCACGCACGGGACACCGTCGCCGTTGTCCATAGGAGGACCCGGTGCTCAGCGCCTTCGTCAACGCGTTCAAGACGCCTGATCTACGCAAGAAGATCTTGTTCGTCTTGTTCATTCTCGTGCTGTTCCGGTTGGGATCCGTTCTTCCCGCACCGGGTGTGGACGTCGAGAACGTCCGGTTCTGCCTGAACGCGGCCACCACGGGCGAGAACGCCAACAGCGTGTTCAGCCTGCTCAACGTCTTCTCGGGCGGGGCGCTGCTCCAGCTGACCGTCTTCGCGCTCGGCATCATGCCGTACATCACCGCGAGCATCATCCTGCAGCTGTTGACGGTGGTGATCCCGCGGCTGGAGGCCCTCAAGAAGGAGGGCCAGTCCGGCCAGACGAAGATCACCCAGTACACCCGTTACCTCACGCTCGGCCTCGCGGTGCTCCAGGGCGCCGGCATCGTGGCGATGGCACGCTCGGGTGCCCTCTTCGGCAACCAGTGCGCGCGCGACCTGCTGGTCGACACCGACTCCGTCTCGCTCTTCCTGCTGATCGTCCTCGTGATGGTCGCCGGCACGGCCATCATCATGTGGTTCGGCGAGCTCATCACCGACCGCGGCGTCGGCAACGGCATGTCGCTGCTGATCTTCACCCAGATCATCGCCACCTTCCCCGGCACGATGTGGCTGATCAAGGAGCAGAAGGGCTGGGGCACGTTCGCGATCGTCACCGGCGTCGGACTCGCGGTCGTCGCGGCCGTCATCTTCATCGAGCAGGCGCAGCGCCGCATCCCGGTGCAGTACGCCCGCCGCATGGTCGGCCGCAAGATGTTCGGCGGGTCCTCGACCTACATCCCGCTGAAGGTCAACCAGGCCGGCGTCATCCCGGTGATCTTCGCCTCGAGCCTGATGTACCTTCCGGCGCTGGCGGCGCAGTTCAACCAGGGCAAGGGCTGGTCGACCTGGGTCACCGAGAACTTCGTGCAGGGCGACCACCCGCTCTACATGCTCGTCTTCTTCCTGCTGATCGTGTTCTTCACGTACTTCTACGTGTCGATCACCTTCAACCCGAAGGAGGTCGCGGACAACATGAAGAAGTACGGCGGCTTCATCCCCGGGATCCGCGCCGGTCGCCCGACCGAGCAGTACCTCGGCTACGTGCTGTCGCGCATCACCTTCCCGGGATCCCTGTACCTCGGCCTCGTCGCCCTGATCCCGCTGCTCGCGTTCATGCTGATCGACGCCAACCAGAACTTCCCGTTCGGTGGCACGACGCTGCTCATCATGGTGGGCGTCGGCCTCGACACCGTGAAGCAGATCGAGAGCCAGCTGCAGCAGCGCAACTATGAAGGGTTCCTGAAGTGACGCGCCTCTTGTTCATGGGTCCCCCGGGTGCAGGCAAGGGCACCCAGGCGACTCTGCTCGCCGACAAGCTCGGGATCCCCCATATCTCCACGGGTGACATCTTCCGCGCGAACGTCAGCCAGGGAACCGAGCTCGGTCTCAAGGCGCAGAGCTACATGGACAAGGGCGAGTACGTCCCGGACGAGATCACCAACGCGATGGTGCGCGACCGGCTGGGCGAGCCCGACGCGCGCACCGGCTTCCTGCTGGACGGCTACCCCCGCACGGTGGACCAGGTCGACACCCTCGACGGCATCCTCGACGAGCTCGGCGAGAAGCTCGACGCCGTCGTCGAGATCGTCGTCGACAGCGAGGAGCTGATCTCCCGCCTGCTCAAGCGCGCGGAGACCTCCGGACGCACTGACGACACCGAAGAGGTCATCCGGCACCGTCAGGAGGTCTACGAGCAGACCACGCCGCTGCTGGCGGTCTACGCCGAGCGTGGACTGCTCGTCCAGGTCGACGGCATCGGCGATGTCGACGACGTGCAGGCTCGGATCCTCGCCGCGCTCCCGCATGCCGGCTAGCGCGTCGACGGGCACCTAGTCCGATGGGGTTCTTCGGCAGCGGGTTGGAGATCAAGAAGCCCGACCAGGTCGCCGTCATGCGACGGGCCGGACTGATCGTGGGGGAGGCGCTCGAGCTCCTGCGTGCCTCGGTGCGTGCAGGGATGACGACGGCCGACCTCGACGAGATCGCTGAGGAGCACATCCGCAGTCGCGGTGCCGCACCGAACTTCAAGGGCTACCACGGCTTCCCGGCGACGATCTGCACGTCGGTCAACGCCGAGGTCGTCCACGGAATCCCCGGTCCTCGCGTGATCGAGGAGGGCGACCTCGTCTCGATCGACTGCGGTTGCGTGCTCGAGGGCTGGCACGGCGACGCGGCGATCACCGTCGCCGTCGGCGAGGTGCCGGAGAGCCGCCGCGAGCTGATGCGGGTCACCGAGGAGTCGATGTGGCGCGGCATCGCAGCCGCGCGGCTCGGCGGACGGGTCAGCGACATCGGCCACGGAGTCGAGTCGTACGTGCGGAGTCAGCCCGGCGGCGAGCGCTACGGCATCGTCGAGGACTACGTCGGCCACGGCATCGGCTCGGCCATGCACATGCCTCCGAACGTGCCGAACTTCGGGAGTCCTGGCCACGGGCCGAAGCTCGTCAAGGGGCTGGTGCTCGCGGTCGAGCCGATGCTCACCGAGGGCACCATCGAGACGACCACCCTGGACGACGACTGGACCGTCGTCACGGACGACCAGGGGTGGGCCGCGCACTTCGAGCACACCTTCACGCTCACCGACGCCGGCGCCTGGGTGCTGACGGCGCTCGACGGCGGGCGAGCCAAGCTGACCGAGCTCGGCGTCCCGTACGGCGGCCCGGCCGACGCCTGACGGGGCGGATTTGTCCCGCGGTAGTCCCGCACCGTACTATGGACAGTCGGCCGTGGTGTGCAATTCTGCATGCCTGCGGCCGGTCCGAGAGACGTACGACAGATTGCGGAGGACATGCCGAAGAAGGAAGGCGTCATCGAGCTCGAGGGCTCGGTCATCGAGGCCCTGCCGAACGCGATGTTCCGGGTCGAGCTGACCAACGGCCACAAGGTTCTTGCGCACATCAGCGGCAAGATGCGTCAGCACTACATCCGAATCCTCCCTGAGGATCGTGTGGTGGTGGAGCTGTCCCCGTACGACCTCACTCGAGGTCGGATCGTCTACCGGTACAAGTGACTCGCACCGGTGCCAGCCCGCTTGGGCTGTCGCCGACGCGTGCCGCCCCACCATCCGTCCGTTCAAGATAAGAGAGCTCGATGAAGGTTCAACCGAGCGTCAAGCCGATCTGCGACAAGTGCAAGGTCATCCGTCGCCATGGCCGAGTCATGGTGATCTGTGAGAACCCGCGCCACAAGCAGCGGCAGGGCTGACCAGCCCGCAACCCACCACGTGACCGCTCGTCTCGTCTTCTGACGAGACGCTTCCCCCGGACCGGAGGCCGGGGCCTGGCTGAGGCAGCCAGGACGCGTCACGTCCACACCTCCGTAGTGGAAGGACACCGCCTGATGGCACGCCTCATCGGTGTAGACCTGCCGCGCGACAAGCGCGTGGTGATCGGTCTCACCTACATCTACGGCATCGGCCGTACCCGCAGCGTGAAGCTGCTCGAGCAGACCGGCATCAGCCCCGACCTGCGCGTCCACGAGCTGAGCGAAGACCAGCTGGTCGCGCTCCGTGACGCGATCGAGGGTCAGTTCCAGGTCGAGGGCGACCTTCGTCGTGAGGTTGCCGCCGATATCCGTCGCAAGATCGAGATCGGCAGCTACCAGGGCCGCCGCCACCGCGCCGGGCTCCCCGTGCGCGGTCAGCGGACCAAGACGAACGCGCGTACCCGCAAGGGTCCGAAGCGCACCGTTGCCGGCGCAAAGAAGAAGGGTAAGTAATGCCTCCGAAGGGCACAGGCGCCAAGAAGGTGCGCCGCAAGGAGAAGAAGAACGTCGCCGCGGGCCAGGCCCACATCAAGAGCACGTTCAACAACACGATCGTCACGATCACCGACCCGACCGGTGCGGTGATCTCGTGGGCCTCTGCCGGCACCGTCGGCTTCAAGGGCTCGCGCAAGTCCACTCCGTACGCCGCGCAGATGGCCGCTGAGGCCGCCGGGCGTCGGGCGATGGAGCACGGGATGAAGAAGATCGACGTCTTCGTGAAGGGTCCGGGTTCGGGCCGCGAGACGGCGATCCGTTCGCTGGGTGCCGTCGGCCTCGAGGTCGGCACCATCCAGGACGTCACCCCCAGCCCCCACAACGGCGTGCGGCCGCCCAAGCGCCGCCGCGTCTGATCGCCCGGATCGGAGAGGAGAACACAGATGGCCCGTTACACCGGACCCCTGACCAAGAAGTCTCGCCGCCTGGGCGTCGACCTCGTCGGCGGTGACGCCGCGTTCGAGCGTCGCCCTTACCCGCCCGGCCAGCACGGCCGTGGTCGCGTCAAGGAGAGCGAGTACCGCTCGCAGCTGCAGGAGAAGCAGAAGGCGCGCTACACCTACGGCGTCCTCGAGCGGCAGTTCCGCAAGTACTACGAGGAGGCGCACCGTCGTCCCGGCAAGACCGGTGACAACCTGCTCCAGATCCTCGAGTGCCGTCTCGACAACGTCGTCTACCGCGCCGGTTTCGCGCGGACCCGTCGTCACGCTCGCCAGCTCGTGGTCCACGGCCACTTCACGGTGAACGGTCACAAGGTCGACATCCCGTCGTTCCAGGTCAGCCAGTACGACATCATCGACGTGCGCGCGAAGTCGCTCGAGATGACGCCGTTCATCGTGGCCCGTGAGACGTTCAACGCCGACTCCGTCCCCGCCTGGCTCACCGCCGTGCCGGAGAAGGGTCGCGTCCTCGTCCACCAGCCGCCGGTGCGCGAGCAGATCGTCGTGCCGATCACCGAGCAGCTGATCGTGGAGTACTACTCCAAGATCTGATCGCCCTACGGCCGATCGCTCGTACGGCTGCCCGGGTCCGTCCCGGGCAGCCTCCACCACTCCACAGACCGTGTCCGTCAAATAGCGGGCGACGCGGAAAGGAATCCACAGAATGCTCATTGCACAGCGGCCCACACTGTCCGAGGACGTCGTCGACGAGTTCCGTTCGCGGTTCGTCATCGAGCCCCTCGAGCCCGGCTTCGGCTACACCCTCGGCAACTCGCTGCGCCGTACGCTCCTGTCGTCGATCCCGGGTGCAGCAGTCACCTCGATCAAGATCGACGGCGTCCTGCACGAGTTCTCGACGATCCCCGGCGTGACCGAGGACGTCACCGAGATCATCCTGAACCTCAAGAACCTCGTGGTCAGCTCGGAGCACGACGAGCCCGTCGTCATGTACCTGCGCAAGCAGGGACCCGGCGACGTCACTGCAGCCGACATCGCGCCTCCGGCCGGTGTCGAGGTGCACAACCCCGACCTCAAGATCGCCACCCTGAACGACAAGGGCAAGATCGAGGTGGAGCTGGTGGTCGAGCGCGGACGCGGTTACGTGTCGGCAGTCCAGAACAAGACCGGCGACGAGGAGATCGGGCGCATGCCGGTCGACTCGATCTACAGCCCGGTCCTCAAGGTCACGTACAAGGTCGAGGCCACTCGTGTCGAGCAGCGCACCGACTTCGACAAGCTCATCATCGACGTCGAGACGAAGCGCTCGATCCTGCCGCGCGACGCCATGGCGTCGGCCGGCAAGACGCTGGTCGAGCTGTTCGGTCTCGCACGCGAGCTGAACGTCGAGGCCGAGGGCATCGACATCGGCCCGTCGCCCGTCGACGAGGCGCTCGCCGCCGACCTGGCGCTCCCGGTGGAGGACCTCCACCTCACGGTGCGCTCGTACAACTGCCTCAAGCGTGAGGGCATCCACTCCGTGGGTGAGCTCATCTCGCGCAGCGAGCAGGACCTGCTGGACATCCGCAACTTCGGTTCGAAGTCCATCGACGAGGTCAAGGCGAAGCTCGCCGAGATGGGCCTCGGTCTGAAGGACAGCCCCGCAGGGTTCGATCCGTCCGCGGTGGTCGACAGCTACGACGACGACGAGAGCTTCGCGGAGGACGAGCAGTACTGAGCTCACGCTCGGACTGATCTCCGCACAACATCCCAGGAGACACAGCAATGCCTACGCCCACCAAGGGTCCGCGGCTCGGCGGGAGCCCGGCGCACCAGCGCCTCATTCTCGCCAACCTCGCACAGAGCCTGTTCCAGCACGGCCGCATCACCACCACCGAGGCCAAGGCCAAGCGCCTTCGCCCCTATGCCGAGTCGCTGATCACCCGTGCCAAGGTCGACACGGTGGCCAACCGCCGCCAGGTCGTCAAGGTGATCCGTGACAAGGAGACCCTCCACGTGCTGTTCACCGAGATCGCGCCGAAGTACACGACGCGTCCCGGCGGCTACACGCGCATCACCAAGATCGGGCCGCGCAAGGGCGACAACGCCCCCATGGCCGTGATCGAGCTCGTCGAGGAGAAGGACTTCTCCGTCACGACGAAGGCCCCGAAGAAGTCCGCCAAGACCGAGACCACCCCGGTGGCCGAGAGCGCCGACGAGGTCAAGGACCAGATCGCCGCAGCGGACGAGGCGGAGACCGAGACGCCGGCCGACGAGGCCGCCGTCGAGGCGACCACCGACGAGGCGCCCGCTGACACGACCGAGGGCGACGCCGACAAGGCCTGACGCACCCTCGGCCGGTCGGTCGACACCGCCGAGAGCCGGTCCCGGATCATTCCGGGGCCGGCTCTTCGCGCGTCCGTGTCCGGGCAGCGACCGGAGCCTCTATGCTTCACCCGTGCTCATCATTGCGATCATCCTGTTCGGCATGCTCATCGGTGCCGCCGCCCAGTTCATCCTCGGCAAGGGAGCGAGTGGCATCGACTGGCCGATGGCCTTCGGCGCAGGCATCATCGGCTCGTTCGTCGGTGGCCTCCTCGCCAGCCTTCTCGCCGGTGACGGCCTCGACCTCCGCCCCAGCGGCATCATCGGCTCGCTCGTGGGTGCGCTGATCGTGACGCTCGCCTGGCAGTGGTGGAAGGGCCGCTCTGCCGCAACCCAGTAGTCGTCGCGCAGCAGGCGCCCGCCGGGTCGTGACGAGGTAGACACGGCGCGGGCGGAATGCCGAGCACTGCCTCGGCTGTTGACCCAGGTATGCCATCCCCGAAGCTGTCGGTCCTCGACCTCGTCCCCGTCCGCACCGATCAAACGACGGGCGACGCGCTCGCGGCGACCGTGGAGCTCGCTCGTACGGCTGAACGGCTCGGCTTCACGCGCTACTGGCTCGCCGAGCACCACAACATGCCGGCGGTCGCCGCATCCTCACCCCCGGTGCTGATCGCCCACGTCGCCGCTCACACCGAGCGCATCCGGGTGGGATCCGGCGGGGTGATGCTGCCGAACCACGCGCCGCTCGCGGTCGCTGAGCAGTTCGCCCTCCTCGAGGCGGCTCATCCCGGACGCATCGACCTCGGGATCGGCCGGGCACCTGGCTCGGACCAGGTCACGTCGTGGGCGTTGCGTGGAGCCGCCGGTCGCGACAACACCGACATCGAGCAGTTCCCCCAGTACCTCGACGACGTGATGGCCCTCATGGACTCGTCCGTCGGCGTGCGGGTGCCCGTCGGTGGGCGTCAGTACCTCCTGAAGGCGACGCCGGTGGCGACGTCGACGCCTCGGCAGTGGCTGCTCGGATCCTCGATGTACTCGGCTCATCTCGCCGCTGCGAAGGGTCTGCCGTACGTCTTCGCGCACCACTTCTCCGGTCAGGGGACGGCGGAGGCGCTGGCGACCTATCGTGCCGAGTTCCAGCCCAGCGCGCACACGCCGGAGCCCACGACGTTCCTGACCGTCAACGCGGTCGTCGCGCAGACGTACGAGGAGGCTGTCGCGCTGGCCCTCCCGAACCTTCAGTCGATGGCCCGCCTGCGTACAGGTGCTCCGCTCGCGCCGCTCGACCTCGTCGAAGATGCCGAGAAGGTCGAGATGACCGGGCCACAGCTGGCGATGGTCGAGGAGGGTCTGCTGCGCAACGTCGTCGGTGACCCGTCGCAGGCGGCCGAGCGCATCCGCGCGCTCGCCGCACAGTTCGACGTCGACGAGGTGATGATCAGCCCGAACGCGTCTGCCCACCAGGGTGACGACCCGCGGCGGTCGTCCTCTCGTGAGCGGACGCTCGAGCTGCTTGCTGACGCGCTGGCCTGACCCGGAGCACTTCTCGGGCACCCTTGAAGGCATGGCCCTCGCTGTCTGCGTGCTCTTCGATCGACCGACCGAGCGTCGCCTCCGCGCCTTGTGGGCCCGGTTGGAGGAGCACGGCGTGCACACGCTCGCGAGCCACACGCACCGGCGGCACCATCCGCACCTGTCGTACGCGGTGCTGCGCGAGTGGGACCTCGACGCCGTCCGCAGGGCGCTCGAAGACCTTCCCGACGGTGGCCCGTTCGCGATGACGTGCCACGGGACCCTCGCGTTCCCGCGGGGTCGCGCAGCTCTGGCGCCGTCGATCACCCCGGACGTCGCCGCCCGACAGCTGGCGGTGGTCGATGCCGTCCGCGCGACGGGCGCCGACCTGCACCGCCACTACGGGCATGGAGCCTGGATCCCGCACGTCTCGATCGCCACCCGCGCGCCGGGCGCGCTGCTGCCGGTCGTCGTCGAGGCGGTCGCCGATGTGCTGCCGATGCCGCTGGTCGTCGATCGCGCCGCGCTGATCGACAGCGGGACAGGTCGGACGTGGCCGCTGTCGGGGATCCCGTGAGCGGCGCCGCCCTCGCTGCGGCAGCGAGGTGTCGTCAGCCCGCGACGTCCCCGTTCTTGCCGGTCGTGACGCCCATCCCGTTGGCGGCCTTCTCGACCGAGCGGTGGAGCAGCGCCTCGAGGTCGAGGCCAGTCGACGTCTTGAGCATCTGCAGCGTCTGGACGACGTTGTCGTTGACCTGCTTCGGCAGCGCGCCGGCGCCGTCCGTGGAGATCACGGTCAGCTTGTCGATGGCACTGATCGGAGCGGCGACCTCCTTGGCGATCTGGGGAAGGACCTCGATCAGCATCTGCAGCACAGCGGCGTCGTTGTAGCTCGCGAACGCCGCGGCCCTCTTGTCCATCGCCTCGGCCTCTGCGTGTCCGACAGCGAGGATGGCCGCTCCCTGGGCCTCGCCCTCGGCGCGCGTCGCCTCCGCCTCCGCGACACGGCGGGCCTTCTCGGCCTCGCCTCGGCGCGCACCCTCGATCGCCTCGGCCTCGGCGAGCGCTGCGCGACGCGACTTCTCGGCCTCACCGGTGAGCCGCGCTTCCTCGGCCTTCGCCTCGGCGGCGGCGATGGTGGACGCCTTGCGCGCCTCGGCGGCCGAGATCTCCGACGTACGACGTGCCTCTGCCTCCTGCTCGACGCGGTAGCGCTCCGCGTCGGCAGGCTTGCGGACCTTGGTCTCGAGCTCACGCTCGGTGAGCGCGGCCTGGCGGACGGCGACCTTCTCCTGCTCGGTCAGGATCGCCTGGTCGAGATCGGCCTGGGCGAGCGGTCCCGCTGAGGTGGCGTTGGCGTACGCCGCATCGGTCTCGGCCTTGATCTCGGACTGCTTCAGAGCGAGGGCGCGCTGGGCGATCGCGATCTCCTCCTCGGCCTTGAGGCGGGCCTGCTCGGCGGCTTGACGCGCTGCGGCCTCGGCGATGGCGGCCGTCTGCTGGATGCGGGCGGCCTCGGGGCGCCCGAGGTCTGCCAGATAGCTGCCGTCGTCGGTGACGTCCTGGATCTGGAACGTGTCGAGGATGAGGCCCTGCCCCGTGAGCGAGTTCTCGGACTCGTCGGCGACGCGCTGGGCGAACGCCGCACGGTCACGGATGATCTGCTCGACCGTCAGACCGCCGACGATCGACCGGAGCGCACCCGCGAGCACCTCCTGGGTGAACGGCTCGACGTCCTGCTGCTGGGAGAGGAAGCGCTGTGCCGCGAGGCGGATCTGGTCGGCGTTGCCGCCGACCTTGACGATGGCGACGCCCTCGACGTTGAGCTTGATGCCCTGGCCGGACACCGCGCCGCGGATCTGCACCGAGATGCGACGGCTCGACAGGTCCATCGTCGCGAGCTTCTGCACGAACGGGATCACGAACGTGCCGCCGCCGAGGATCACCTTCTGGCCGGACAGGTCGGTGGTGAGGGCGCCGGTCTCGGGATTGAGGACCGCCTTGCCCTTGCGTCCGGTGACGATGAAGGCCTGGTTGGGGCCGGCGACCTTGTAGCGGCTCGTGACCAGGAAGATCAGCAGGAGGACGACGGCAGCGATGCCGAGAAGCGGGATCAGCACGGGGGATGCCTTTCGGTGGGGGAGTCAGTCGAGCGAGCCCCACACGGGCGCGACGGCGACCGCGGTGGGAGAGAGGACCTGCGTGACGTGGACCTCGGTGCCGGCGCCGACGGCGGTCTCGGCGCGTGCGTTGAGCTGGAGGACGTGGCCGCCGACGGTGACCCGGACGACGCCGAAGCCCTCGGCGGGGATCTCCGTGATGACCTGTCCGCTGTAGCCGACGGAGTCACCGGTCGACGGAGTCGCGTCGCTCCCGCCACCGCGTACGAGTCCGGTGAGCCAGGCGGCGAACCAGCCGACGACCAGGCCGCAGACGATGCCGATCGGGAGCGTGCCGACGAGCGGGAGACCGGCTGCGTCGGCCGCCGCCGCTCCGAAGCCGAACGCGGCGACGAAGCCGCCGACCACCGCGGTGGAGAACGCGTCTCCGGGAAGGGCGTCGAGGATCCCGTCGAAAACTTCTCCGACGATCAGGGAGACAGCGAGCAGGGCGAGGCCGACCAGGCCGAGGATCAGGAACACGGTCACGAAAGAGCTCCAGGGGAGGGGGTGAACGGATCGTACTCGACCTCGGGACCAGGCCCGTACCAATCCGGTTGACGGACAGCGGACACTGGAGGGCGTGGGTCACGTGGAGCTGTCCGGAGTCCGGTACGACCTCCCTGACGGGAGGGTGCTGCTGGACGACGTCTCGTTCCGGGTGGGCGACGGCGCCGTCGTCGCCCTGGTGGGAGCCAACGGCGCCGGCAAGACGACCCTGCTGAGGATCATCACCGGAGAGATCACCCCGCACGCCGGCTCCGTCAACCGCAGCGGCGGGCTCGGCATCATGCGCCAGATGGTGACGCGCCACCCCGACGGCTCGCACCTCGAGACGGTGCGTGAGCTGCTGCTCTCGATCGCCCCGCCGCGGGTCCGGCTCGCGGCCGCTAGTCTCGACGAGGTGGAGCTGCTCCTGATGGAGCGCGACGACGAGCCGACCCAGCTGCGGTACGCGTCGGCGCTCGCCGAGTACGCCGACTCCGGGGCGTACGAGCTCGAGGTCACCTGGGACGCGTGCTGCACGGCGGCGCTCGGGATCGGCTACGAGCGGGCGAAGTGGCGCGACCTCTCGACGATGTCGGGCGGTGAGCAGAAGAGGCTGGTGCTGGAGGGGCTGCTGAGGGGCCCTGACGAGGTCCTCCTGCTCGACGAGCCGGACAACTATCTCGACGTACCCGGTAAGGAGTGGCTCGAGGCGCAGCTGAGGGCGACCCAGAAGACCGTGCTCTACGTGAGCCA
The DNA here is from genome assembly GCF_041320275.1 of Mumia sp. Pv4-285. Lineage (NCBI taxonomy): Bacteria > Bacillati > Actinomycetota > Actinomycetes > Propionibacteriales > Nocardioidaceae > Mumia > Mumia qirimensis. The sequence continues at coordinate 3,837,769 of NZ_CP162023.1, read as the reverse complement.
CGACCGTGCCCTGCTCGCGAACACCGCTACCCGGATCGTCGCGCTGGAGCTCGGTGCGGCGGGCAGCACCGCCTGGACGCATCCGGGCGGTTTCGCGACCTATCACGAGGCCCGCGCCGCACGGTTCGAACGTCTGGAGGAGCAGCGCCGCCGCTGGGACGAGGAGCACCACAAGCTCCGCGAGCTCATGCTCATGTACAAGAACAAGGCGGCCTACAACTCCGACATGGCCGCGCGCTACCGGGCGGCGCAGACGCGCCTGCGCAAGTTCGAGGAGGCCGGGCCGCCGGAAGCCGTCCCGAACGACCAGAACGTGTCGATGAGGTTGACGGGTGGCCGCACGGGCAAGCGCGCCGTCGTCTGCGAGGCGCTCGAGCTGACCGGTCTCATGCGTCCGTTCGACCTCGAGGTCTGGTACGGCGAGAGGGTGGCCGTCCTGGGGTCCAACGGGTCCGGCAAGTCGCACCTCCTCCGGCTGCTCGCCGCAGGAGGGTCCCGTCCCGACATCGAGCACCAGCCGGTCGGCGACCAGGTCGTCGCCCCGGTCGCGCACGAGGGGATGGCGAGGCTCGGTGCTCGCGTACGCCCGGGCTGGTTCGTGCAGACCCACTCGCACCCCGAGCTCGTCGGCCGGACGCTGCTCGAGATCCTGCACCGCGGCGACGTGGACGCACGGGGCATCGGGCGCCGAGGGATGGGACGCGAGGAGGCGGCTCGCAAGCTCGACCGCTACGGACTCGCCCGCTCCGCGGAGCAGGCGTTCGAGTCGTTGTCGGGCGGGCAGCAGGCACGGTTCCAGATCCTTCTGCTCGAGCTCTCCGGGGCCACGCTGCTGCTGCTCGACGAGCCCACCGACAACCTGGACGTCGACTCCGCCGAGGCGCTCGAGGACGGCCTCGCGGCGTTCGACGGCACGGTGCTCGCCGTCACGCACGACCGGTGGTTCGCTCGGACGTTCGACCGGTTCCTGGTGCTCGGCCAGGACGGCAGGGTGTACGAGAGCCCCGAGCCGGTGTGGGACGAGGGGCGGGTCGCGCGGGAGCGGTGACGTCCTAGGCCGCGAGATCGTCCGGTGCGAACGCGACGAGTGAGCTGTCGGTCGCCAGGTGGACGGTCTCGATCGGGACACGCTGGAAGCGGGCCGCCGCAGTCAGGGCCCGCGCCCACGACCGGTCGTCGGGGTCCATCCTGTGGTGTCCGGGCCGGCTGACGAGGAAGGCGACCGACGACACACCGTCCGCCTCGTCGAGGAGGCGTCGGCACATCGTGAGGAGCTCCGACGCCATCTCGTGGTCGCCGCGGTCGGACAGGTCGACGATCTCAGAGATCTGCGGGATCATCCGCCGCTCGGTGTCGACGAAGGTGAACCACAGCGAGCGGCGGGAGAAGCCGAGCTCGCCCATCAAGATCGACCAGCGGTCGTGCAGGTCCTGCTGGCAGCGGATCGGGGTCGCGAGTGCGGTGCGCATGTCGTCCATGGCGCACAAGCGTGCCGGAATCCGGCGGACCTCCGTGGGCGTCGTCCACAGGCCTGCTGGTCACCGTCACCAGGTGTCGACGTAGCCGCGGGAGCCGCCGGTGCCGGGTCGGTGGTCGCCGAGGGTCGCGACGAGCCAGCGGCGCGTGTCTGCGGGGTCGATGACGTCGTCGAGCTCGAACGTCATCGCGGCGTTGATCGCCTTGCCGGCGTCGTAGTGCTCGGCGACCAGCTGCTGGAACCGCTCCTCACGCTCGCCCGGGTCGTCGATCGCGGCGAGCTCGCGGCTGTAGCCCAGGCGGACCGCGCCCTCCAGCCCCATCGCCCCGATCTCCCCGGTCGGCCAGGCGGCCGTCGCGACCGGCCGGTGGAAGCCGCCGGCCGCCATCGCCTGCGCGCCGAGACCGTACGCCTTGCGGAGGACGATGGTCGTCACGGGCACCCGCAGGTGCGAGCCGATGACGAACAGGCGGCTGAAGTGCCGGACGGTCGCCGTCCGCTCTGCCTCCGGGCCCACCATGAAGCCGGGTGTGTCGCAGAGCGAGACCACTGGCAGGCCGTGGGCGTCGCAGAGCTGGAGGAAACGGGCGAGCTTGTCGGCTCCGTCGGCGTCGATCGCCCCGCCGAGGTGGGTGGGATCGTTGGCGACGATCCCGTAGGGCCGTCCTTCGATCCGTACGAGCGCCGTGACCATCCCGCGTCCGAACTCGGCACGCAGCTCGAGGACCGAGTCGCTGTCGGCCAGCGTGCGTACGACCTCGAGCACGTCGTACACGCGCAGGCGGTTCTCGCCGATGACGTGCCGGAGCAGGCGCTGGTCGGGCGCGGACCAGCGGGCGACGGGGCCCTGGAAGTACGAGAGGTACTTCTTCGCGACCGCGACGGCCTCGGCGTCGTCGTCCACCAGCACGTCGACGACGCCGTTGGGCCCCTGGACCGACATGGGTCCGACCTCCTCGGGGGCGTACCGGCCGAGACCGCCACCCTCGATCATCGCGGGCCCGGCCATGCCGAGGGACGAGTCCCGGGTGGCCACGATGACGTCGCAGCAGCCGAGGAGCGCGGCGTTGCCGGCGAAGCAGCGTCCGTTGAGCACCCCGACGGTCGGCACCGAGCCGCTGAGCGCGCCCATCGCGGCGAAGGTGCCGACGTCGAGGCCCGCGGTGTGGACCGCCGTCGTGTCGGTGTCGCCCGGGCGCCCGCCGCCGCCCTCCGCGAAGAGCACGACCGGGACGCCGAGGCGCGCGGCGACCGACAGCATCCGGTCGGTCTTCTTGTGGCTGAAGTAGCCCTGCGTGCCTGCGAGGACGGTGTAGTCGTACGCGAGGACCGCGACGCGCGAGGAGTCCTCGCCGTGGTCGGCGGCATTGATCGTCGCGAGTCCGGTGACGATCCCGTCCGCGGGGGTGCTCGTCACGAGGTCGTCGAGGGAGCGACGGGTGCGCTGAGCGGCCACCGGCAGCGCGCCGTACTCGACGAAGGAGCCGTCGTCGCACAGCGCGTCGACGTTCTCCCGCGCCGTACGGTGCCCGCGCGCACGGCGCTTCTCGACGGCCTGCGGACGGGCCTCGTCCCGCGTCAGCCGGTGCCGCTCGAGCACCTCGGCGAGGTCAGGACGGATGTGGGTGGGGTCGAGCCGCTCGGGGTCCTCCCGCTCGTCGACGCGGACGTCGCCCGGCTCGATGACGACGAGGAGGTCCCCGTCGCCCACCTGGTCGCCGGCGGCGACCAGGACCTCCTGCACGGTGCCGGAGGCCGGCGCCACGACGGGGTGCTCCATCTTCATCGACTCGAGGACGAGCAGGATCGCGCCGGCGGCGACCGCGTCGCCCGGCGAGACGTCGACCGCGACGACCGATCCGGAGAAGGATGCCGTCACGGAGGCGGTGTCGCCGGGGACGGGGGTGTCGTCCCGCTGGCCGGTCGAGAGCTCCGGATGGCGGGCGAGGAAGGTCGTGGTGGCTCGGCCTGAGACCACTTCCGGGTGCGCGAGCACGCGCGCCGCCATCGCGAGGTTGGTCTCGACGCCGTCGAGCACCGTTGCGCGGACGGCGGCCTCTGCGGCGGCACAGGCCTCCGCGAAGGTCCCTGCCGTGGTCGTCACGAGCTTGGCGAGGAGCGGGTCGAACGTGCCGTCGACACGCAGCCCGGGGCGGACGTGGGTGTCCACGCGCACCGTGGGCGACGTCGGCGTCTCGAACGCGGTCACGGTCCCGGTCGCGGCGACCACCGACCCGTCGGTCAGCGGGCGCTCAGCGTTGACGCGGACCTGGATCGCGTACGTGTCCCCACTCGGCGGAGCGTCGGCGTCCAGGCCGATCTCCGCGAGCGTCGCCCCGGCGGCCAGCCGCAGCTGGGCGGAGACGAGGTCGACGCCCGTGACCTGCTCGGTGACCGTGTGCTCGACCTGGACGCGGGGATTCACCTCAATGAAGACGAAGCGCGCCGGGTCGTCGGCGTCGACGAGCATCTCCACCGTCGCGAGGCCGCGGTACGGGACGGCCTCGGTGAGCGTGATCGCGGCGTCGTGCAACGCCTTGCGGGTGCTGCCGTCGAGCGCCGGGCTCGGGGCGTACTCGACGACCTTCTGGTGCCGGCGCTGGAGGCTGCAGTCGCGTTCGCCGAGGTGCACCACGCGTGAGCCGTCTCCGAGCACCTGGACCTCCAGGTGGCGGGCGTGGGGGAGGAGGGCCTCGGCGTACAGCGTGTCGTTCCCGAAGCTCCGCTGCGCCTCGGACCGGCAGCGGTCGTACGCGTCGGCGAGGGCGGCACCCTCGGTCACGGACCGCATGCCGCGACCGCCGCCACCCGCGGTGGCCTTGAGCATGATGCCGCTCGGGTTCTCCGCGAGGAAGTGCCCGGCGTCGGCGAGCGTGATGCCCGCAGGCGTCGCTGGGAGGACGGGCACGCCCAGGCGTACGGCGTGGTCGCGGGCGCCGGCCTTGTCGCCGAAGAGCCGCAGCACGTCGGCGTCCGGGCCGACGAAGACCAGACCGGCCTCGGCGCAGCGTTCGGCGAGCCGGGGGTCCTCGCTGAGGAAGCCGTAGCCGGGGTGCACCGCCTGCGCGCCGGTGGCGAGCGCGGCATCCACGACGGCCTCGACGTCGAGGTAGCCCGCGACGCCGTCACCCGGCAGCGCGTACGTCTCGTCGGCCTCGGCCACGACGAGCGTGTCGGCGTCCGCGGGGACGTGCGCGGCGACCGTCGGCCAGCCGAGCGAGGCGGCGGCGCGGTGGATGCGGACGGCGATCTCGCCGCGGTTGGCGATGAGGATCTTCACGGGCGGGACCCCTTTACGGATGGGTCTGCGTTGACCCGCTCGGGGATGCCGAGCGCGTTGACCCACAGGCGCGTCAGCGTGTCGGTGAGCGTGTCGAGGTCGCGGTCGTCGCCCAGCACGTAGGTGTTGTAGGCGGTGCGGGAGACCATCATCGAGAGCGCGGTCGCCGCGAGACCGGCGTCGACGTCGGGGTCGGCGAGCCCGCGCTCCTGGAGGTGGCGGATGCTGCGGGCGTTGCGCTCGGTGAAGGCGCGCCCACGTTGCCAGCGGACGTCTGCGAACCGGTCGTCGATCGCCGCGACCTGCTCGAGCAGGCGCATCAGTGCGGCGTTGCGCGCGTACGACTCCAGGTAGGCGCGGTTGCCCGCCGCGATCACGGCGACGGGGTCGTCGCCGCTGGTGACCTCGCGCACCTGCGGGTGGAGCATCTCCTCCTTGACCTCTTCGAGGACGGCGGCGAAGATCTCCTCCTTGCTCGCGAAGTAGGTGTAGAACGACCCTGCCGCGGTGCCCGCCTCCGTCGTGATGTCGGCGAGACGCGCGTCCAGGAACCCGTCGCGCTCGAAGACGGTCCGTGCTGCGCTCACCAGGCGGGCGCGGGTGCGCACGCCCCGGGCCGTACGAGGGGGCTCGCGCAGCTCTGCGGGCTCAGCCTCGTCGGCGTCGTTGCTCGTCCGCGGCATGCGCACCTCCTTGTCGGGCACTTGAACTTGAAATCGGATTCAAGTATACAGAGCAGAGGCCGCAACGGAAGGAGCACGATGGAGCTCGACGGAAGTGTCGCCGTGGTCACCGGCGGAGGTGGCGGGATCGGGGGAGCGCTCGCCCGGCGCCTCGTGGCCGCCGGCGCCAAGGTGCTCGTGACCGATCTCGACGGTGCCGCCGCGGAGGCCGTCGCCGCCGACATCGAGCAGTCGAGCCCCGGCAGCGCCGTGGCCATGGCCGCCGACGCTGCCGACGTGTTCGGGATCCGAGAGGCGGTCGCGCGCGCCGAGGACGCGTTCGGCCCTGTCGACCTGTACGCCGCGAACGCGGGCGTCGGTGGAGCGCCGGGGCTCGGGGGCGAGGCGCAGTGGGACCTCGCCATCGACGTCAACCTCCGCGCCCACGTCCGGGCTGCCGAGGTGCTCGTCCCCCGGTGGCTCGAGCGCGGACGCGGCTACTTCGTCAGTACCGCGTCGGCCGCCGGTCTCCTCACGCAGGTCGGCTCGGCCGCGTACGCCGTCACCAAGCACGCCGCCGTCGGCTTCGCCGAGTGGCTGTCGGTCACCTACGGCGACCGGGGCATCGGCGTCAGCTGCCTGTGCCCGATGGGGGTCGAGACGGCGCTCCTGCGCGAGGGCGAGCGCTCGGGCGACCCGCTCGGCGAGGCCGCCACCCGGGCCGTGACCTCGGCGGGCGACGTCCTCACGCCGGAGGTCGTCGCCGACGACGTCGTCCGCGCGGTCGCCGCCGGCCGGTTCCTCGTCCTGCCGCACCCCCAGGTGCTCGACATGTACCGCCAGAAGGGCGCTGACTACGACCGCTGGATCCGCGGCATGCGCCGCTACCAGGCGAGCCTGCTCGCCGACCGACCCTGAGCTCCGAGGAGGAGTCATGTCATTCTTCGAAACCACCGAGCGCGGCAAGAAGTACCAGGAGGACCTCCTGGACTTCATGGACGCCCATGTCTACCCCGCAGAGGCGGTCTACACCGCCCAGATGCAGGAGTCGGGCAACCCTCACCACCACCCGCAGATCCTCGAGGACCTCAAAGCCGAGGCCAAGCGGCGCGGTCTGTGGAACCTCTTCCACCCGCACCCCGAGTGGGGCCCGGGCCTCACGAACTACGAGTACGCGCCGCTCGCCGAGATCATGGGCCGCAGCCCGCACCTCGCGCCCGAGTCGATGAACTGCGCGGCTCCGGACACCGGCAACATGGAGGTGCTCACGCTCTTCGGCAACGACGAGCACAAGGAGAAGTACCTCAAGCCGCTGCTCGACGGTGAGATCCGCTCCGCGTTCGCGATGACGGAACCCGCCGTCGCGAGCTCCGACGCGACCAACATCGAGATGCGGATGGAGCGCGATGGCGACGAGTACGTCCTCAACGGGCGCAAGTGGTTCACGTCCAACGCGATGCACGCCCACTGCAAGGTGCTCATCGTGATGGGCAAGACCGACCCGACCGCGGCGACCCACCGTCAGCAGTCGATGATGGTCGTCCCGCTCGACGCCCCCGGGATCACGGTCGTCCGCAACCTGCCGGTCTTCGGCTACCAGGACCGCGAGGGCCACGCGGAGGTCGTGTTCGAGGACGTCCGGGTCCCCGCGAGCGACGTGCTCGCCGGCGAGGGGGAGGGCTTCGCGATCAGCCAGGCGCGGCTCGGCCCAGGCCGCATCCACCACTGCATGCGGGCCATCGGGATGGCGGAGCGCTCGTTGGAGCTGCTCTGCAAGCGCGCTCTGACCCGCGAGACCTTCGGGCAGCCGATCGCCGAGCGGTCGAACATCCAGGACTGGATCGCCGAGGCGCGGATCGAGATCGAGAAGTCCCGTCTTCTCACGCTCAAGGCGGCCTGGATGATGGACGAGGTCGGCAACAAGGCCGCACGGATGGAGATCGCGGCCATCAAGGTCGACGTCCCCAACACGGCCCTCAAGATCGTCGACCGTGCGATCCAGGTGCACGGCGGCGGCGGCGTGACCGACGACTTCCCGCTCGCCTCGTTCTACGCGCACCTTCGTACGCTGCGGCTCGCCGACGGCCCCGACGAGGTCCACAAGCGCACCCTCGCGCGCCAGGAGCTGCGCAAGTACGCCGGGGTGACCGCGTGAGGACCGGCTCCACGAGAGAGGCGGTCGTCGTCTCCACCGCGCGTACGCCGATCGGCAAGGCGTACCGAGGAGCGTTCAACGACACGTCCGCCCAGGAGCTCGCCGGTCACGCCGTCCAGCACGCCGTCGCGCGGGCGGGGCTCGAGGGCGGTGAGGTCGACGACGTCGTCCTCGGTGCGGCGATGCAGCAGGGGTCGTCCGGGTTCAACGTGGCCCGCCAGGCTGCGCTGCGCGCGGGGCTCCCGAGCTCCGTGGCGGGCATGTCGGTGGACCGCCAGTGCGCGTCCGGACTGATGGCGATCGCGACGGCCGCCAAGCAGATCGTCCACGACGGCATGCAGGTCGTCGTGGGCGGCGGGGTGGAGTCCATCTCCCTGGTCCAGAACGAGCACGCGAACGGCTTCCGGACGCAGGACCCGTGGCTCGTCGAGCACGTCCCCGACCTCTACATGCCGATGCTCCAGACCGCGGAGATCGTCGCCGAGCGCTACGACGTCAGCCGCGAGCGTCAAGATGCGTTCGCGCTCGCGTCGCAGCAGCGCACCGCCGCTGCCCAGGCCGCCGGACGCTTCGCCGACGAAATCGTCCCGCTGCCCTCGAGCCGGCTCGTACGCGGCGAGGACGGGTCGCCCGTCTCGGAGCCGATGACGCTCGAGCACGACGAGGGCAACCGTCCGTCGACGACGCTCGACGGGCTCGCCGGCCTCCGACCCGTGCTCGGCGACGGTGACGTCACCCGGCGCGCGACCGTCACCGCCGGCAACTCCTCGCAGCTGTCGGACGGTGCGTCCGCGTCGGTCCTCATGGAGGCGACGGAGGCGAGCCGTCGGGGACTCGAGCCCCTGGGCATCTACCGAGGCATGTCGGTCGCGGGGTGCGCGCCCGACGAGATGGGCATCGGACCGGTCTTCGCGATCCCGAAGCTCCTCGACCAGCACGGGCTGAAGGTCGACGACATCGACCTGTGGGAGCTCAACGAGGCGTTCGCCTCCCAGGCGCTCCACTGCCGCGACGCGCTCGGCATCGATCCCGAGCGCTACAACGTCGACGGCGGCGGCATCTCCGTCGGCCACCCGTACGGCATGACCGGCGCGCGGCTCGTCGGGCACGCGCTGATCGAGGGACGGCGGCGTGGCGCCCGCTACGTCGTCGTCACGATGTGCATCGGGGGCGGCATGGGTGCCGCCGGGCTCTTCGAGGTCGCGTGAGCACCGAGCTGGTGCTGGCCGAGCGGCGGGGCGCTGTGCTCGTGCTCACCCTCAACCGACCCGACCGCCTCAACGCGTGGAACGACGAGCTCGAGGATCGCTACTTCGCGCTGCTCGACGAGGCCGAGGCCGATCCCGACGTGCGCGCCGTGGTCGTGACCGGAGCCGGCCGCGGCTTCTGCGCGGGCGCGGACATGGACGCGCTCGCGAGCATCGGGACGAGCGAGGTCGTCGAGGTGCCGGTGCGTCCGCGTCCGCGGCACCGCCCGCTGATGTTCTGCAAGCCGTTGATCGCCGCGATCAACGGGGCGGCTGCTGGGCTCGGTCTCGTCGAGGCGCTCTACTGCGACCAGCGGTTCGCCACGCCGGACGCCAAGCTCACGACGTCGTTCGCGCGGCGCGGGCTGATCGCCGAGTACGGCATCGCCTGGCTGCTGCCACGGCTGGTCGGGCAGAGCCGGGCGCTCGACCTGCTGATGTCGGCGCGCGTCGTGCGGGGTGAGGAGGCGCTGCGCATGGGGCTGGTGGACCGCGTCGTCGATGCCGATGCGCTGCTGGACACCGCGGTCGCGTACGCCGAGGACCTCGCCGCACACTGCTCCCCGACCTCGATGAGCATCATCAAGCGACAGGTCCTGCAGGCGCTCGACAGCGACATCCGCTCGGCGCTCACAGAGGCCGAGGCAGAGATGGTCGATTCCTTCCAGCGACCGGACGTCACGGAGGGCGTCGCCAGCTATCTGGAGGGCCGTGCCCCGTCGTTCCCGGGAGTGTCCGTGCCCTAGCCGCGGCGAACGAGCAGGACCCGGAACCCCTTCACGCTGGTGACCCTCTCGGTCGGCCACCCCTGGTCGATCAGCCAGCGCTGAAGGGAGTCCGAGCCGAGGTTCTTGCCGACCACCAGGCGCGCCACGCCGTCCGGTGCGAGGCGAGGGAGCCACCGGAGCAGCAGCTCGTGCAGCGCCACCTTGCCGATCCGGATCGGCGGGTTGGACCAGATCTCGTCGAACACGGTCGTCGCCGGGACGTCGTCCGGCGCCGCGACGACGACCCGTGAGGCGACGCCGGCGCGTTCGGCGTTGTGGCGGACGAGGTCGCGTGCACGGGTGTTCGTGTCGACGGCGTGCACGGTCGCCTCGGGCACCTCGGCCGCCACGGCGACCGCGATGGCGCCCCAGCCGCACCCGAGGTCGAGGACGGTACGGGCACCGTCCGGCGGGTCGAACGCCGACAGCAGGACGGCCGTCGCCTTGTCGAGGCCGTCGCGTGCGAAGACGCCGGCGGCCGTCGTGAACGTGTAGTCGTCGCCCCAGATGCGCGCGACGACGTCACGGCGTTCCTCGGGTCCGGTGGGCGTGGCGTCGAAGTAGTGCTCAGTCACTCTCGGGCCCCTCGGCGGGGCCGCGGAACACGCGTGTCTCCTGTGCGCGCGACGCGAGGTGGGAGTCGGCCGGGTAGGCAACCTCCTCCAGCGTCAGCCCGTGCGCTGGCATCACCTTCACGCGCGAGTCGCGGGTGCGGGCCTTGAGCACGCGACTCATCCACGCGGGCTCGTGACGTCCGTCGCCGACGGCCGTCAGCGCGCCCATCAAGGAACGCACCATCGAGTGGCAGAACGCGTCCGCGACGACCGTCGTCTCGACGATGCCGGAGTCGGTGCGGCGGGTCGTCAGCTGCAGCAGGGAACGGATGGTGCTGGCACCCTCGCGGCGGCGGCAGAACGCGGCGAAGTCCTGCTCGCCGAGCACCCCGATCGCCGCGTCGTTCATCGCGGAGACGTCGAGCGGCTTGTGGTGGTGCACGACGTGGTTGCGGTGCAACGGGTCGGGTCCGGTGGGACCGTCCCAGATCCGGTACACGTAGCGGCGGCGCAGAGCGGAGAAGCGGGCGTCGAAGCCGTCGGCGGCGATGCGGGCCGTCCGCACGACGATGTCGTCGGGCAGGACGCGGTCGAGGCGGCGTACGAGGTGGGTCTCGTCGGTCTCGACGTCGTCCGGCAGGTCGACGTGGACGACCTGGCCGCGGGCGTGGACACCGGTGTCCGTCCGGCCCGCCACCGTCAGCCGTGGTGGGTCCTCGAGGCGCAGGACGAGAGCGATGGCCTCCTCGATGGTCTGCTGCACGGACGGCAGTCCTGGTTGGGTCGCCCAACCCCGATAGGCGCTTCCGTCGTAGGCAAGATCCAGTCTCCAGCGCACCTGATCAACCTATCGACGGCGTCAACCGGCCGACGGCACGCGGTCGTCGAGCGCGAGGACCAGCTTGCCGGTGTTCACGCCCGAGAACAGGCCGAGGAGAGCGTCGGGGAAGTCGTCGACCCCTCCGTGCAGCACGGTCTCTCGCGCGACCACGGTGCCGTCGGCGATCCATCCGGCGATCGCCTCGACGGCCTCCGGGTAGCGGTCCTCGTAGTCGAAGACCACGAACCCCGCCATCGTCGCCCGGTAGACCAGGAGCGAGAGGTAGCGGCGTGGGCCCGCCGGCAGCGAGGTCTCGTTGTAGGCAGAGATCGCGCCGCACAGGACGACCCTGGCGCCGCGACGCAGGTTGGCGAGGCCGGCGTCGAGGATGTCGCCGCCGACGTTGTCGAAGAAGACGTCGATGCCCTTGGGAGCCGCCTCGCGGAGGCGGGGGAGGACCTTCTCGGCCTTGTAGTCGATCACGGCGTCGAAGCCGATCTCGGAGAGCCACGCGCACTTGTCGGGACCACCGGCGATGCCGATCACCGTGCAGCCCATCGCCTTGGCGATCTGACCGACGACGCTCCCGACGGCTCCGGCGGCGCCCGACACGAGGACCGTGTCTCCCGGCTGGACCTTGCCGACGTCCTTGAGCCCGAAGTAGGCGGTCATCCCCGGCATCCCGAGCGCGCCGAGCCAGGTGGGAGCACCGCACGTGTCGAGGTCGATGTGCGTCACGCCCCGGCCGTCGGACAGCGCGTACTCGGTGACCCCGAACGAACCCGCGACCGTGTCACCCACCGCGTACGACGGGTGGCCCGATGCGACCACGGTGCCGGTCGCGCCGGCGCGCATCACCGCACCGATCTCCACGGGCGGGATGTACGAGCTGAAGTCGTTCAGCCAGCCGCGCATCGCCGGGTCGAGCGAGAGGTGGGAGACCCGGACGACGAACTGGCCGTCGCCGGGCGCGGGGACCTCCGAGGTCACGACCGACCAGGTCGTGTCGTCGGGGTAGCCGTGCGGGCGCTGGTTCAGCAGGACCTGGCGGGCCGTGAACGGCGCGGCCGGTGCGGACTCGGTCATGGATTCATCCTCCTCGAGTGACGTCGGCCACTCTAGAGGCCGGGTACGCGCGAAGGCCGCCCGGGGCTGGGCCCCGGACGGCCTTCGTGGCTGTGGCGTGTGTCAGGCGCGGCGGCGCCGGGCCGTCATGAGCGCAGCGCCTCCGCCGAGCAGCAGCGCGAGGCCGCCGGCGGTCCAGGCGAGGTTCGAGCCGCCCGTGTTGGGAAGCACTCCCTCGTCGTCGGTCTCGGTGTCGCCCGCGACGTCCTTCGGCGGGGTGGTCTCCGACGGCGCTGCCGGGGTCTCGCTCTCGCCGGCCACGCTCGGCGTGGTCTCCGACGGCGTGGTCGGCACGGTCTCCGTCGGCACCGTCTCGGTCGGCGTGGTCTCCGTCGGCACGGTCTCGGTCGGCGTGGTCTCCGTCGGCACGGTCTCGGTCGGCACGGTCTCGGTCGGCGTGGTCTCCGGCGACGTCGGCGGCGTGGTGGGCGGCGAGGTCGGCGGCGTCGACGGGGTCTTCGTCGGGTACGTCACCGTGGGCGTCGGCGTGCCCGGGGGGCAGTCCGGGTTGTGGGGCTTGCCGGGGTGGTAGTGGCCGCCGTGGTGGCCGCCGGTCGCGGGCGCGACCGCAGAGGCGGACGGAGCAACCGCGACGCCGAGGCCGAGAACGATGCTCGCGGCGGCGGGCAGGACGATGCGGGCGAAGGGGGTACGGGGGTTCACGAGTGTCCTTCGAGAGTGTGCGGGGGAGCGGCCCCGTCCGAAGAGGGGCCAGATGGAACCTAGCGAAGGTTCCGTCCCTCGTGCGACGTCCTGCTTGACTTCGTGCAGCATGTGAGATGCCCCTTCGGGGCAAACCGGTCGCAAGACGGACAGAAACACCGCCGCCCGTCCACATCGTGGACGGGCGGCGGTGTCGGTGCGATGAGACCTCGGGTCGTCAGGCCCAGCGCTCCTCGCGCGAGGGGAAGACGAGACCGCGGTCGCCCGTGTAGATCTGCTTCGGGCGAGCGATCTTCTGCTCCGAGTCGTTGACGAGCTCGAGCCACTGCGCGAGCCAGCCGGCCGTACGCGGGATCGCGAACAGCACGGTGAACATCTCCGGCGGGAACTGGAGCGCCTCGTAGATGAGACCCGAGTAGAAGTCGACGTTCGGGTAGAGCTTGCGCTTGACGAAGTACTCGTCCTCAAGCGCGATCTTCTCCAGCTCGACGGCGATCTTGAGGAGCGGGTTGACCCCGGTGACCTCGAAGACGTCGTCGGTGGCCTTCTTGATGATCGTGGCGCGCGGGTCGTAGTTCTTGTAGACGCGGTGACCGAAGCCCATCAGGCGCTCGTCGCCGGCCTTGACGCCCTCGATGAACGCCGGGACGTTGCTGACGTCGCCGATGCGGCGCAGCATCTTGAGGACCGCCTCGTTCGCGCCGCCGTGCAGCGGGCCGTAGAGCGCGCCGATGCCGGCGGACACCGCGGAGTACGGGTCGACCTGGCTCGAGCCCACCGAGCGCACGGCGTTGGTCGAGCAGTTCTGCTCGTGGTCGGCGTGCAGGATGAACAGCACCTCGAGCGCCTTCACGAGACGCGGGTCCGCCTGGTACTTCGGCTCGCTCATCTTGAAGAGCATCGCGAGGAAGTTCTCGGCGTACCCGAGGTCGTTGTCCGGGTAGACGTACGGCTTGCCCTGGGCGTGCCGGAAGGACCAGGCGCCGAGCGTCGGCATCTTGGCGATCATCCGGACGATCTGCAGGTGACGCGTGTCGGCGTCGTGGATGTTGCGCGCCTCGGGGTAGAACGTCGACAGCCCGCCGACCGCGGACAGCAGCATCCCCATCGGGTGGGCGTCGTAGCGGAAGCCCTGCATGAGCGACTTGATGTTCTCGTGCACGAACGTGTGGAACGTGATGTCGTGCACCCACGAGTCGTACTGCGCCTCGCTGGGCAGCTCGCCGTGGATCAGGAGGTACGCGACCTCGAGGAAGTTCGACTTCTCGGCAAGCTGCTCGATCGGGTAGCCGCGGTACTCGAGGATGCCCTTCTCGCCGTCGATGTAGGTGACCGCGGACCGCGTGGAAGCGGTGTTGGTGAACCCCGGGTCGTACGACGCGATGCCGGGATCGTCGTCGCCGGCCTTGATCTTGCCGAGGTCGCTCGCGCGGATCGTCCCGTCGACGATCGGGAGGACGTACTCCTTGCCGGTCCGGTCGTCCCGGACTGTCAGGGTCTGGCCGTCGGCCGAAGGTGTGGCGTCTGTCACGAGGAGTTCTCCTTGTGCCTGGCGTGCGCACGCTGGGTCGATGCGCCGCTCGATTCAAGGGTCCCCTGGGTATTGAGACCCACTCCAACTTATTGCGTCGCGCGAGCGTGCACACAGCCGGGTCCCGCTGGCGGCCGAGAACGCGCTCCCGCCGGCCGGGTCCTTGAGCCCGCGAGGTAGGCTTCGATCTGGAGCGTCCGGCGTACGGCGCCCCCGCGCCGAGGGTCGTTTTGACCGAGCCCGTGGTGGACAGTTATTGTTGTACGTCGTTGTGCCTTGATGGAGATGCGGTTCTCCTGCGTCCGTCGAGGTGCACCATCAGTCCCCATCCACACGAAGGTAGAACTAGCGTGCGCACGTACAGCCCGAAGCCTGGTGACGTCGACCGCAAGTGGCACGTCATCGACGCATCTGACGTGGTGCTTGGGCGTCTCGCCGTCCAGACCGCGACCCTGCTTCGCGGCAAGCACAAGCCGACGTTCGCCCCGCACGTCGACAACGGTGACTTCGTCATCATCGTCAACGCCGACAAGGTCGCTCTCTCCGGCAACAAGCGCGAGGACAAGCTCGCGTACCGTCACAGCGGCTACCCGGGTGGTCTCAAGCAGGTGGCCTACGGCGACCTGCTCGACAAGGACGCGCGCAAGGCCGTCGAGAAGGCGGTGTGGGGCATGCTCCCCAAGAACCGCCTCAGCCGCGCGCAGTTGAAGAAGCTGAAGGTCTACGCCGGCCCCGAGCACCCGCACGCCGCTCAGCAGCCGCAGACCTTCGACATCACGCAGATCGCCCAGTAGGCCCAGGAAGCAGTGAGGATCAACGTGGCCGAGACCAGCACCGAGACCGTCGACACGACCGACGAGTTCACGACCAACGCCGAGGGCGTTGCCTACACCTCCGAGACCGCACCGAGTGCGGAGTCGGCGGCACGTTCGTCGATCATCGCCCCTTCGGCAGCCACCGGCCGCCGCAAGGAGGCTGTCGCTCGTGTCCGCCTCGTGCCGGGCACCGGTGCGTGGACGGTCAACGGCAAGCCGCTCGAGGAGTACCTCCCCAACAAGCTGCACCAGCAGATCGCCAAGGAGGCCTTCGCATCGACGGGCCTCGGCGAGAGCTTCGACGTGATCGCTCGCGTCTCCGGTGGCGGCATGACCGGCCAGGCCGGTGCGCTCCGCCTCGGCGTCGCCCGCGCGCTGAACGCGGTCGACGAGGAGTCCAACCGCGCGACGCTCAAGAAGGCCGGGCTGCTCACGCGTGACGCCCGCGCCAAGGAGCGCAAGAAGGCAGGCCTCAAGAAGGCCCGCAAGGCACCGCAGTACAGCAAGCGCTGACGGCTCCACCGTGGGTCGGATCTTCGGAACTGACGGCGTCCGCGGGGTCGCCAACGTCGACCTGACGGCCGAGTTGGCAGTTGATCTCGCCGTCGCAGCGGCCCACGTGCTGGGGGAGGCTGGCGCCTTCGCCGACCAGCGACCGACAGCAGTCGTGGCCCGCGATTCCCGCGCCTCAGGAGAGTTCCTCGAGGCTGCGGTGGTCGCGGGTCTCGCGTCTGCCGGGGTCGACGTGCACCGTCTCGGTGTCGTCCCGACACCCGGTGCCGCCTATCTGACGGCGGCGCTCGACGCCGACATGGGCGTCATGATCTCGGCGAGCCACAACCCGATGCCCGACAACGGCATCAAGTTCCTCGCGCGGGGCGGGCTGAAGCTCGACGACGCGATCGAGGACGAGATCGAGCACACGCTCGAGCAGCCCTGGCGGCGACCGACCGGTGCCGCTGTGGGTCGTGTCGGCGACAGCACGACCGCACTGCGCACCTACGAGCGCCATCTGGTCCAGGCGGTCGGTCGCAGGCTGGACGGTCTGAAGGTCGTCCTGGACTGCGCCAACGGTGCTGCTTCGTCCGTCGGCCCGGCCGCGTTCGAGGCGCTCGGCGCCGACGTGGTGAGCGTGCACGCCGAGCCCGACGGGCTCAACATCAACGCCGCCTGCGGGTCCACCCATCCCGAGGACCTCCAGCGTGCCGTCGTCGAGCACGGCGCAGACGCCGGCTTCGCCTTCGACGGGGACGCCGACCGGTGCCTGGCGGTCTCGGCCGACGGAGCGCTGGTCGACGGCGACCAGATCCTCGCGATCCTGGCGCTGGCCCTCCACGGCGAGGGGCGCCTCGTCGACGACACCGTCGTCGCGACCGTGATGTCGAACCTCGGTCTGGTGCAGGCCATGGAGGCCCACGGCGTGACGGTGGTGCAGACGGCGGTCGGCGACCGCTACGTGCTGGAAGCCATGCGCGAGCGTGGCTACAACCTCGGCGGTGAGCAGTCGGGTCACGTGATCATGAGCGACCACGCCACGACCGGGGACGGCGTGCTGACCGCGCTCGCCGTGACGCGACAGATGGCCGAGACCGGCAGCACGCTCGCCGACCTCGGCGCCGTGATGCGGCGCCTCCCGCAGGTCCTGGTCAACGTGCCCGGGGTCGACAAGTCGCGTGCCTCCACGGACCCGGACGTCGCCGCCGCCGTCGCCGAGGCGACGGCAGAGCTCGGCACCACGGGCCGCGTGCTGCTGCGGCCGTCCGGCACCGAGCCTCTCGTGCGGGTCATGGTGGAGGCGGGCTCCGGCGAGCAGGCCGACGCCGTGGCGCAGCGGCTCGCGACGGTCGTCGGGTCGGCGCTCGCGCTCTGACGCGGCGGCCCGCCCACGAAACGCAGGTGCGTCGAAGGGTCCGATGATCCTACGGTGACGAGATGCTCATCGAGGAGATCGATCCCGTCGACGACGCCGCTCTGGAGGCGTTCCACGCGCACGAGGTCCGCGTCGCGGCCACCCGGCCGTACGGCACGACGTGGACGCTGCCGGAGCTGGTCGTGGCGGCTCGCACCGACGACCCCTGGAACGCGCGCACGCTCCTGTGGGCCCGGCGCGACGACGGCACGGTGCTCGCGACCGGCATGCTGGAGGCGCCGCTGCGTGACAACACGGACGCCGCGTGGATCGACGTGGCGACCCTGCCCGAGCACCGTGACGTCCTCGGGCCGGTCCTGGAGCACGTCAAGGACCGTGTCCGGGCGCTGGGTCGTCGCACGCTGGAGTCGGTCGCCAAGTGGGCACCCGGTGACGAGGAGGGGCCTGAGGCGGAGATCCTGCGCGTGCACGGGTTCCGGCTCGGACTCGTCGAGGCGCAGCGCGTGCTCGACCTGCCGACGGACCGCGAGCACCTGGAGCGCCTGGCCGACGACGCCGCCGTGCACCACTCGGCGTACGCGCTGCGGACCTGGCGCGGGCCGGCGCCCGACGAGGTCTTGGCCGAGTACGCCGCGATGCGGGCGGTGATGGCGGTCGAGGCGCCGTCGGGCGACATGGGGTGGGAGGCCGAGGACTTCCCGCCGGAGCGTGTCCGCACCGAGGAGGCCGAGCTCGCCGCGCAGCGGCGTACGCCGTGGACGACGGTCGCGGTCGCCGACGACGGAACGCTCGCCGGGCACAGCCAGATCATCGTGCCGGCCACCGACATCGAGAACGCCTACCAGTGGGACACCCTGGTCCTCCGCGAGCACCGGGGCCATCGGCTCGGGCTCGCGATGAAGGCGCGCAACCTCCTCGCAGCCGCCGACGACCTCGTCCCGCGGTCGCTCCTGCACACCTGGAACGCCACGGAGAACGGGCCGATGGTCGCTGTGAACGAGACGATCGGTTTCCGGCTCGCAGCGATGACGGGCGAGTTCCGCTGCGACCTGTGAGGGGGGCTCACGCGTCGGCGGCGACCGGGTCCTCACGGCGTACGAGGTAGCGGGTGAGGATGACGCCCCATGCTCCGGCGACGAAGAACATGACCAGGCCGTACACCGCGCCCGGGACCGAGATCTCGACCTCGTCGAGCACCTCGACGGCCACGTAGATCGCGAGGGTCGCGTTGTGGACGCCGATCTCGAAGGACGACGCGACCGCCTGACGCTCGGTGACACCGGCCCACCGCGGGACCAGATAGCCCACCGCGAGGCTGGCCGCGCAGAACAAGGTCGTGATCGCGCCGACCTTCGCGGCGTAGTCGGCGACGTTGGCCCGCTGGTCGACGAGGATGCCGAGCACGAGCACGGCGAGGATGACCGCCGAGGCGATGCGGACCGGCTTGTCCATCCGTGCGGCGAACGCGGGCCGCGCCGACCGCACCGCCATGCCGAGCGCCACCGGCAGCAGCACGATGGCGAACACCTCGAGCACCTTGGTGAACTGCAGCGAGACCGAGCTGTCGGCCTCGAAGTAGGCGATGGCGAGGTTGGTGATCAGGGGGAGCGACACGATGGCGATGATCGAGTTGATCGCGGTCAGCGTCACGTTGAGCGCGACGTCGCCGCGGAAGAGGTGGCTGTAGAGGTTCGCGCTGGTGCCGCCCGGGGACGCCGCGAGCAGCATCATCCCGACCGCCAGCAGCGGCGGGAGGTCGAAGAGCAGCACCAGCCCGAAGCACAGCGCCGGGAGCAGGAGGAGCTGGCAGACGAGCGCGACGACGACGGCGCGGGGATGGCGTCCGACCCGGCGGAAGTCGTCGACGGTCAGCGACAGCCCGAGGCCGAGCATGATGATGCCGAGGGCGATCGGGAGGCCGACGGTGCTGAGCGCGGAGTCCATGGCCGAACCCTAGGGGTGACGTACGTCACGCGGGAAGAGGGGCCGGAATCGTGGACCGGCGTGGCTCAGAGCTTGCGCAGGCGCACCCACCGCACGGAGTGGTCCGCGTCCTTGCGCAGCACCAGCGTCGCCCGGCCGCGGGTGGGCTCGATGTTCTCCTTGAGGTTCGGCCCGTTGATGGAGTCCCACAGCAGCGACGCCTGGGCGACGGCCTCCTCGGAGTCGAGAGCGCCGTAGCGGACGAAGTAGGAGTCGGGGTTGCGGAACGCGGTCTCGCGCAGCCGCAGGAACCGCTCGACGTACCACCGCCGTATGTCCTTGCGGGCGGCGTCGACGTAGACCGAGAAGTCGAAGAAGTCGCTCGTCGCCAGGCCCGTACGGCCATCGGCGCGGGACCGGGCGGGCTGAAGGACGTTGAGGCCCTCGATCAGGACCACGTCGGGGTGGTTCAGGGTGACGACCTCGTCGGTGACGTCGTACGAGAGGTGGGAGTAGACCGGCGCCTCGACGGTCTCGCGGCCTGACTTCACAGCCATCACGAACCGCAGCAGCGCCTTGCGGTCGTACGACTCCGGGAAACCCTTGCGCTCCAGCAGGCCACGACGCTCGAGCTCGGCGTTCGGCAGCAGGAAGCCGTCGGTGGTGACGATCGACACGTTGCTGTGGGCGGGATTCTTGGCGAGCAGCTCGCGCAGGAGGCGCGTGGTCGTGGACTTGCCGACCGCGACCGACCCGGCGATGCCGATCACGTACGGCGTGCGCTTGGGCTGCGGTCGACGCAGGAACGCCTCGGTCGACCGGTAGAGCTCGCCGGCGTACCGGATCCGCATGCTGATCAGCTGCGCCAGCGGCACGTAGACCTGCCGGACCTCCTCCAGGTCGAGCTCGTCGCCGAGCCCGCGGACCTTGTCGATCTCGGTCTGCGTCAGCGGCTGGGGGGCATCACCGGCGAGATCCGCCCAGGCGCTGCGCTCGAGCTCGACGTACGGCGAGGTATCGCCGGAACCCGGCTGCGTGACCGACATAGGACCCATTCTTGCCGCTGGGCGTCAGAGACCGGCCGGTACCCTGGTCCTCATGTGTGGAATCGTCGGATACGTCGGTCAGCGTCCCGCCCTGGATGTCGTCCTCGGGGGACTGCGCCGTCTCGAGTACAGGGGCTACGACTCCACCGGTGTCGCGCTGGTGATGGGCGACCAGATCGCCGTCTCCAAGAAGGTCGGCAAGCTCGCCAACCTCGACAAGGAGCTCGCCGAGAGGCCCCTCCCGCACTCGAGCACCGGCATCGGCCACACCCGCTGGGCCACCCACGGGCCGCCGAGCGACCGCAACGCCCACCCGCACGTGTCCGGCGCCGACCGGGTCGCCGTCGTCCACAACGGCATCATCGAGAACTTCGCCGAGCTGCGCGCCGAGCTGGAGGCCGACGGCTACGAGTTCGTCTCCGAGACGGACACCGAGACCGTCACGCACCTCGTCCACCGTGAGCTCCTCGGCGACGCCGACGACCTGAGCGACGCCGTCCGTCGCGTCTGCCGCCGGCTCGAGGGGGCGTTCACGCTCGTCGTCGCCGACGGGACGGATCCCGACCGTGTCGTCGGCGCGCGCCGCAACTCGCCGCTGGTCGCCGGTCGCGGTGACGGCGAGAACTTCCTCGCGTCCGACGTGTCGGCGTTCATCGAGTACACCCGCGACGCGGTCGAGCTCGGTCAGGACCAGGTCGTGACGATCACCCGCGACGGCATCGACGTCACCGACTTCGACGGCCGGCCCTCCTCGGTCACCGAGTACCACGTCGACTGGGACGCCGCGGCCGCCGAGAAGGGCGGCTACGACTGGTTCATGCTCAAGGAGATCGACGAGCAGCCGCAGGCCGTCGCCGACACCCTGCTGGGTCGTCACGACTCCGCCGGCCGCCTCGTCCTCGACGAGATGCGGCTGTCCGACGACGAGCTGCGCGAGATCGACAAGGTCGTCATCATCGGTTGCGGCACCGCCTCGTACGCGGGCATGGTCGCCAAGTACGCGATCGAGCACTGGACCCGCGTCCCCTGTGAGGTCGAGCTGGCGTCGGAGTTCCGCTACCGCGACCCCATCGTGGGCCGCTCGACCCTGGTCGTCGCGATCAGCCAGTCGGGCGAGACGGCGGACACGCTGCAGGCGATCCGCCACGCACGCCAGCAGGGCTCGAAGGTCCTCGCCATCTGCAACACCAACGGCTCGACCATCCCGCGCGAGTCCGACGCGGTGATCTACACCCACGCCGGCCCCGAGATCGCAGTCGCCTCCACCAAGGGCTTCCTGACCCAGCTCGCCGCCTGCTACGTCCTCGGCCTCTACCTCGCGCAGGTGCGCGGCACGAAGTACGGAGACGAGATCGCGACGACCGTCGCCGAGCTCCAGAAGCTCCCCGACGGCATCCGGACGCTCCTCGAGGGTGCCGACGCGGTCCGGACCCTCGCGCGCGAGCTCGCCGGACACCGGACGTTCCTGTTCCTCGGTCGCCACGTCGGCTACCCGGTGGCGCTCGAGGGTGCGCTCAAGCTCAAGGAGCTGGCGTACCTGCACGCCGAGGGCTTCGCGGCGGGCGAGCTCAAGCACGGACCGATCGCGGTCATCGAGCCCGGCCTCCCGGTTTTCGTGGTGGTGCCTCCCAAGGGCCGCGACCAGCTCCACGAGAAGGTCGTGAGCAACATCCAGGAGATCCGTGCGCGCGGCGCCCGCACCGTGGTCCTCGTCGAGGACGGTGACACGTCCGTCGACCCGTACGCCGACGTGGTGATCCGGCTGCCGAAGGCCCCGACGCTGCTGCAGCCGGTCCTCGCCGTCGTGCCGCTGCAGGTCTTCGCAGCCGAGCTCGCCTCGGTGCTCGGCCACGACGTCGACCAGCCCCGCAACCTCGCGAAGTCCGTGACGGTCGAGTAGGCCCTCGGGTCCACCCTCCGTCCGTGGCAGAGTGCTGACATGCTCCAGGCACACACGGTGGCCGACGTCCGTGCGGCTGAGGCGGCGCTGATGACGCAGGTGCCGCCCGGTTCGCTGATGCGCTGGGCCGCGTCCGGCCTCGCCGCGTACGTCCGCGAGGTGGCTCCGGGGTCCGCCCCGCTCGTCTTCCTCGTCGGCACGGGCGACAACGGGGGAGACGCACTTTTCGCGGCCGCCGAGCTGGCGCGCGAGCGGTTCGTCGCCGTCGCGATCGCCGACCCTGCACGGGTGCATCCCGAGGCGGCGTACGCCGCGCAGGCCGCCGGCTGTCGGCGGGTCGACTCGCCGCGCGGGTTCGGCGTCGTCGTCGACGGGGTGGTCGGGATCGGGGGCGCGCCCGGGCTCCGGGCACCGGCAGACGCGTGGCGGGCCACCATCGAGGCGGAGCAGCCGTTCGTCATCGCCGTCGACGTGCCGAGCGGCGTCGACGTCGACGGCGCCACGGTCTCGGGTGGCTCGTTCCTCCCCGCCGATGCGACCTGCACCTTCGGGACGTACAAGAACGCGCTCCTCGTCGACCCGGCGGCCCGCTACGCGGTCCGCGGCGCGCTGCCGCGCCTCATCGACATCGGCCTGGCGCCGTACCTTCCCGCCCCGTCGGTCGAGGCGCTGCAGGCCAGCGACAACGGGCTCCTCCTGTCGGTGCTCGCGCCGACCCTCGACCAGCGTGGCGATGCGCCGACGCAGAAGTACACCCGCGGGGTCGTGGGTGTCGCCGCCGGGTCCGCGGCGTACGCCGGGGCTGCGCTGCTGTGCGTGCGCGGCGCGCAAGCGGGTCCCGCCGGGATGGTCCGGTTCCTCGGCGAGCCGGAGCTGGCGGCGAGGGTGGTCGACCGGTGCCCGGAGGTGGTCGCGCACACCGACGTCGCCCAGCGCGGACGCGTGCAGGCCTGGGTCGTCGGCTCCGGCGGCGGCGACGACGCTGCCTCACGCCTCGCCACCGCCCTCGAGGACGAGGTCCCCGTCGTCGTCGACGCCGACGCGCTCCAGCACGTCCCCGACCGCTTCGACGTGCCGGCTCTCCTGACGCCCCACGCCGGCGAGCTCGCCCGGATGCTCGACGTCGAGCGCAGCGCCGTCGAGCAGGACCCGCTGGGTCACGCGACACGCGCCGCCGACCGCTGGCAGGCAGCGGTGCTGCTCAAGGGCTCGCGCACGCTCGTCGCGTATCCGGACGAGCCCGCGCGCGTGAACCTGAGCGGCACTCCCTGGCTCGCCACGGCCGGTGCCGGCGACGTGCTCGCGGGCCTCGCGGGCGCGTTCCTCGCGTCGGGGGCTCATCCCCGCGACGCCGGGTCGCTGGCGGCGTTCGTCCACGGCGCCGCCGCCGTCGTCGCCTCGGGAGGAGGGCCGGTCACGGCGAGCCGGGTCGCCGATGCGGTCCCGGGCGTCCTCGCGGCCTGGCGCAACGGCACGCTGGACGAGTCGCAGGTGCGCGACTGGAGGGACCGGTGACTCGGCCGACGATGTCGCACGCGGCGGGTCCGGCGGAGGCCGTGGTCGACCTCGCCGCCTATCGCGCCAACCTCGCCGTCCTGCGCGCCGCGGCGCCCACCGCCCTGCAGATGGCCGTCGTCAAGGCCGATGCGTACGGGCACGGCGCGGTCGAGACCGCCCGTGCGGCCCGCCAGGCCGGAGCGGAGTGGCTGGGCGTCGCCACCGTGGAGGAGGCGTCGACGCTGCGGCGCGGCGGCGACCGTGGACCGGTCCTGGCGTGGCTCTCCCCGGCCGGCGCTGATCTCGCGCCGGCGATCGACGCCGGTGTGGACGTGGCCGCGGGATCGGTCGCACAGCTCGAGGCCGTGGTCGCGGCGGGTGCGACGAACCGTCCCCGCGTCCACCTGAAGGTCGACACCGGGATGGCGCGAGGAGGGGTCCGCGGAGCCGAGCTCAGCGCGCTGTTCGAGGCGGCCCGCGACGCTCGGCACGCCGGACGCATCGAGATCGTGGGCATCTTCTCCCACCTCGCGTGCGCCGACGAGCCGTCGAGCCCCGTCAACGCCGCCCAGGAGCACGCGTTCGGCGAGGCGGTCGCCGAGCTGGCGTCGTACGGCGTCGAGCCCGAGGTCAGGCACCTGGCCAACTCGGCCGCGACGCTGACCCGGCCGAGCGTGCACCACGACCTCGTGCGCGTCGGCATCGCCTCGTACGGGCTGAGCCCGGGACCGCAGCTCGGCACGCCGTCGGACCTCGGGCTGACCCCGGTGATGAGCCTGACCACCGCGCTCTCACTCGTACGACGCGTGCCGCCGGGCACGGGAGTCTCGTACGGCCACACCTACGTCACCAAGCGCGAGACCACGCTCGGGCTGGTGCCGGTCGGCTACGGCGACGGCATCCTGCGGGCGGCCTCCAACCATGCCGAGGCCTGGGTCAACGGGAGCCTGGTGCCGATCGCGGGACGGGTGTGCATGGACCAGATCGTCCTCGATCTCGGCGACGTCGTCGCGGAGCGCGGCGACGAGGTCGTCCTGTTCGGCAGCGGGAGCCGCGGAGAGCCGATCGCCGAGGACTGGGCGCAGGCGGCGGCGACCATCGGCTACGAGGTCGTCACTAGGCTGGGTGGCAGGATCGTCCGCACTTTCGTCGACGCGACCTGAGGAGGAAGCACGGATGGACTGGCGCAGGCTGGGCACGTACGCGGCCGTGACGGCGGGCACCGCCGTCGCCGTCGGAGCCACGGCTGCTGCCGCCCGGGTGGCCACGGACCGCCGTCGTGTCCGCCGACGTTCCCAGCGTGGCGACGCGATGGAGTTCGGGACGCTGCACGTGCCCGGGGTGTCGGTCGACGCCACCGACGGGGTCTCGCTGTACGTCGAGGTCGAGGAGCCCGACGACGCCGACGCGCACGCGCTCCCCACCGTCGTGTTCTGCCACGGCTGGGTGCTCGACCTCGACTGCTGGCACTACCAGCGGGCGGCGCTGCGAGGCCGCGCCCGGATGGTCTTCTGGGACCAGCGCGAGCACGGCAGCTCGGGCGTCGGCACCGCGGAGAGCTGCACCCTCGACCAGCTCGGCGACGACCTCGCCGCCGTCATCGCCGCGGTCGCTCCGGAGGGACCCCTGGTCCTCGTGGGCCACTCGATGGGTGCGATGACGGTGATGTCGTTCGCCGCCCAGTACGGCGACCTGGTCCGCGACCGCGTCGACGGCGTCGTCCTCATGGGCACCAGCGCCGGAGACCTCATCCGGAGGCGCGACCCGCTCGCACGCCTGAGCCCGTGGCTCCCGCGCATGGGCCCGCTGATCGGCGCCGCGCGACTGCTCGACTCCTATCCCGTCACCCGGGCCATGGCGGTCGGCCCGCAGTCGCCCGCGAAGTACGCGGACATGACCGACGAGATGATCTCGCGCTCGCACCCCCGGGCGCTCGCCGACTTCGTCGGCTCGTTCGTCGACCTCGACCTGTACGAGGCGCTGCCGGCGCTCCCCGGCCGGCGGACGATCGTCATGGGCGGGACGAAGGACGTCCTGACGCCGTTCCGTCACTCCGAGCGCCTCGCCGAGCTGATCGAGGGCTCCGAGCTGGTGGCCTACGAGGGTGCCGGCCACATGATGATGCTCGAGCGCCACGAGGAGGTCACGAGCGCCATCGAAGCGCTGTGGAGCTCCTCGGACCCCTCGATGCCGCGCGAGGACCTCTACGCATGAACGGTTCGACGTTCCCGAACTTCCACGCCCTCAACGTCTTCGACGCGACACCGGAGCGCGCCGCGGACGTCCTCGGGGTCATTCGTCGCTCCTTCGGCGCGCGACCGCCCCTGGACCCGCCGTCGACGGCGATGGCCGAGACCGAGGAGACCATCCGCGCTGCGCTCGCGGAGGGCGGCGGGCTGCTCGTCGAGCGCCGGGGGAAGCCGATCGGGGCGATGCTGTACGACGTGTCGCGCCCGGGGCTGCTCGGGTTCCGGCGGGTGTCGGTCGATCCCGACCACCAGGACCGAGGCGTCGCCTCGGCGATGGTCGGCGTCGCCGAGGACACCGCAGAGGAGCGCGGTCTCGACGGCGTGTGGCTCGACGTGCGCGAAGAGCTCCCCGAGAACGTGACGTTCTGGACGCGGCGACGCTACTTCCCTGTCCGCCGGGACGGTTCGACGATCGAGTTCGGCAAGACGCTGTGGCTCGCTCGGGAGCTCTTGACCGCCGAGGACGCGCAGGCCTTCGGCGCGCGGCTGGCGACGTTGCTGCGCGCCGGCGACGTCGTCGTGATGTCGGGTGGTCTCGGCGCCGGCAAGACGACGATGACGCAGGGGATCGGTGAAGGGCTGGGAGTGCGGGGTCCGGTGACCTCGCCGACGTTCGTGCTCGCACGCACCCACCCGAACCTCGGCGACGGTCCGCCCCTGGTCCATGTCGACGCGTACCGTCTCGGCGGGGCGCTCGAGCTCGACGACCTCGACCTCGACACCGCCACCGAGGACTCGGTCACGGTCGTGGAGTGGGGCGAGGGCATCGCCGAGGACCTCAGCGACTCGTGGCTCGAGCTGCGCCTGGAGCGCCGTTCGGCAACCGTCCTCGATCCTCTCGGGGCAGAGGATCCCGCCCGCGACGACGCGGGTGACCACGACGTACGGCTGGTCACGCTGAAGCCGCACGGCGCGCGCTGGGCACGCGTCCCTCTGCGGTCGACGCTCCTCGAGCCCGACGCGATCCTGCACTCGGTGCAGGCGCGCGGACTCGAGGACACGAGGCCCCTGTGAGCGGCGTCCGTGCTGGCGTAACCTTGCCCCGATGCTGATCCTCGCCCTCGACACCGCTGCTCCGGCCACCTCGGTCGCCCTGCACGACGGCGCTGCCGTCGTGGCGGCCGAGTCGAGCCCTGGCGCGATGAGTCACGGCGAGCTCCTCGCACCCGCGATCGCCGCGGTGCTGCAGCAGGCCGGTGCCGACCGGCGTGACGTCACCGACGTCGCGGTCGGCGTCGGCCCGGGACCTTTCACCGGTCTGCGCGTCGGCATCGTGACCGCGCGCACCCTCGCCGTCTCGCTGCACGCACGCCTCCACGGGGTCTGCTCGCTCGACGTCGTGGCGGCGCAGGCGATCGCGGACGGCGTCGTCGACGAGGCGTTCGTGGTCGCGACGGACGCGCGCCGCAAGGAGGTCTACTGGGCGGAGTACACGCCGTCCGGCGAGCGCGTCGGAGACGCCGACGTCGCCCGCCCGGCCGACCTGGCCCTCAGGCTGCCCGGCACGATGCCGGTCCTGGGTCGGGGTGCCGACCTGTACGCCGAGGTCCTCAACCGCGTCGCCGGACCCGCCGACCCCGATGCGGCCGTGCTTGCGGACATGGTCGCGGCCGGCTCGGCGCGCGAGATCGGGACTGAGCCGCTCTACCTGCGGCGGCCCGACGCCACGCCGGCCGCTCAGCGCAAGCGCGTGTCGGCGTGATCCGTGCGGCACGACCGGACGACGTGGACGCCTTGACAGCGCTCGAGCGGGCGGCGTTCGGCGCCGACGCGTGGAGCCGCGCGCAGGTCGCGGACGAGGTCTCCGGGACGAGCCGCCACGTCGTGGTGGCGGCCGAGGACGACGTGGTCACCGGGTACGCGAGCATGATCGCGACCGGAGACACGGCTGACGTGGCACGGATCGCCGTCGTGCCGCAGCAGCGAAGGACGGGGGTAGGGCGCCACCTTCTGGGGGCGCTGCTGGGGGAGTCCGAACGCTGTGGGGTGGAGCGGGTGCTGCTCGAGGTGGCATCCGACAACCACGCGGCGATCGGGCTGTACGAGGCAGGAGGCTTCGTCGCGATCGCGACGCGGCCCCACTACTACCGCTCGGGCGCCGACGCCGTCGTCATGGAACGACACGTCGCGCCCCGAAGGGACGGCTGATGTTCAGGGTCGCGTCGGGAACTCCCTGGGAGGACAAGTACGGCTACGCCCGCGCGGTCTCGTACGGGCCGCACGTGGCGATCGCCGGGACCACGGCGACCGTCAACGGGACCGTGATCGGTGTCGGAGACCCGTACGTCCAGACGATGGTGGCGTTCGGGATCGCGATGGACGCCCTGCGTCGCTGCGGCCTCGACAGCCAGCACGTCGTACGCACGCGCATGTACGTCATCGACATCACCGACGCCGACGAGGTGGGCCGCGCGCACCGCGAGCTGTTCGGCGGGACACCACCCGCGGCGTCGATGCTCGAGGTCAACCGGCTGATGCATCCCGATCACCTGGTCGAGGTCGAGATCGACGCGTACGCCGAGGGCCGCTAGCCCGTCCGCCCGCAACCTACGCCACCGTAGGTCGGTAGGGTTGCCGGATGCGCGACCTCACGTACCCGCCGATCATCGCGACGGCCAAGACCCTGTTCAAGCTGCGCGGCTGGTCGTTCCGGATGACCGGCACGGAGCACATCCCCCGTGAGGGCGGCGCCGTGCTGGCGTCCAACCACATCGGCTTCGCCGACTTCGTCCTCACCGGCTTCCCGGCGGCGAAGCAGCACCGTGTGGTGCGGTTCATGGCCAAGAAGGAGGCGTTCGACCACCCCGTCGGAGGGCCGGTCCTGCGCTCGATGCACCACATCCCGGTCGATCGTTCGGCGGGAGCGGAGTCGCTCGAGGCCGCGGTGGACTACTGCCGCCGCGGCGAGATCGTCGGCATCTTCCCCGAGGCCACGATCAGCCAGTCGTTCGAGATCAAGGAGGTCAAGTCGGGCGCCGCACGCATCGCCGCCGAGGCCGGCGTCCCGCTGAT
This sequence comes from Mumia sp. Pv4-285, assembly GCF_041320275.1. Taxonomy (NCBI): domain Bacteria; kingdom Bacillati; phylum Actinomycetota; class Actinomycetes; order Propionibacteriales; family Nocardioidaceae; genus Mumia; species Mumia qirimensis. The sequence continues at coordinate 3,809,176 of NZ_CP162023.1, read as the reverse complement.
CCCGGTGACGCTGTTCGGCACGCAGCGGATCATGACGAAGGGCCACAAGCTGGCGCTGCCCCGCGGCCTCCCCATCGGCATCTCCGTCGGGGAGCCGATGCACCCCACTGGTGAGGACCCGGCGGCGGAGACCGCCCAGCTGCACGACGCGCTCGCGGCGCTGCTGGACGAGACGATCGCGGCCTATCCCGACCCGCTCGAGGGCCAGTGGTGGGCCCCGGCACGGCTCGGCGGCACGGCGCCCACCCTCGAGGAGGCGGCGCGACTCGACGCCGAGGAGCGGGCTGCCCGCGCCGCGCGGAAGGCGCAGAAGGACTGACCCCGACGTCAGGGGCGGTACGAGGCGCCGCCGCCGCCCGACGATATGACGCCCTATCCACCTCCGGGAGTGCCGGGAAGGTGGATACGGCGTCACATCGTGGGGCGGAGAAGGATCAGCGACGCGGAGCGAACGTCGTGTACGACCGGCGCTCGGTCGGACGGATCGCGTCCAGGGCCGCGAGGTCGTCGTCGGTGGGCTCCCACGCTGCTGCCTCGACGTTGGAGCGCACCTGGTCGGCACTCGTCACTCCGGCGATGACGCTGCTGACCGCCGGCTGCGCCGCGAGCCCGCCGATGGCCACCTCGAGGATCGAGCGGCCGCGATCACGGGCGTACGACTCGAGCGCCTCGATGCTGTCCCAGTCGGCCGTCGCGAGACGCGAGGCCTGGCTGTCGGCGGAGAGCCGGGACCCCTCGGGTGCGGCGGCACCGCGGGTGTACTTGCCGGTGAGGAGCCCGTACGCGAGCGGGAAGTACGGGAGAAGCCCGACGCCCAGCGCCTCGCACGCAGGTGCGAGCTCGGCCTCGGCGGAGCGGTTGTAGAGCGAGTACTCGTTCTGGGCGGACACGAAGGCGGTCGTGCCGGTCGTCCGCGCGGTCCAGTCCGCGTCGACGAGCTCCCACGCGGTGAGGTTCGAGCAGCCGGCGTACCGGACCTTCCCTTCGCGTACGAAGTCGTCCATCACGCCGAGCGTCTCCTCGATCGGCGTGATCCGGTCGGGGGTGTGCAGCTGGTAGAGGTCGACGTAGTCGGTGCCGAGCCGTGTCAGGCTCGCCTCGAGCGCCCTGCGGAGGTAGCGGCGCGAGGCCCGCGCGCCCCAGTCTGGTCCGTTGGTGCCGCGCATGTCCATGCCACCCTTGGTCGCCACCACGACGTCGCCGCGGCGGGCACCGAGCGCCCGGCCGAGGAGCACCTCGCTCGCGCCCGTGCTGTAGGTGTCGGCAGTGTCGAAGAGCGTGATCCCCTGGTCGATCGCGGCGTGCACGACGTCTTTCGTACGGGCCTCGTCGACGCGCGCGCCGAAGGCGTTGCACCCGATGCCCACCACCGACACCATCAGTCCGCTCCGGCCGAGCTGGCGTGTCCGCATTCAGTCACCTACCTGTCCGTCGGCGAGCTCCCGGAGAACGTCCAGGTGCCCGTTGTGGCGCGCGGTCTCCTCGACGAGGTGCGCGACGACCCAGCGTACGTTCGGGTGGAAGTCGCGGCGCGGTCTCGCGGTCGCGGCGTCGAGGTCGAGGTCGGCGAGGACGGCGTCGGACGCCGCGATCTGCTGGCGGTAGCCCGTGAGGACGTCGTCGAGCGTCATCTGTGCGGCGACCTCGAACTCGCCGTCGGGATGCTCCTCGGACCACGGGGCGCGATCGTCGCCGCCGGCGACCACGACCTCGACCCAGTAGTGCTCGATCCACCGGAGGTGGTTGACCACCGCCGCGACCGACATCAGGGGCGAGGTCGGCAGCGGCGTCGCGTGCGCGAGCTCGTCGGTCAGGCCCTCGGCCTTCTCGAGAGCGGTCTCCCGTACGTAGCGGAGCATCGCGAGCGCGATGGCACGCTCGTCGGGAGCTGGGGGAGCATCGGTACGACTCATGCGCTCAGCCTGGCACCATGGGGGCGTGAGCAACGATGCGCCCCTCGTGATGGGGATCGAGTCGTCCTGCGACGAGACCGGGGTCGGGATCGTCCGTGGGACCGAGCTGCTGGCGAACGCCGTCGCCTCCAGCGTGGAGGAGCACGTCCGTTTCGGTGGCGTGGTTCCCGAGGTCGCGAGCCGCGCCCATCTCGAGGCGTTCGTGCCGATGCTCGAGAAGGCGCAGGCCGACGCCGGCGTCTCGGTGGCTGACGTCGACGCGATCGCGGTGACGAGCGGGCCCGGGCTCACCGGCGCGCTGCTCGTCGGCATCGCCGCGGCGAAGGCGCTCGCCATCGCGTACGACAAGCCGTTGTACGGGGTGAACCACCTCGTGGCGCACGTGTGCGTCGACCGGCTGGAGCACGGCGAGCTCCCCGAGCCGACGGCGGCGCTCCTCGTGTCGGGAGGTCACACCAACCTCCTGCTCGTCGACGACGTGACGAGCTCGGTGCGGATGCTCGGCGAGACCATCGACGACGCGGCGGGGGAGGCGTTCGACAAGGTCGCGCGCCTGCTCGGGCTGCCGTACCCGGGTGGCCCGCAGATCGACCGTGCCGCGCGTGACGGCGACCCGTCGGCGATCGCGTTCCCGCGCGGGCTCACCGCGGGACGCGACATGGAGAAGCACCGATACGACTTCTCGTTCTCCGGGCTCAAGAGCGCGGTCGCCCGCCACGTCGAGCACGAGGAGCGGATGGGCCGCGCGATCTCGGTGCCCGACGTCGCAGCGTCGTTCCAGGACGCCGTGTGCGACGTGCTGTCGGCCAAGACCGTCCGCGCGTGCCTCGACCACGGCGCGCAGCACCTGGTGCTCGGCGGCGGCGTCGCCGCGAACCAGCGGCTGCGCCACTTCGTGCTCGAGCGCGCGGGCGAGGCGGGCATCGACGTCCGCATCCCTCCGCCGGTGCTGTGCACCGACAACGGTGCGATGGTCGCCGCTCTCGGGTCGGCGCTGGTCGCGAAGGGCGTCGCGCCGAGCGCCCTCGATCTCCCGGCGGACTCCTCCATGCCGGTCACGCAGATCGTCGCCTGACCCTCGCCCCAGGGTGTGTCCTGCGCCACAGAAACTTTGTGCTCCCTATTGCAACTGCGGGTTACACGTGAGTAGGTTACTGAGCCGTAACACTCGTTTACGAGTGTTGGACACAGGGCCCCTGGAGGGGGGGTCCGAGAGATCTGGAGGGGATCTGATTGTCCAGGTTCAGGAACTCAACGGCCCGAAAGCCGTTGTCGCTCACCGCATCCGGGGCTTTGGTCGCCGGCATGGCGGTCAGCGTCACGGCACTCGGGACGTCGGCAGCACAAGCCGACGACGTCCAGCTCGACAAGAACTTCACCTACACCTGCAACGTGGTCGCAGCGGGGCTCCCGCTCGGTGACCACGCCGTCGGCGTCAACGCGAGGGTGGTCATCCCGGACGCTGTCGACCCCGGGTCGGAGATCCCGGGACGCAAGACCCAGATCACGCTGACGCTGCCCGAGACCCTGCGCAACGCGACCTACGGTCTGCTCAGCGCACGCTCGGCGAGCGGTGCGTCCAACGACGCCAGCATCTCGATCACGGTCCCCGGCATCGACGACCCGTTCGTGTACCCGATCGCGAACCTCGCCGCCCCCTGGTCGCCCGTCCCCGCCTCGTCGACGCCGCCGTGGCAGATCCCGACGGAGGGCGACGTCCCCGCGATCGACGTCCCCAGCACCGACGAGTACCCGAGCCTGGAGCTGCCCACCACGGGCACGATCCACATGCCGCGCGCGTTCAACGTGACCGCGTCGCTGCGCAACGCCAACGGTGACCTGGTCGGCGGCGAGGGCGCGGTGACCATGGCGTGCACCCTGCCCGCTGCGTCCGACGACACCTTCGGCACCTTCGGCATCAACACCGCCGAGGTCCCCAACACCCCGCCGACCGCCGGTGACGTGAGCGTCTCCACCGGGTACGGCGCGGCGGTCGACGTCGCGCTCCAGGGAGCCGACGCCGACGGTGACGAGCTCACCTACACCTACTCGCAGCCGGCCAACGGCACCGTGACGGGGTCGGGCGCGAACGTGACCTACACGCCCGACGCCGGCTTCTCGGGCTCGGACTCCTTCGACTACACCGTGTCCGACGGTGGGGCGGAGGCGACCGGCACGGTCTCGGTGACTGTGTCCGCGGCACCCAACACGCCGCCGACCGCCGGTGACGTGAGTGCGTCGACCGACTTCGGCACGCCCGTCGACATCGCGCTGGAGGGTGCGGACGCCGACGGTGACGAGCTGACGTACTCCTACGGCGCGCCGGCCAACGGCACGGTGACCGGTTCGGGTGCGAACGTGACCTACACCCCGGCTGCCGGCTTCTCGGGCTCGGACTCCTTCGACTACACCGTGTCCGACGGTGAGGCGGAGGCGACCGGCACGGTGACCGTGACCGTCGGCGAGCAGCCGAACACGCCGCCGGTGGCGGTCGACGGCTCGGTGACGCTCGACGAGAACACCTCGGCCGACGTCACGCTGTCGGCGACCGACGCCGACGGCGACGACCTGACGTACTCCTACACGCAGCCGGCCAACGGTACGGTCACGGGCAGCGGTGCGACGGTCACCTACACGCCGACCGCCGACTTCGTCGGCACCGACTCGTTCACCTTCACGGTGGACGACGGCAACGGCGGCACCGACACGGCGACGATCGCCATCACGGTCAACGACACCGAGGATCCCAACACGCCTCCGACCGCGGGTGACGTCGCTGCCGAGACCGACGAGGGCGCCGCGGTCGACATCGCCCTCGAGGGTGCGGACGCCGACGGTGACGAGCTGACCTACACCTACTCGCAGCCGGCCAACGGCACGGTGACGGGTTCGGGCGACAGCGTCACCACCTACACGCCGGCCGAGGGCTTCTTCGGCGAGGACATCTTCACCTACACCGTCTCCGACGGCACCGACTCGGCCACGGGCACGGTGACGGTGACGGTCAACGAGGTCGTGGATCCTCCGGTGAACACGCCGCCCACCGCGGGTGACGTCGCTGCGGAGACCGACGAGGGCGCCGCGGTCGACGTCGTGCTGGCCGGTGCTGACGCCGACGAGGGCGACGAGCTCACCTACACCTACGGGACGCCGGCCAACGGCACCGTGACGGGTGAGGGTGCCAACGTCACCTACACGCCGGCCGAGGGCTTCTTCGGTGAGGACACCTTCGACTACACCGTCTCCGACGGTGAGGCCGAGGCGACGGGCACGGTGACCGTGACGGTCAACGAGGTCGTGGACCCGCCGGACAACACGCCGCCCACCGCGGGTGACGTGACGGCCGAGACCGACGAGGACGTCGCGGTCGACATCGCGCTCGCAGGAGCCGACGCCGACGGTGACACGCTGACCTACACGTACGGCGACCCGGGCCACGGCACGGTCTCCGGCACGGGCGGCAGCGTGACCTACACGCCCGACGAGGGCTTCTTCGGTGAGGACACCTTCACCTACACCGTCTCCGACGGCGAGGCCGAGGCGACGGGCACGGTGACCGTGACCGTCAACGAGGTCGAGGAGCCTCCGACCAACACGCCGCCGACGGCCGCCGCCGTGAGCGCGACGACCGATCAGGGCAAGGCTGTCGCGATCACGCTCAAGGGCGCCGACGCCGACGGTGACACCCTCGCCTACGCGTACGGCACGCCGGCCAACGGCGCGGTGACCGGCACGGGTGCGAACGTCACCTACACGCCGGCCGCCGGGTTCTCCGGCACCGACTCGTTCACCTACTCGGTGGACGACGGCAAGGGCGGCACGGCCTCCGCGGCCGTGACCGTCACCGTCAAGCCGGTCACGACGCCTCCGGGCGACAAGTGCGGCCCGATGCCGAACCCGGTGAAGGAGCCGGTCAAGTGGCTCAAGTGGCTGGCCTGCAAGATCTTCGGCCTGCTGCACAAGTGATCCACAGGGCCGCTCTGAGCGGCTGAGATCGACGACCGCCGGTGGCGGGGCCCGGTTCCGGGCCCCGCCACCGGTGCGTCGCGGGTCAGGCGATCGGCTCGACCAGGAAGGCGCGTCCTTCTCCCGCCACGCGGGTCAGTACGACGGTCGCGGTGGTCGACCCGGTCAGCCTGAGCCGTTTGATCAACGCCTCGGGGACCACCGTCACCCCACGCTTCTTCACCGTCAGCGTGCCGACGTCGCGATCGCGGAGGGCGGCGCGCAGCTGCTTCTCGCGGTACGGAAGCTCCTCGACGACCCGGAACGCCCGTGCGTACGGGGTCGGCACGTGCGCGTCGCTCGAGACGTACGCGATGTGCGGGTCGACGAGCCACCCGCCGACGAGGGCCGCGACCCCGGTGACGAGCCCGGCTCGGATCACGGCGTCGTCCGGCTCGTACCACCAGGCTCCGGGCTCTCGAACCTCTGCGTCGGCAGGTGCCTCGCTCTCGGTGAGCGTCGCGGCCCCGTGCGCCCCGAGGACGGTCGCGCGTCGCCGCGTCCCCGCGAACCTGCGGCCCCACAGGCAAGCCTCGACGAGGCTGCCGCGTTCGCTCACCCACTCGGCCTCGACGCCCTCGGAAACGAGGTCGTGGGAGATCCCCGGGAGCACCTTGGCCACCCCACGCTCCTGGAGGAGGCCGCTCACGAAGCTCCAGGGCGGGCTGAACGCGTCGGGGTCGAAGGTCCTCCCGCGCCCGTCACGTCGGGCAGGGTCCACGAACGCCACGTCGTAGGGCGCCACGTCGACCGCGGTGGCGTCGGCGACCTCGACCGTCCCGTCGAGCCCGAGTGCCGCCAGGTTCGCACGCGCCATGGCCGCACGGAGCGGGTCGCGCTCGACGCCGTGCACCGTGAGACCGGCCCGGGCCATGGCGACGAGGTCCGCCCCGATGCCGCACCCGAGGTCGAGCACGGTGCGAACGCCGTGCGTGTGCAGGCGTGCGGCGCGATGGGACGCCACGGCGGGTCGCGTCGCCTGCTCGAGCGCGTCGGGCGTGAACCACATGACCGCGGCGTCCCCGCCGAGCTTGGTGCGTGCGCGTCGCCGCAGGGACGCCTGGCCGGTCGCTGCCGCCACCAGCTCGCCCGCGTGCCCGTCGCGGCGGAGGCGGGTGCCGAGGACGAGGTCGTCGACCTCGTCCTGGGCGTCGGTGACCTCCTGGAGGAGTCGCTGCCCCTCGGGGGAGAGGAGCCGTTCGAACGTGGAGACCTCCATGCGCCCAGTCTCCCAGCACCCCTCGAAGCTGGCACTCTGCTTGACCGAGTGCTAGCCCCGTCCTACGGTGGTGTTAGCACTCTCGTATCCTGGGTGCTAACGGTGCAGAGGCGCACGGCTCCCGCGACGGCGTGCGTACGAAGCACCTCCTTGGACCACAGTCCCAGTCATTCGTACGGGGTAACACCGAAAGGGGAGGTCGACAAGTGTCGGTCACCATCAAGCCGCTCGAGGACCGTATCGTCGTCAAGATTCTTGAGGCGGAGCAGACCACTGCCTCGGGTCTTGTCATCCCGGACACCGCCAAGGAGAAGCCCACCGAGGGCTCCGTCCTGGCTGTCGGCCCGGGCCGCTTCAACGAGGATGGCGACGAGCGCATCCCGGTCGACGTCAAGGTCGGCGACGTCGTCGTGTTCAGCAAGTACGGCGGCACCGAGGTGAAGTACGACGGCCAGGAGTTCCTGATCCTGTCGGCGCGCGACGTCCTCGCGGTCATCGAGAAGTAACGACGTGCACGCCCCGGCGGTCATCGGCCGCTGGGGCGTACGCACGCGTCCGCAGCACACGGGCCCGCGGTGTCTCGGCGGGTCCGACACCAACAAGAAGGATCCCCATGCCCAAGATTCTTGAGTTCGACGAGAATGCTCGTCGCTCGCTCGAGCGTGGCGTCGACACCCTGGCCAACACCGTGAAGGTGACCCTGGGTCCCAAGGGCCGCTACGTCGTGCTCGACTCGAAGTGGGGCGCGCCGACCATCACCAACGACGGCGTGACCGTCGCTCGTGAGGTCGAGCTCGACGACCCGTTCGAGAACCTCGGCGCGCAGCTCGCCAAGGAAGTCGCCACCAAGACCAACGACGTCGCCGGTGACGGCACGACGACCGCGACGGTGCTCGCCCAGGCGATGGTCCACGAGGGCCTGCGCGCCGTGGCCGCCGGCACCAACCCGATGGCGCTCAAGCGCGGCATCGACAAGGCCGTCGAGGCCGTCTCCGCCGCGCTCCTCGAGCAGGCGCGCGACGTCGACGACAAGCAGGACATGGCGCACGTCGCCAACATCTCGGCGCGCGACGCCCACATCGGCGGTCTGATCGCCGATGCGTTCGACAAGGTCGGCAAGGACGGTGTCATCACCGTCGAGGAGTCCAACACCATGGGCACCGACCTCGACTTCACCGAGGGCATGCAGTTCGACAAGGGTTACCTGTCGCCCTACATGGTCACGGACACCGAGCGCATGGAGGCCGTCCTCGACGAGCCCTACATCCTCGTGAACCAGGGCAAGATCTCGGCCGTCTCCGACCTCCTCCCGCTGCTGGAGAAGGTCGTCCAGGCGGGCAAGTCGCTCCTGATCATCGCCGAGGACATCGAGGGCGAGGCTCTGTCGACGCTCGTCGTCAACAAGATCCGCGGCACGTTCACCTCGGTCGCGGTCAAGGCTCCGGCCTTCGGCGACCGCCGCAAGGCGATGCTCCAGGACCTCGCGGTCCTCACCGGCGCCCAGGTCGTCACCCCTGACCTCGGCCTCAAGCTCGACCAGATCGGGCTCGAGGAGCTGGGCACGGCGCGTCGTGTCGTCGTCACCAAGGACGCCACCACGATCATCGACGGCTCCGGCAACGACGAGGACGTCTCCGCCCGCGTCAACCAGATCAAGGCGGAGATCGAGGCGTCGGACTCCGACTGGGACCGTGAGAAGCTCCAGGAGCGTCTCGCGAAGCTCGCCGGCGGCGTCTGCGTCATCCAGGTGGGTGCGGCGACCGAGGTCGAGCTCAAGGAGAAGAAGCACCGCATCGAGGACGCGGTCTCCGCGACCCGTGCGGCCATCGAGGAGGGCATCGTCGCCGGCGGCGGCTCTGCCCTCGTCACGGCTGCAGCGGTCCTCGACGGCGACCTCGGCCTGACCGGCGAAGAGGCCGTCGGCGTCGGGATCGTCCGCAAGGCGACCGTCGAGCCGCTGCGCTGGATCGCCGAGAACGGTGGCGAGAACGGCTACGTCGTCGTCGCCAAGGTCCGCGAGAGCGGCCAGGGCTACAACGCGGCCACCGGCGAGTACGGCGACCTCGTCGCCCAGGGTGTCCTCGACCCGGTGAAGGTGACGCGCTCGGCGCTCGCCAACGCGGGTTCGATCGCGGCGATGCTTCTCACCACCGAGACGCTCATCGTCGAGAAGCCGGCCGACGAGGACTGATCAGCGCGCACGCGCACTGATCGGTTCCGCGTGAAGGCCCGCCCCTCTCCCGGGGCGGGCCTTTCTCGTACCAGTTTCTGCAACAAGTGGCGCGGCCCCTCGTGGTCGTGTCACGGTGTTACCGGCACGCTGCGCCGCCGCCGTGACGATCACCTCGATCTACGAAGGATCCCTGGATGCTTCTTCGCAACCTGTCTGCCGACTCCGACCTGTCCGAGCTCGCGCTGCGCGCGACGAGGGACGAGTCTGCGATGGACACGCTGATGCGCAACGTCCGGGTCCTGTCGCACCGCTACAGCCGCGCCCGGCTGAGCGGCAACGGTGACGGTGGACAGCTGGCCGACGACGTGGCCCAGGAGATCTGCATCGCGGTGTTCCAGGCCCTTCCGACCTACACCCACAAGGGTGTGCCCTTCCAGGCGTTCGTCTACGCGATCGCCAGCCGCAAGGTCGCCGACGCCCGTCGCAGCTCGTACCGGTCGCGGACCGTGCTCGTCGACGTGCTCCCCGACACCGGTGAGGTCACGGCGTCCGCCGAGACCGAGGTGATCGGGCGGCTCGAGTCGAGAGACATGACCGACCTCCTCGAGACCCTGCCAGAGCGCCTGCGCGAGGTCCTCGTGCTCCGGGTGGCGATGGGTCTGACCGCGCAGGAGGCCGGTGTGATGCTCGGGATGACGGCCGGCGCCGTACGCATCGCGCAGCACCGGGCGCTCCAACGGTTGCGAGACCTCCACCGGGCCCGCGCGGTGACGAGGGGGGAGGTGACCGCATGATCAGGCACGATCCTGTCGCTCACGACGACGTCCTCGTCGACGACCTGCTCGCCGGAAACGTCCCTGACGATCCGATCTTCGCCGGCCTGGCCGCCTGGCGTACGTCGCTGGCCGAGATGGAAGCCCCGCGGCCACCCGCCTTCGACGTCACCGAGGTGCAGTCCTCGAGCTTGTTCGACCGCCCGATCGCATCCTCCTGCAAGCCTTCTCGACGGGTGCGCCCGCCGAAGCGCGGGTCCCGGACCGGCCGCGCGGCGGTCGTCGTGGTCGGCGCGGGTCTGCTGCTGTCGATGGGCATCGGCCAGGCGGTGGCCGGCAGTCCCGTGGCCCCGCTGCGGTACGTCGTGACCCGTGCCGTCGGCATCGGTGACGACGTGGCGAGCCCGACGGCCTCCGACGTACCCAGGTCCCAGGTTCCTTCGTCGTCCCCCGATCCCGCGGTGACGACGGGGCGATCGGGAGCAGGAGCCGTCCCCCCGACCGAGACCGAGGACAAGGCGGCGCCGTCGGCGGGCTCGTCCGAGAGCAAGGGTCGTGGAGAGGCGCCGGCCAGCGGTGCAGAGCCAGACCCCGCGCCGGACACCGGCAAGGGCCCGGTCGCGGACGACGACGAGCCGACGACCAAGCCGCCGGAGAAGCCGCACAAGCCTCGTCAGCCGGAAGCGAGCCCGGCTCCTCCGACGAAGCCGCCGAGGACCGATGCTCCGCCGAGGACACCGGTGCCCACGACTCCGCCCACCACGAAGCCGCCGAAGGGTGGCTACGACTGGTGGGACCGCGATGACGACGACGAAGCCGGCGGCAAGCCCAAGCCCGGACGACCAGGACGTCCGCACGAGCGCCCCGGCGCCAAGGACGGCGAGGACTCGGAGTCCGACGGCAAGGACAGCGGCACGGGCAAGGACACCGACAGAGGCACTGGCACGGATCCCACCACGCCTCCCGTGCCCGAGGACTCGGACGAGACCGCGGACGGCGGCACTCGCGACCGCTCCTACGACTGGATCTGGAAGCTCCTCAACGCCGTGGACTGAGGCGCGCGCTCGCGGTGGGCGTGAGGAAGGATTGCCGGTCGCCCGGCGTTGACGACCTTCATAGGCGTCCTCGTTAGGATGGGGACGTCGGGTGATCAGGAAGGACGTCATGGATCTCAACGCCAGCGGTGTGCCGGAGAAGTTCGCAGCTCTGGGCCTCACCTACGACGACGTCCTGCTCCTCCCGGGGGAGACCGACGTCATCCCGAGCGAGGTCGACACCACTGCTCGGCTGACCCGTGGCATCTCGCTGCGCATCCCGCTGGTGTCCGCCGCGATGGACACCGTCACCGAGGCGCGGATGGCGATCGCGATGGCCCGCGAGGGCGGCATCGGCATCCTGCACCGCAACCTCTCGGTCGAGGACCAGGCGTACCAGGTCGACCTGGTGAAGCGTACGCAGACCGGCGTCATCTCCAACCCGGTCACGATCACCCCCAAGGCGACCCTCGAAGAGCTCGACGAGATCTGCGGCCAGTACCGAGTCTCCGGTCTTCCCGTCGTCGACTCCGACGACAAGCTGATCGGCATCGTGACCAACCGCGACCTTCGTTTCGTCCCGGTCGCGGAGTGGTCCCAGAAGACGGTCGGCGAGGTCATGACGCCGATGCCGCTCATCACAGGGCCGGTCGGCATCGACCGTGACGAGGCGTCGGCGCTGCTGCGCAGCCACAAGAAGGAGCGGCTCCCGCTCGTCGACGACACCGGTCACCTCCGAGGGCTCATCACGGTCAAGGACTTCGTGAAGTCCGAGCAGTTCCCCCATGCGAGCAAGGACCCGCAGGGACGCCTTCTCGTCGGTGCTGCGGTCGGGTTCTTCGGCGACTCGTGGGACCGCGCCACCGCGCTCGTCGAAGCCGGCGTCGACGTGCTCGTCGTCGACACCGCCCACGGTCACGCGCAGGCGCTGCTCGACATGATCGCGCGGCTCAAGGCCGATCCCGCGACATCCCACGTCCAGATCATCGGCGGCAACGTCGCGACGTACGCCGGGGCCAAGGCGCTCGTCGACTCCGGGGTGGATGCCGTGAAGGTCGGCGTAGGCCCGGGATCGATCTGCACGACGCGCGTCGTCGCAGGGGTCGGGGTCCCGCAGGTGACGGCGATCTACGAGGCGTCGCGCGCGACGCGGCCGGCCGGTGTCCCGCTGATCGGCGACGGCGGCCTCCAGTACTCCGGCGACATCGCCAAGGCGCTGGTCGCCGGCGCCGACACGGTCATGGTGGGGTCGCTCCTCGCCGGCACCGAGGAGAGCCCCGGTGAGCTGATCTTCGTCAACGGAAAGCAGTACAAGAGCTACCGCGGCATGGGCTCGCTCGGCGCGATGTCGTCGCGCGGCAAGAAGTCGTACTCGAAGGACCGCTACTTCCAGGCCGACGTGGCCAGCGACGACCAGCTCGTCCCCGAAGGCATCGAGGGTCAGGTCGCCTACCGCGGCCAGCTGGGTGCCGTCGTCCGTCAGCTCGTCGGCGGCCTGCACCAGTCGATGTTCTACGTCGGTGCACACACCGTGCCCGAGCTCCAGGACCGTGGACAGTTCGTCAGGATCACGGCGGCCGGTCTCAAGGAGAGCCATCCGCACGACATCCAGATGACGGTCGAAGCCCCGAACTACGCCCGGCTCTGACGCCTTCGTCGGTCGCGGTGCCGCCTCACTAGACTGCCAGGCATGGACATCGAGATCGGCGCCGCCAAGCGCGGCCGCAGGGCCTACGCGTTCGACGACATCGCCATCGTGCCGAGCCGCCGGACCCGTGACCCCGAGGAAGTGTCGACGGCGTGGCAGATCGACGCGTACCGGTTCGACATCCCCGTGATCGCCGCCCCGATGGACTCCGTGATGTCCCCCGAGACCGCCATCCAGCTCGGGCGGCTCGGTGGGCTGGGTGTGATCGACCTCGAGGGTCTGTGGACCCGCTACGACGACCCGTCGACGCTGCTCGAGGAGGTCGCGGGCCTGGAGCCGCGCGAGGCGACGATGCGGCTCCAGAAGATGTACGACGAGCCGATCAAGGCCGAGCTGATCCACGAGCGTCTCAAGCAGATCCGTGAGGCCGGGGTCACGGTCGCGGGTGCGCTCTCGCCCCAGCGCACCAAGCAGTTCGCCCAGACCGTCGTCGAGTCGGGTGTCGACCTGTTCGTCATCCGGGGGACGACGGTGTCCGCCGAGCACGTCTCCGGGCAGACCGAGCCGCTGAACCTCAAGGAGTTCATCTACGAGCTCGACGTCCCCGTGATCGTCGGCGGCTGCGCGACCCACCAGGCCGCGCTCCACCTCATGCGCACCGGTGCCGCGGGCGTCCTCGTCGGGTTCGGCGGCGGTGCCGCCCACACGACCCGGCAGGTGCTCGGCCTGGCCGTTCCCATGGCCAGCGCGGTCGCCGACGTCGCCGCGGCGCGTCGCGACTACCTCGACGAGTCCGGCGGGCGCTACGTCCATGTCATCGCCGACGGCTCGGTGGGCGTGAGCGGTGACCTCACGAAGGCGATCGCCTGCGGCGCGGACGCGGTCATGGTGGGCTCGCCGTTCGCCCGTGCCGAGGAGGCACCGGGCCGTGGCTTCCACTGGGGCGCCGAGGCCTGGCACGCCGATCTTCCCCGCGGGCAGCGGATCGATCTCGGCACCGTCGGGTCGTTCGAGTCCGTGCTCTTCGGCCCGTCCACCGTCTCGGACGGCACCATGAACCTCATCGGTGCCCTGCGGCGTGCGATGGCGACCACCGGCTACACGGAGCTCAAGGAGTTCCAGCGGGTGGCGGTCGTCGTCCAGTAGCCGCGTCGGTGGCGGCGCGCCGTGCCCGTCGACGTGCCGTCCCGCGCGGTCGGCGCTTGGATGTGGGCATGGGTGACGACGCCGACGACGCGCGCAAGGCGGCCGAGGAGGCCGAGCGGGCTCTCCGCGAAGCCCAGGCGCGCGCCGACGATGCGCGCCGTCGGGCCGACGAGCTGGAGGCGACCGAGCGGGAGGCGACCGAGCGGGAGGCCGGTGCCGCCGCAGCCGACGGGGAGACCCAGAGCGAGCTCGCCCGCACGGTCGCTGCCGCGTACGCGTTCGAGGGCGCGGCGCTCCAGATCGGCGCCCTCGTCGAGGACGGCGAGGCTCGACCCGCGGCGCAGGTACGGATCCCGCTGGCGATGCTGAACCGGCACGGCCTGGTCGCCGGCGCCACGGGGACGGGCAAGACCAAGACCCTGCAGGTGCTGGCCGAGCAGATCGCCGGGCACGGCGTTCCTGTGTTCGCGGCCGACATCAAGGGCGACCTCTCCGGGATCGCGGTCCCCGGCTCGCCGAGCGAGGCGCTCACCGCCCGTTGCGTCAGCATCGGCCAGGAGTGGACGCCGACCGGGAGCCGTACCGAGTTCTTCAGCCTGGGTGGTGTCGGGACCGGCGTCCCGATCCGTGCGACGGTCGCGGAGCTCGGGCCGACCCTCCTCGCCAAGGTGCTGGGGTTGAACGAGACGCAGGAGTCGTCGCTGGGCCTCGTCTTCCACTACGCGCGCAAGCGAGACCTCGCGCTCATCCGCATCGAGGACCTCCGCGCCGTGGTGCAGCACCTGACGAGCGCCGAAGGCAAGGCGGACCTCGCCGAGCTCGGTGGGCTCTCGAAGGCGACGGCCGGGGTGATCCTGCGAGAGCTGATCGCCTTCGCCGACGCGGGTGCCGACAGCTTCTTCGGAGAGCCGTCGATCGCCGTCTCCGACTTCCTCCGGGTGGCCGACGACGGCACCGGGATCGTGTCGCTGCTCGAGGTGCCGTCGGTCGCCGACCAGCCGGAGCTGTTCTCGACCTTCTTGATGTACCTCCTGACCAGGTTGTTCTCGGAGCTGCCCGAGGTCGGCGACACGGACAAGCCGAAGCTGGTGTTCGTCTTCGACGAGGCCCACCTCCTCTTCAAGGACGCCTCCGACGACTTCCTCGACACCGTCGTGCAGACCGTCCGCCTCATCCGCTCGCGCGGCGTCGGCGTCTTCTTCGTGACCCAGACGCCGAAGGACGTCCCCGGTGACGTGCTCGCACAGCTCGGCTCACGGATCCAGCACCAGCTGCGAGCGCACACGCCCGCAGACGCGAAGGCGCTCAGGGCGACCGTGTCCACGTACCCGACCTCGTCGTACGACCTCGGCGAGGTCCTCACGTCCCTGGCGACGGGAGAGGCCGTCGTGACCGTGATGAACGAGAGGGGTGCTCCGTCGCCGGTCGCGTGGACGCGGGTACGCGCGCCGCAGGGGTCGATGGAACCGATGCCGAGCGACGCGATGGCGGCCGCCGCGCAAGGTTCGCCGTTGCAGGCGCGGTACGGGACGGCGGCCGCTGCGGACCGCGGAGCGGCGAGCGTGCTCGAGCAGCGCAAGGCCGGGCAGGCGACCGAGCCGTCTGCGGCTGGTGGTGAGGAGCGCCGCGGTCAGTCCGGTGAGGTGTATCCGGAGGGCTGGGACGAGCAGCCGGACCCGAAGCCGAAGCGCCGGTCGGGCAGCGGGTCGCGGTCCACACGGATGTCGCCGCTGGACCGGGCCATGGGCGAGGCAGGTCGGACGTTCGCGCGCGAGATCACGAAGCGGATCTTCGGCAGAAGGTGACCCGCCGTGCACGTACGCGCCCCCGCGACAGGCGATGCGCCATCGCGCGTGGCGCATCCGTTACCGCGAGGTAGCGGTGGGGTGACCTCGGCTCTACAGTGACGGCATGTCACCCCGCGACCCGAGCGCCTCGACTCCTCCCGCGCTGCCTGCCGATCCCGAGCACGACCCGGCAGCCACGTTCGCCGTCGATCCGGCCGTGGTCCGACGACTCGCTCCGGCCCTGCGCGCGACCTCGGGTGAGAGCGCGACGACGTACGCGCCGTTCACCGGCCAGCCGATCGCGACCCTCGCGGTGTCCGACGTCGGAGACGTGGAGGACGCCTTCGCGGCCGCGCGGGTCGCCCAGCGGACGTGGGCGCGTACCGAGCTCGACCACCGTGCGGCGCTGCTCCTCGACCTGCACGACGCGGTGCTCGACCACGCCGACGACCTCATGGACCTCGTGCAGTGGGAGTCCGGCAAGGCGCGCAAGCACGCGTTCGACGAGGTGCTGCACGTGGCGCTCACCGCCCGCTACTACGCCCGCACCCTGCACAAGCACCTCAAGACCCGTCGCGTCCCCGGGGTGTATCCGCTCCTCACCCAGGCGCGCGTCAACCGCATCCCCAAGGGCGTCGTCGGCATCATCTCGCCGTGGAACTACCCGCTGACGCTGGCGATCTCCGACGGCCTGCCGGCGGTCGCCGCGGGCAACGCGGTGGTCCACAAGCCTGACGCCCAGACGCCGCTGTCCGCGCTGGCGGCGATCGACCTCTTCCGCGAGGTGGGCTTCCCGGCCGGTCTGTGGCAGCTCGTCAGCGGTGACGGGCCGCTGATCGGTGGCGCGATCATCGACCGCGCCGACTACGTCTGCTTCACCGGCTCCACGGCCACCGGGCGTCGGGTCGCGGCGCAGGCGGCACAGCGGCTCGTCTCGTGCTCGCTCGAGCTGGGCGGCAAGAACCCGATGCTCGTCCTCGCCGACGCCGACGTCGATCGCGCGGTCGAGGGTGCCGTCCGGGGCTGCTTCTCCTCCGCGGGTCAGCTGTGCGTGTCGATCGAGCGGCTGTTCGTGGCGGACGCCGTCTACGACCGGTTCGTCACCAAGCTGGTCAAGCGCGTCGAGAAGATGAAGCTCTCCGCCGCGATCGCGTACGACGGCGACATGGGATCGCTGGTCTCGCAGCGTCAGCTCGACACCGTCACGCGGCACGTCGCGGACGCGGTGTCCAAGGGCGCCACCGTGCTCACCGGTGGCCGTCCGCGGCCCGACGTCGGGCCGTACTTCTTCGAGCCCACCCTGCTCGAGGGTGTCCACCCGATGATGGAGTGCTTCGGCGAGGAGACCTTCGGTCCGGTCGTGTCGCTCTACCGGTTCGGCAGCGAGTCCGAGGCGGTCGACCGCGCCAACGCGGGGTCGTACGGGCTGAACGCGGCGGTCTACACCCGCGACATCGCCCGCGGCCGCGCACTCGCCCGCCAGATCAAGGCAGGCACGGTCAACATCAACGAGGGGTTCGCCGCGACGTTCGGCACGATCGACGCGCCGATGGGCGGGATGCGGGAGTCGGGGATCGGGCGCCGCCACGGGGCGGAGGGCATCCTGCGCTACACGGAGACGCAGTCCGTCGCCAACCAGCGGCTCCTGCCGCTGACGGCGCCGCGCTTCGTCAGCGACGCGGCGTACCAGCGGACGATCACCGCGGCGCTCAGGCTGCTCAAGAAGGCCGGTCGCGCCTGACGGCCACGCCCCTCAACACACCGGGTCTCAATACGACATCGATGATGAAGTATTCCCTACCCGGGGGTAGCAAGACCGTGACCGGGGTCATACGCTGACGCTGTGACCCACGACCTCGCCTCGACGCACTACGACGTCCTCGTGATCGGCTCCGGCTTCGGCGGGAGCGTCACGGCGCTGAGACTCACCGAGAAGGGCTACCGGGTCGGAGTCCTCGAGGCTGGTGCCCGGTTCGCCGACGAGGACTTCGCGGAGACGTCCTGGGACCTGAGGCGGTACCTCTTCGCACCCGAGGTCGGCTGCTACGGCATCCAGCGGATCAATGTCCTCAAGGACGTCATGATCATGTCGGGGGCCGGGGTCGGCGGCGGTTCCCTCGTCTACGCGAACACCTTGTACGAGCCGCTCGAGCCGTTCTACCGCGACAAGGCATGGGGGCACATCACCGACTGGAAGGCCGAGCTCGCGCCGTACTACGACCAGGCGAAGCGCATGCTGGGCGTCAACACCTACCCGCTCGTCTCGCCCGCCGACGAGGTCATGCGTGAGGTGGCCGACGACATGGGCGTCGGCGAGACCTTCCACCCGACGCCGGTCGGCGTCTTCTTCGGTGGGCCGGGCGAGACCGTCGCGGATCCCTACTTCGGCGGCGCCGGACCCGACCGCGCCGGCTGCACCCACTGCGGCGAGTGCATGACGGGCTGCCGGCACAACGCCAAGAACACGCTGGTCAAGAACTACCTCTACCTCGCCGAGCAGGCCGGGGCGACCGTGCACGCACTGACCACCGTGACGAGCGTGAGCCCTTTGCCGGGTGGTGGCTACGCTGTCGACACGCGCCGTACGAACCGCCGGCGCCGTGTCCCGCGCCGCTTCACGGCCGACCAGGTCGTCTTCGCGGCGGGCGCGCTCGGCACCCAGAAGCTGCTCCACCGGATGCGGACGCAGGGCACCCTCCCGCGGATCTCTGACCGGCTCGGTGTGCTCACCCGGACGAACTCCGAGTCGCTCCTCGGCGCGATCGCGGGCAGCACCGACGTCGACTACTCGAAAGGCGTCGCGATCACCTCGTCGTTCCACCCCGACGAGGTCACCCACATCGAGCCCGTCCGTTACGGCAAGGGCTCCAACGCGATGTCGTTGCTGCAGACCGTGCTGACCGACGGCGACGGTCCGCGGCCGCGGTGGCAGTCGTGGCTGAAGGAGCTGTGGGCGCAGAAGGGCAACGTCCGCGAGCTGTACGACCTCAAGCACTGGTCCGAGCGCGTGATCATCCTGCTCGTCATGCAGTCGGTCGACAACTCGATCACGACCTCCATGAAGAAGGGCCGGTTCACCGGACGGATGCGCCTGACGTCGAAGCAGGGCAGCGGTGAGCCGAACCCGAGCTGGATCCCGAAGGCCAACGACGCGGTGCGCCGGACCGCCGAGAAGATCGACGGGTGGCCCGGCGGGACGATCGGCGAGCCGTTCAACATCCCGCTCACCGCCCACTTCATCGGCGGGTGCGCCATCGGAGACTCGCCGGAGTCCGGCGTCATCGACCCGTACCACCGGCTCTACGGCCACGAGGGCCTGCACGTGGTCGACGGAGCGGCGATCAGCGCCAACCTGGGCGTCAACCCGTCGCTCACGATCACGGCGCAGGCCGAGCGCGCGATGGCGTTCTGGCCGAACAAGGGCGAGGAGGACCAGCGGCCGGCGGCGGGGGAGGCGTACGCGCGTCTCGAGGCGGTCACGCCGAAGAGCCCCGTCGTGCCCGCGGACGCCCCGGCGGCGCTGCGCCTCCCCATCGTCGGAGTCAGCTGAGGGCGGCGCGGGGGCCGCCTGAGCTTCGCGACATCCCGTGAACGGTGCGCCGCGCATCCGATGCATTGCAGTGGGGACAAACCAGACATAGCATCCTAAAAGGGATGTGATCTAAGTCACATCCCGCCCAATTTATGGGGGGATCGTATGGCGTTGTCGAGCGGAACCTTTCGAGCAGCTGTCATTGCGGGACTGATCGGGCCGGCCCTGCTGGTCTTCGGGATCCCGGCACAAGGATCCGGGATCGACGCCTCCGAACCCTCCGTCTCCGCCCCAGACTCTTCCTCCGACGATCGTGATGACGAGCGGTGGTTGGCGCCACGCCTGACCGCGGACGAGAGAGCCGAAGCGCTGGCCGCGGTGATGACGACCGAGGAGAAGCTCAACCTGTTCGAGGCGAACCCGTCCACACCGATCCCCGAGCTCGGCATCCCGTCCCGCAAGGAGAAGGACGGCTGCTGCGGTGTCAGCCTGGCCGACTCCCTCAACACCCCGACCACCGCCCTCCCGAAGAGCATCTCGCTGGCCTCGACGTTCAGCGAGGCACTCGCACGCGAGTACGGAGTGCAGATCGGTCGCGAGTCGTGGCGGACCGGATTCGCCGGCGCCACTGCTCCGACCTCCGACATCATCCGCAGCCCTCACTTCGGCCGTCGAGGGGAGTCCTTCAGCGAAGATCCCCTGCTTGCGGGACGTCTCCCGGCGTCGGTGGTCGAGGGCGTACAGGCGCAGGAGGGCGTGTACTCCCTGGCCAAGCACTACGTCGGGAACTACCAGGAGACGTCGCGGCAGGGTGTGAACCAGCTCATCGAGGAGCGGGCGCTGCACGAGATCTTCGCGCGGCCGTGGGAGCACATCGTCAAGAGCGCGAACCCCGGCGCCATCATGTGCGCCTTCCAGCAGGTGAACAGCGAGTACGCGTGCGCGAACAGCCACCTTGTGCAGGACATCCTCAAGGACGACTGGGGCTTCCCCGGCTGGGTCTCCTCCGACTTCAACGCCTGCCCCGACTACACGGCCTACACGCAGGGCGTCGACATCTGCGCCCCGGACCTCGGCCGCGCGTCGGTCGAGCAGGCCCTCGCCGACGGCACGCTGAGCGAGGAGCGCTTCGACGACATGGTGCACCGCATCCTGCGCACCTTCTTCGAGCAGGGCGTGATCGACAACCCGCCACCCGGGGCGCTCGACGTCCCGTCGGCGGACGTGCCCGGCGGTGTGGTGCCGGCCTTCATGCTCGACGACGGCGCCGAGCTGTCGCGCCGCGTCGCGGCAGAGGGAACCGTGCTGCTGAAGAACCGCCGCAGGACGCTCCCGCTGTCGCCGAACGACTCGATCGCTCTGATCGGGCCCGATGCCGACCGGTACATCGACATGTTCGGCAGCCCGTCGGTGCCGAACCCTGGCCGCCTCACGACCATCGTCGACGGCATCACCGAACGGTCCGCGGCCGAGGTCACCTACTCCGAGGGCGCCGACACGACGCGGTACGGCGACACGCTCGGTGGACCGGCACCCGTGCCGTCGGCGGTCCTCACCCCTGCAGGGGCGTCTGGTGATGAGCGCGGCGTGCGCGCCTCGTACTTCGTCGGCTTCCAGGGCGACAGCCCGCAGAACCCCTCCGAGGTGCGCATCGAGGACCAGGTCAACCATCGCACCGGGACCGGCGGCCTGATCGGCATCTTCGGACTCAACCCGAGCCCGGCGCCGCTGATCTCGCTCACCTTCGCCACCCAGCCCATGACGGCGCTGTACGAGGGCTCGCTGCGGCCGGTGCGGAGCGGGACGTACCAGCTGGGCGTCCGCGGGATGGGCACCTTCAAGCTCACCGTGAACGGTCAGACCCTCGTCGAGGAGAACCAGGTCGGCCTCAACAACTACCTGGAACCCATCGATCTCGTCGCTGGGCAGGACTACGAGATCCGGCTGACCTACCAGGACGACACCCCAGGTCAGTGCTGCGGCTCGGATGTGCCCGGGCCCACCGTCCGGCTCGCGTGGGAGCCGCCGACGGCGAGCGCCTCGCCTCAGATCCAGGACGCGGTCGACGCAGCGCGTGAAGCCGACGTCGCTGTCGTGGTCGCCTCCACGTTGGAGGGCGAGGCGACGGATCTGCACTCTCTGCAGCTGCCTCAGGACCAGGACCGCCTGATCCGCGCCGTCGCGCGAGCCAACCCGAACACCGTCGTCGTGCTCGCCACGGGCGGTCCGGTGCTCACGCCGTGGCGGGACCGTGTTCCCACACTTCTGGAGGCGTGGTTCTCGGGTGAGGAGCAGGGCTCAGCGCTCGCGGACGTCCTCTACGGCGACGTGAACCCCGGCGGGAAGCTCCCCCTCACCTTCCCGGCGACGGAGTCGCAGCCGGAGGAGATCGGCATCCAGAACCCGTCGCTCGGGTTCAACATCGCCAACCCGACGGTGAGATTCGACGAGGGAGTCGGCGTGGGCTACCGCGGCTACGACGCCGAGCGCCTGACACCGGCCTTCGCGTTCGGACACGGCCTCTCGTACACGACGTTCCGCTACTCGAACCTGCGAATCAAGAACCCGCGCGGTTGGAAGGCGGGAGTGGTCGCGGTCCGGGTCCGCAACACCGGCAGGCGGACGGGCACCGAAGTGGTGCAG
This sequence comes from Mumia sp. Pv4-285, assembly GCF_041320275.1. Taxonomy (NCBI): domain Bacteria; kingdom Bacillati; phylum Actinomycetota; class Actinomycetes; order Propionibacteriales; family Nocardioidaceae; genus Mumia; species Mumia qirimensis. Next base: position 3,787,303 of record NZ_CP162023.1, on the reverse strand, counting down.
CTCTACAACGGACGTCTTCCCACCTCCGTGTCGACACCTCCGCGGCAGCTCGCGGGGTGGGCACGCGTGACGCTACGGCCCGGCCAGAGCAAGACCGTGCGCATCCGCGTGAATCCGGGTGGGAGCGACCGCGTTCTGTCGTACTGGCGTGTCTCCGACAACGAGGTCGGCGGCCGCTGGGTCACGCCCAAGGGCCGTGTCCGGATCTATGTCGGATCGTCGTCGCGGGACATCAGGCTGAGAGGAACGATGCTCGTCCGATGACGGCACACGCCGTCGGCCGGGCCGCACACGGCGCGTCGGAGCGGTGGTGGCGTCGCTCGATAGGATCGGGGGCGTGACCGAGATTCCTGACCACGACCTGGTCCTCGTCGTCGACTTCGGCGCCCAGTACGCCCAGCTGATCGCCCGGCGCGTCCGCGAGGCGAAGGTCTACTCCGAGATCGTGCCGCACACGATGCCGGTCGAGGAGATGCTCGCCAAGAAGCCCAAGGCCGTGATCCTGTCCGGTGGGCCGTCGTCGGTCTACGAGGACGGCGCACCTCGACTCGACCCGGCGTTGTTCGCCCAGGGCACACCGGTCTTCGGGATCTGCTACGGGTTCCAGGCGATGGCCCAGGTCCTCGGCGGCACCGTCGCGAGCACCGGCCAGCGCGAGTACGGCCGCACCGACGTCACCGTCGGCGAGCGCGGCGTGCTGCTCGCCGGGCTTCCGGACAGCCTGCGGGCCTGGATGTCGCACGGCGACGAGGTCACCGCCGCGCCGGCCGGGTTCTCCGTCACCGCCTCGTCGCCCCGGGCGTCCGTCGCGGCTTTCGAGGACGTCGACCGCGGGCTCGCGGGCGTCCAGTGGCACCCGGAAGTCCTGCACACCGAGCACGGGCAGCGAGTCCTCGAGCGCTTCCTCGTCGAGATCGCTGGCTGCCGTCAGACCTGGACGATGGTCAACATCGTCGACGAGCAGGTCGACCGCATCCGGGCCGAGGTCGGCGACTCCCGGGTGATCTGCGCACTGTCCGGTGGCGTCGACTCGTCGGTCGCAGCAGCGCTCGTCCAGCGCGCGATCGGCGACCAGCTGACCTGCGTCTTCGTCGACCACGGGCTGCTCCGCAAGGGTGAGCGCGACCAGGTCGTCCGCGACTACGTCGAGGCGACCGACGTCAACCTGAAGGTCGTGGACGCGCGCGAGCAGTTCCTCGGGCACCTCGCCGGCGTCACCGATCCCGAGGAGAAGCGCAAGATCATCGGGCGCGAGTTCATCCGTACCTTCGAGGCCGCCGAGCGCGAGATCCTCGAGACGCCCGGCGCGCCGGTGAAGTTCCTCGTCCAAGGCACGCTCTATCCCGACGTGGTCGAGTCGGGCGGCGGCGAGGGCGCCGCCAACATCAAGAGCCACCACAACGTCGGTGGCCTCCCCGAGGACCTCGAGTTCAGCCTCATCGAGCCGCTGCGCACCCTCTTCAAGGACGAGGTGCGCCAGGTCGGTGAGCAGCTCGGCCTCCCGGCTGCGATGGTGTGGCGTCACCCGTTCCCGGGGCCGGGGCTCGCCATCCGGATCGTGGGTGCAGTCGACGAGGAGCGTCTGTCGATCGTCCGCGACGCCGACGCGATCGCCCGCGAGGAGCTCACCGCCGCCGGCCTCGACCGCGACGTGTGGCAGTTCCCCGTGGTGCTGCTGGCCGACGTCCGGTCGGTGGGCGTCCAGGGCGACGGTCGGACGTACGGGCACCCGGTGGTCCTGCGCCCGGTCAGCAGCGAGGACGCGATGACGGCCGACTGGAGCCGTCTCCCGTACGAGCTGCTCGAGCGCATCTCGACCCGCATCACCAACGAGGTGAGCGAGGTCAACCGCGTGGTCGTCGACATCACCAGCAAGCCGCCCGGCACCATCGAGTGGGAGTGACCTGTGGGCATCGTTCCAGACACCAAGGACTGGACCTGGACGACCCGCGAGACCTGTTCGGACTGCGGGTACGACCCCACGGCCGTCGGTCGCGGCGAGGTCGGCGCGCGCGTGCGGGCGTACGCGGAGCCGTGGGCGGAGGTCCTGCGGCGCGACGACGTCCGCGAGCGTCCGGACGACACCACGTGGTCACCGCTGGAGTACGCCTGCCACGTCCGTGACGTGTTCGCGCTCTACCACGAGCGCCTCGACCTGATGCTCGACGAGGACGACCCGCTCTACCCGAACTGGGACCAGGACGCGACCGCCGTGGCCGAACGCTACGGCGAGCAGGACCCCGCTGTCGTGTCCGAGGACCTCGCGCGCGAGGCGGCGCTCGTGGCCACGGCGTTCGACGCGGTCGACGGCGACCAGTGGGACCGTACGGGGCGGCGCTCCGACGGCGCGTCGTTCACGGTGACGACGTTCGCCCGCTACTTCCTGCACGACGCCGCGCACCACCTGCACGACGTCGGCGTCAAGGCCTGAGCGCGTCCAGCCGCTCCTTGAGGAAACGGCGCTGGGCGTCGTCGCCGGCGACCGCGATCGCACGCCGGTAGGCGTCTGCTGCCTCGTCACGCCGTCCGACGTCGGCGAGCAGGCGCGCGCGTACGGCCGGGAGGTAGGCGTACTCGCGCAGGCCCGGCTCGCCCGCGACCGGTTCCAGCGCCGTGAGGGCTGCCTCGGGGCCCTCGACGTACGAGACCGCCACCGCGCGGTTGAGCCGTACGACGGGGGTCGGCCACCGTTCGACGAGCCGGTCGTACAGCCGCAGCAGGGCGGGCCAGTCGGTCGTCTCCACGCTCGCGGCCTCGGCGTGCACCCCGGCGATCGCCGCCTGCAGCGCGTACCTGCCCGCACGGCCGTCGCGCGCCATCGCCCGCTCGATCGCGCGGCTGGTCGCCTCCCGGCCGCCGGCCATCAGCCGGGGGTCCCACGACCCGCGGTCCTGGCCGTCGAGCAGGACCACGTCCGCGGCGCGGCGGGCCCGCGTGCGCGCCTGTGTGAACAGCACGAGCCCGAGCAGCCCGAGAACCTCCGGCTCGTCGGGGAAGATCTCCGCGAGGCTGGTCGCGAGGGCGAGCGACGACTCCTCGAGCGCGTCGGTCTCCGGGTCGCGCGGACGCTCGTGCGCCGCGGTCGCGACCAGGTGCACGACCTCGAGGACCGCGCCGAGTCGGTCCGGCAGGTCGTCGGCGGACGGCACGGCGTACCGGATGCCGGCAGCGGCGATCTTCTGCTTGGCCCGGGTGATGCGGGCGGCGGCGGTCGCCGGCTTGAGCAGCAGCAGGCCTGCGGCGGTCGGTGTCGGCAGCCCGCAGACCACCCGGAGCGTCAGCAGCACCCTGTCCTGCTCGGCCAGCGCAGGATGGCAGCACGTGAAGACGAGCCGCAGCAGGTCGTCGTTCCATCGGGCCGCTGGGTCGTCGAGGTGCCGAGTCTCCTCGCGCTGGGCGAGGTCGGGCAGCCGGTCGCGCAACGAGCCCGCCCGGCGGTGCAGGTCGAGGGCGTGGTTGCGGGCCGTCCGGACGAGCCAGCCGACGGAGCTGGCCGGGACGCCGTCACGGTCCCAGGCCGCGAGGGCGCGCTCGAACGCGTGCTGCGCGCAGTCCTGAGCGGTGTCGAGGTCGCCCGCGGTGCGGACGGTCGCCGCGACCACACGGCCCCAGTGGTCACGGTGGAGGGTCGCGACGACGTCCGCGACGTCCGTCATCGGCAGCCGATCACACGGCCATGATGGGCCGCACCTCGACGACCGCGCTCGGGCACTGCTTGGCCAGCGCCAGCGCGGTGTCGAGGCCGTCGCACTCGATGACGTAGTAGCCGCCGAAGGCCTCCTTCGACTCGACGAACGGACCGTCGGTCACCACCGGCTCCGCGCCCGTACGCACGGTGGTGGCGGTGGTCGTCGGCTGGAGGGCCTCGCCACCGTGGTCGATCGCCCCCGCGGCTTCGACGGCCTTGCTGAACCGCTCGTGCGCGGCCATCAACGCGTCCCACTCCGCCGGGGTCGCGTCGACCCACGTGGACTCGTCGTCGAAGAGGATGAAGAGGTAGCGCTCGGACATCGGATCTCCTTCGGTCGGGTCCCGCCGTTCGGGGCCTTCACCCAGGTAACGAACAGCATGCGCCGAGATCGACAACGAGGCTACGCCTGGTCGAGGCGCAGCTGCCACTGGGCCGCGACGCTCGCCGGGCGGTAGCCGAGCGCGACGTTGATCGCGATCATCGGCGCGTTCTCGTGCGCGTTCCAGGTGTGGATGCGGCGCGCTTGCGGGCGGAGCGAGCTCAAGGCCCCCATCAGGGACGTCTTGATGAGCATCCCCAGGCGGTGGCCGCGGTGCTCCCCGAGCACCAGCGTGTCGGCCTGGATGGCGGACTCAGGACGCGAGCCCATGACCTCCGCGACGGAGTAGCCCGCGAGCGTGCCCGACGGTCGGTGCTCGGCGACCCCGATGACGGCGACCCGTCCGCTGGCCTGCCGCCGCGCCGTCGCGTCGCGCAGCCGCGCGACGTCCCACGCATCCTCGCTGTGGTCCATTCCTCCGGCCGGGGCGTCGGTCGTCATCCGGGTCATCAGGAGCGCGTACTGCTCCTCCCACTCCTCGGGCACCTCGTCCACCCACACGTGCGTCCGGTACGCCGCGCCCGCCACGCGCGAGGCCTCCTGCGCGAGGCCCGCAAGGCGGCCGGCCGGGACGGGGAGGTCGAGCGTGGACTGCTGCTCGACCTGCTCGAGCACGAATCCGTGCGCGCGGGCGAAGCGGGTGGACGCGTCGACGGCCACGGTGCCGGCCCCGGTGGTCGGACGCAGGACGTCGTGGTCGGGGTCCGCGCTGCGTGGGTGCGTGGTGTCGGCCTGGACGACGCGTCGCCCCGCGGCGCGGACCTCGGCGGCGACGAGCTCGGCGAGGCTCGTCCCGACACCGCGGCCCCTCCAGCGGGGGTCGACGCCGACATCCACGATCGCCACGTCGGTCTCGCCGACCTGCGGCAGTCGGAGGGAGCCGTGGCCGACGACCGACTCGGGCGTCCGCGCGTCGTCGGCCACCGCGACCCAGCGGTCGAGGGGGCGGTAGACGCGGTCCGCCATCATCTCGGCCGAGAGCGCAAGGTCGGGAACGAGGTCCGCGTGTCCCACGATCGCTCGCTCGATCGCCTCGCGCACCCGGACCACACCGCGAAGCGCCCACGCCTCCGAGGAGGAGAGCGAGGCAGGGAGGTGCACCGGGACGAGAGACAGCGGCATGGCCCGAGTGTCGTCGTGGCGCCGCTGCCGGTCAAACGCGTTCGGGACGCCTACTGGTCGTCCCGGCGCTGGTACACGTCCGGGATCCCGTCGTCGTCCGCGTCGACCGCGTCGCTCTCGGCCACCCTCCGGTAGTGCCGGTTGCGTGCGGTGAGCAGGACCGCTGCCACGAGCGCTGACAGGAGCGAGCCCTCGAGGACACCGATCTTGACGTAGTCGTCACGCTCCGACCCGAGGCCGTACGCGAGGTCGCCGATGAGCAGCGAGACCGTGAAGCCGATGCCGCCGAGCAGTCCGACGCCCACGACGTCGACCCAGGCGAGGTCGGGGTCGAGACGGGCGTGGGTGAACCTCGCGGTCAGCCAGGTCGCGCCGAAGATGCCGACCGTCTTGCCGACGACCAGGCCCAGCAGGATGCCGTACGTGATCGTCGACCGGTTGGCCTCGACGAGGCCGCTGATGCCGCCGACGTCGACGCCGGCGGCGAAGAACGCGAAGACGGGGACGGCGATGCCGGCGGAGATGGGCCGCCACCGGTGCTCGAAGTACTCGGCGAGCCCGGGTCCGGCCTCCGGTCCCCCCGCGGCCTCGCTGCGCAGCACCGGGACGGTGAAGCCGAGCACCACGCCGGCGACCGTGGCGTGGACCCCCGACGCGTGCACGAGTGCCCAGGCCGTGACGGCGAGCGGGAGGAGCAGCCACGGTGCGCGCACCCGCCGCTGGACGAGCACCGCGAACACCGCGATCGGGACGGCAGCCGCTGCCAGGAACACGATGTCGAGGTCGTCGGTGTAGAAGATGGCGATCACGACGATCGCGAGGAGGTCGTCCACGATCGCCAGCGTCAGGAGGAACGTCCGCAGGGCCGACGGGAGGAAGGATCCGAGCACGGCGAGGACGGCCAGCGCGAACGCGATGTCGGTCGCGGTCGGGATCGCCCAGCCCCGGAGCGCGTCGCCGCCCGTCTGGGCGTTCACGGCCACGAAGATGAGCGCGGGCACCACCATGCCGCCGACGGCGGCGATCATCGGGATCGCGGCCCGGCGAGGGTCGCGGAGGTCGCCGGCGACCAGCTCGCGCTTGAGCTCGAGACCGGCGATGAAGAAGAAGATGGCCAGCAGCCCGTCGGCGGCCCACGTGCCGAGGCTGAGATGGAGATGGAGCGCCTCGGGCCCGATCTCGAAGTCGCGGAGATCGACGTACGCGTCTCCGGCGGGCGAGTTCGCGAGCACCATCGCCAGGACCGCGGCACCGATCAGCAGGAAGCCGCCGACGGTCTCCTGGCGCAGCAGCGCTGCGATCCGGGACGTCTCGCCCCACGAACCTCGCCCGAGGACGGTGTTGTCGTTCTGCACGATCGGCTCCTGAAGGGTCGTCGGAAGGACGCCGACCAGACTTCCCGGCACACCGCGTCACATCCTACCGATCGCGACCGGTGAGGGAGGGACGAGACCTGGGTCACAGAACCGTCCGGACGGGGGATATTCGGTCGCTCGATGCCGAGGCGCGTCCTTACGCTGGAGGGTGTGAAGAACCTCCCGCTCGCCGATCCAGGCACCCCAGACCTTCGCTCGGCGACGCGGTACCTGGCCTGGATCTTTCGCGTGCAGGGGTGGACGCTGGTCGGCGCGATCTCGTTCGGGATCGTGTGGATGGTCGCTCAGGCGACGATCCCCGCCGTCATCGGTGCCGCGATCGACGCGGTCGTCGACGACGGCTTCGGATCCGCCCTGCTCATGTGGACAGGCGTTCTTCTCGTCGTGGGTGTGATCCAGGCGGTCGCGGGGATCGTACGCCACCGGCTGGCCGTCCAGACCTGGCTCGACGCCGCCTACCGGACGGTGCAGCTGGTGAGCACCCACGCGGGGCGGCTCGGGTCCGAGCTCAACCGGCGCGTCGCCCACGGGGAGGTCGTCTCGGTCGGAGCGACCGACATCGCCAACCTCGGCAACGCCGTCGACGTCATGGCGCGGTTCGTCGGGTCGTTGGTCGCCTACCTCGTGGTCGCCGCGATCCTGCTCGAGGCGTCTCCGACGCTCGGGCTGGTCGTGCTGATCGGCGTGCCGCTGCTGATGCTCGCGACCGGGCCGCTGCTGCGCCACCTGAACCGGCGCAACCAGCACGCCCGTGTCCTGCAGGGCGAGCTCAACACGCTGGCGAGCGACATCGTCGCCGGACTCCGGGTGCTGCGGGGGATCGGCGGGGAGGCGATGTTCGACCGCCGCTACCGTGCTGCGTCGCAGGACGTGAAGCGCGCCGGCGTCCAGGTCGCGCGGGTCCAGTCGTACCTCGACGCCTTCCAGGTGCTGCTGCCCGGCGCCTTCGTGGTCCTCGTCGTGTGGCTCGGCGCGCGGTTCGCGGCGTCCGGGCAGATCACTCCCGGCGACCTGATCGCGTTCTACGGGTACGCGACCTTCCTGATGCTGCCGCTGCGCACGTTCACCGAGGCCGCCAACAAGCTGATCCGCGGCCACGTCTCGGCGCGGCACGTGATCAGGATCCTCGGAGTCGTCCCGAGCGTCTCCGACCCGGCCGAGCCGGTGAGCCCGCCCGACGGCGACCTCGTCGACGCCCGGACCGGCACGGTCGTGCGCCAGGGACTCCTGACCGCGCTCGTCAGCGACGACCCGCGCGAGGTGGTCACCCTTGCCGACCGCCTCGGCGGCTATCCGGAGGCCGGAGGCGACGTCGGCGCGGTGACCTACGGCGGCGTGCCCCTCGGCGCCGTCTCCCGCGAGGAGCTGCGTCGTCGCATCGTCGTCAACGACACCGGCTCGGCGTTGTTCAGCGGACGCCTGCGCGATGCGCTCGACGTCCGGCACGCGACGACCGACGCCGAGATCGGGCGCGCGATCGACAGCGCCTCGGCGGGTGACGTGCTCGAGACGCTGGCTGACGGCCTCGACGCCGAGCTCGCCGAGCGGGGCCGCTCGCTGTCCGGCGGGCAGCGGCAGCGCGTCGTGCTGGCACGGGCACTGCTGACGGAGGCCGACGTGCTGGTGCTCGTCGAGCCCACGTCCGCCGTCGACTCGCACACCGAGGCGCGGATCGCCGGACGCCTCCGCCACCACCGCGCCGGTCGGACGACCGTCGTGGCGTCGAGCAGCCCGCTGGTGCTCGACGTCGTCGACGAGGTGGTCTTCCTGTCGGGCGGACGCGTCGCCGCACGCGGCAGGCACCACGACCTGATGACCACCGAGCCCCGCTACAGGCAGGTCGTGACCCGAGAGGAGGCCGAGGACGTTGCGTGACGCACTCCCCATCGCCGGCACCGGTCTGCTGCGGTCGTACCTCCGCCAGGTCGCGCGCGACCATCGCCGCGCCCTGGCCGTCATCGTCGTGCTGCACGGTGCGGCCGCGGCCGCGGGGCTCGTCGTCCCGTGGCTCGTCGGCGACCTCGTCGCGGCTGCGACCGGCTCCGGCGACTACGGCACGATCGACCGCCTCGCCGCGGTCGTCGCGGCCTGCCTGATCGCGCAGACGATCCTCACCCGGTACGCCCGCCTGCGCTCCGCTGTCTTCGGCGAGGTCGTGCTGGCGCGCCTGCGCGAGGACTTCGTCGACGAGGCGCTGACCCTGCCGATCGGCGTGGTGGAGAGCGCCGGGACGGGCGACCTCCTGACGCGCACGTCCCGCGACGTCGACACGCTCGGCTGGTCCGTACGCTTCGCCGTCCCCGAGACGGTCGTGGCGCTGGTGACCGCCGTGTGCACCGTCGTCGCGGCGCTGCTCGTCGGTGGCTGGGTCGCGCTGCCGCTGGTGCTCGGAGTCCCGGTGCTGTGGGTGTCCACCCGCTGGTACCTCAAGCGTGCCCGCGACGGCTACATCCGCGAGCACGCCTCGTACTCGCAGATCAACGCGACGCTCGCCGAGACCGTCGAGGGCGCCCGCACGGTCGAGGCGCTCGGACTCGGCGAGCAGCGCCGTGACCGCATCGACGCCGACATCGCGGAGTCGTACGCGGCAGAGTCGTACACCCGAAACCTGCGGACCGTGTTCTTCCCCGCCATCGAGGTCGGCTACCTCATCCCCGTCGCCGGCACGCTGTTGCTCGGCGGCTGGCTCATGGCACAGGGCTCGATCTCGCTGGCAGAGCTGACGGCGGCGATCCTGTACGTACGGTTCCTCATCGACCCGGTCGAGCGACTCCTCAACTGGATGGACACCCTGCAGGTCGGAGCCACGTCGCTCGCACGGCTGCTGGGCGTCGCCGAGGTGCCTGACGACCGCGTCGCGAGCGGACGGACGCCCGCGGGCGAGGAGATCGAGCTCGACGGCGTGCGGTTCTCGTACGTGGAGGGCCGCGAGGTGCTGCACGGCGTCGACCTGGAGCTGGCCGAGGGGGAGCGCCTCGCGGTCGTCGGACCGTCGGGGGCCGGCAAGTCGACGATCGGGCGCCTCATCGCGGGGATCCAGGGCCCGACGCGTGGTGCCGTCACGCTGGGCGGTGTCGGGGTCACCGAGCTGGAGCTCGACGACCTGCGCCGCCGTGTCGCCCTGCTCACCCAGGAGCACCACGTGTTCGTCGGGACGGTGCGCGACAACCTCCAGCTCGCGCTGGAGACGCCCGGGACCGCCGCCGACGACCGCCTGTGGGCAGCGCTGGACGCGGTCGACGCGCGGGAGTGGGTCGACCACCTGCCGCACGGCCTCGACACGGTGGTCGGGTCCGGCGGACACCGGCTGACCGACGCCCAGGCACAGCACCTCGCGCTCGCGCGCGTCGTACTGACCGACCCGCACACGCTGGTGCTCGACGAGGCGACCTCCCTGATCGACCCGCGGGCGGCGCGCGCGCTCGAGCGTTCGCTCAGCGCGGTGCTGGAGGGAAGGACGGTGGTGGCGATCGCGCACCGGCTGTACACCGCGCACGACGCGGACCGCGTCGCCGTGGTCGAGGACGGCGAGATCAGCGAGCTCGGCAGCCACGACGAGCTGGTCGCGCGCGGGGGCTCGTACGCCGCCCTGTGGAAGTCCTGGCAGAGCTGACCCGAATCGTCGGTGGCACCCTGCAGGATGGCAGCCATGGATGCGATCGAGGTCGTCAGACAGCTGGAGACGCGCATGCAGGCGCGTGACTGGGACGGCGTCGCGGAGCTCGTCTCGCCCGACGCGGTGATCGAGTGGCCGCGCACCGGCGAGCGTTTCAGCGGCACGTCGTACGTCGCGATGAACCGCGGCTACCCGGACGGATGGTCGATCCGGGTCCGCGAGATCGTCGGCGGCGACGACCGTGTCGCGTCCGACCTCGAGGTCACGCAGGAGGGCGTCGACGGCGTCTTCGTCGCGACGGGCTTCTGGACGGTGCGCGACGGTCGGGTCGTCGCGGCCCGCGAGTACTGGTCGGGCCCGACGCTCGACGAGGCACCTGCCTGGCGCACGCCCTACCAGCTGGGCGACGACGGGCCCTAGGCTGACGGGACCACGACCGAGGAGGGGTGCCGCGATGGATGCTGTCGACCGCGAGATCATCGGGCACCTGATGCGCGACGGGCGGGCGACCTATGCCGAGATCGGCTCCGGTGTCGGCCTGTCGGCGCCCGCGGTCAAGCGCCGTGTCGACCAGATGCGCCTCCGGGGCCAGATCACGGGCTTCACGGCGCTGACCGATCCGGCGGCGCTCGGGTGGAGCACCGAGGCGTACGTCGAGATCTACTACAACGGCAACGTCTCCGCCGCCGAGCTCAAGCGCAGCCTCGAGGCGATCCCGCAGATCGTCGGCGCCTGGACGGTCGCCGGCAACGCCGACGCGATCGTCCACGTGATGGCGACGAGCATGACGGAGGTCGAGCAGGTCGTCGAACGGATGCGGGGCCACGCGAAGGTCGAGCGCACGATCAGCGCGATCGTGATGTCACGACTCTTCGAGCGGCCACGCTCCCGCTGATCGGTCAGACATCGGTGGGCATAAGGACCCAGGCGACCAGGTACACCAGGATCATCGAGCCGAGCCCGAGCACCGTGAGCACCACGAACGCCAGTCGTACGAGCGTGGGGTCGATGCCGAAGTAGCGGGCGATCCCGCCGCAGACACCACCGACCCACTTGTCGCCGGTCGTGCGGGTGAGCTTCTTCGTCCCGGTCATCGCGGGTCCTCTCGGTCGTCGGAGGGCCGGGTGAGGTCCTCCAGGGTGAGCGTGTCCGTCGGGGTGTCGACGGGCTCGGGGTGGGTCGTGTCGGTGTCGGTACGCGGTTCGGTCTGCGTCGTGACGTCGGAGTCGGTCGGCTCCGCGGCCGCCTCGGCGTCGGCCTCGTTGTCGGCCTCGTTGTCGGCCTCGTTCGGGGCGATGACCGGCGGAGCGACAGCCGTACGGCGCTCCTGCTGACGGCGACCCGCCTGCCGGGCTGCGATCAGCGTCGCGACGAGTCCGACGGTGCCCAGGAGCACGAGCAGGAGGGGGGCCGCGATCGCGAGGGACACGGGCTCCCAGCCGGCGTACCACATGCCCCACAGGACTCCTGCGACGAGCACGAAGGTCAGCGCGACCAGGGTGAGGGCGTCGAGCGGATGGCGCTTCATGAGCGGATCACCTCCACGGCACCGATGGTGACGTCGATGTCGAGTGTCAGGTCAGGTCGGTCGGTGTGCTCGCCCGTCTCGAGCGAGGTCTGGAAGCCGCCCCGCTCGTAGCCGAGGGCGGAGATCCCGCCTGCGCCCACGGAGGCGTCGAGGTCGATGTCCACGGTGTCGGGGACGTACACCCGCACCGTGCCGACCCCGGCCTCGAGATCGAGGCGCCGTCCGTCGAGCGCGGCCGGATCGGAGATCTCGCGCAGGTCGACGACCACCTCGCCGAAGCCGACCTCGTAGTCGTCGCGCAGGTCCGCCGCGCTGCTGGGTGTCACCTCGATACGTCCGGCGTCCCAATGCGGGACGGCCGTCGTGACGGCCAGCACGGCGACCGCGAGGATCGCGGGGAGGATCAACGGACGGGCGTTGCCGAACACGGTCCCGACCAGCAGGCCGAGCGCGAGCGTCCCCGTCGCCACGGCGACGTACACCGACGGCTCGTCCCCGCCGATGCCGGCGACGAGCGCGATACCGGTGGCGATCAGGGTGAGCGACAGCGTGATGATCGTCAGCGCCCCACGGTCGTGACGCGGGTTCGGTCGCTTGGGCCTGGGCGGCAGCGGGGTCGGCGCAGGCACGGGCGGACCGGGCGGGACCGGTGGCAGGGGAGCGTACGACCCCGGGCCGTACGACCGCGGCGCGGTCGGCGCGAACGCGGCGGAAGGCGGTGCCGGCGGCAGGGGAGCGGCGCTCGGCGGCCCGGGGGCCCACGGCGGCGGCGGGTACGAGCCCGGTGCCGGCGGGTACGAGCCCTGCGGGTACGGCGGGACGACGACGCCGGCCGGACGGGTGCGGCGGCGCTCCTGGTACTCGCGGTAGGCGACCCAGGCGATGACGGCGACGGCGATGATCCACAGCGGTCCGAGGCCCCAGCCCCAGCCCCAGGTCCACGTGACCGCGACCAGCGCAGCCGCGCCGAGCCCGACGAGGCGGATCTGGGGTTCGTTGTCCCCGAGCCCGAGCCAACGCTTCAGGTAGCTCTCGCCGGTCGCCTCGTCGGGAAGCAGGATCCAGGCGGCGACGTACGCGAGGACGCCGCCGAAGCCGACGAGCGTCAGCACGGCGAAGATGATGCGCGGGATGACGGGGTCGATGCCGAGGTAGCGTCCGACGCCCGCGCAGACGCCGGCGACCATGCGTCCGTCCTCGGTCCGTCGGATGTCGGTCAGCGTGCCCGTGCCCACGGGGGTACGGCGTTCGTCCTGCGGCCGCCGGCCGGTCCCGGCGTCGGGCTCCGGACCCGGTGGGTCCGTGCCGAGAGGTGTGGTCGAGTCGTCCATGCATCCATCCTGCTGCGCGACAGTCCTCCGCAGTATGGGTGAGACCCCTGATTCGTGCCTGGCTGACGGGCCGGTATCCCGGGGTCGGCCAGGGACGATCCGGGTGGTCCGTAGGGGGACCAGCGTGTGACGATCGATAGCGTGACGATGACTGCGACGCCGCCGAGGCGCCTCTACCGCTCGCCGAGCCCCCGGGTGCTCGGCGGCGTGGCTCAAGGACTCGCCGACCACCTCGGTGTCCCGGTCCTGTGGGTGCGCCTCGTGTTCGTGGTGAGCACGGTGTTCCAGCTCGCCGGCGTCCTGGCGTACGTCGCGTTCTGGGTGTTCGTCCCGTTGGGCACCGCGGCGGAGTCGCCGGGGCTCGCGAGCGCGACGCGTCGTGGTCTGCGCGACGGCACGGTCGAGGAGGAGTCGCCGGCCTCGAACCGTACGACCCTGCAGACGGCCGCGCTCGTCGTGCTCGGGATCGGCATCGTCTGGTTCGTCGTCGGGAGCGACACGGTCTCCAGCCTGGTCTTCCCTGCCGTCCTGGCGATCGCCGGCTTCGCCCTGATCTGGCGGCAGGCCGACGACCGGTCCTTGGAGCGTTGGGTCCGTGTGACCTCCGGGTGGCAGGCCGTCATCAGGACGGCGGCCGGCACGATGCTCGTGCTGATCGCGTACGGCGTCTTCGTCGCGCAGCTCGGGGGCGGCCTGCAGTCGGCCGCGCAGCTGCTCGCGGCCCTCGTCGTCGCCGTCGCCGGAGCCGGACTCCTCCTCGGCCCGTGGGTCGTACGACTGCTCAGCGACCTCGCGACGGAGCGTCGCGAGCGGGTGCGGTCGCAGGAGCGCGCCGACGTGGCGGCCCACCTGCACGACTCCGTGCTCCAGACCCTCGCGCTGCTGCAGAAGAACGCGAGCGACCCGGCCCAGGTGGCGACCCTGGCCCGGCGTCAGGAACGCGAGCTGCGCGACTGGCTGTACGGCGACCGGACGCCCGACGACGCGACGCTGCGGTCCGGCCTGGTCGCCGACGCGGCCGAGATCGAGACGACGTACCGGATCCCGATCGAGGTCGTCGGCGTCGGCGACACCGACCCGGACCCCGACGTCGACGCCCTCCGCGCGGCCGCCCGCGAGGCGATGACGAATGCCGCGAAGCACTCCGGGGCCGACCGCATCGACGTGTACGTCGAGGTCGCCGGCGCCGCTGCGGAGGTGTTCGTCCGCGACCGGGGTGTGGGCTTCGACCCCGAGCAGGTGCCCGAGGACCGTCTCGGCATCCGGCGGTCCCTCGTGGAGCGGATGAAGCGCCACCGGGGGACGGTCGACGTACGCTCGGCACCGGGGGAGGGCACCGAGGTCCGCCTCGCGCTCCCGCTCGTCCGCGAGCCGTCACCCGACGGCGTACGCGACACCGCGCCGGACGGCGCCGAAGGAGGAGCCTCGTGACCAGCACGACGAACGCTGCCAGCCCACGGGACCTCGCGGTCGTCCTCGTCGACGACCACACGATGTTCCGGACCGGCGTGCGCGCCGAGCTGGGGAGCACGGTCCGGATCGTCGCCGAGGCCGGTGACGTCGACGAGGCGGTCCGGGCGGTGGAGGAGCACCGCCCCGACGTCGTGCTGCTCGACGTCCACCTGCCGGGCGGCGGTGGCGCCGAGGTCCTGCGGCGGGTCGCGACGCGCTACCCCGACACCAAGTTCCTCGCCCTGTCGGTCAGCGACGCGGCCGAGGACGTCATCGGCGTGATCCGCGCCGGTGCCCGTGGCTACGTCACCAAGAACATCACCGGCGACGAGCTGGTCGACGCGATCCGGCGGGTCTCCGGGGGCGACGCCGTGTTCTCGCCCCGGCTCGCCGGGTTCGTTCTCGACGCGTTCGCGGGGACGATCGAGGTCGCGCAGGTCGACTCCGACCTCGACCGGCTCACCGAGCGCGAACGCGAGGTGATGCGGCTGATCGCGCGCGGCTACGCCTACAAGGAGGTCGCGAAGGAGCTCTTCATCTCGGTGAAGACCGTCGAGACCCACGTGTCGTCGGTGCTGCGCAAGCTCCAGCTGTCGAGCCGCCACGAGCTGACCCGCTGGGCCAGCGACCGTCGCCTGATCTGAGCCCGCGTCGGCCGCGCGTACGAGTCGACGGTGTCGGTGCTGAGCGGTAGACAGGACGGATGAGCTGCCAGTTCGTCCCTCCGTACCTGCTCGAGCGTGTCGCCGACTCCAGCGGCGACCGCTACCTCACCGACACGCGGTCCCTCGACGCTCAGCTCCGCGAGCGCCGCGCCACTGCGCCCTCGGCCGCGCCGCAGCCCACCGACGCCGACGGCACGAAGACGATCTTCACCGCGGCCGGCAGCACGCGTCTGCCCGGTGACAGGGCCCGTGGCGACACCGACCCGCCCACGGGCGACGTCGCGGTCGACGAGGCGTACGACAGCACCGGTGTCGTGCACGAGCTGTTCCACACCGTGTTCGGGCGCAGCGGCATCGACGGAGCAGGCAGCGGCGTCACGGTGACGGTGCACTACGGACAGTCCTACGACAACGCCTTCTGGGACGGTGAGCAGCTTGTCTTCGGCGACGGCGACGGCGAGGTGTTCGAGCGGTTCACCAAGCCGCCGGACGTGAACTTCCACGAGTTCACGCACGGGGTCACGCAGTTCACCGCCAACCTGCGCTACGCGGGCCAGTCCGGGGCGCTCAACGAGTCGATGTCGGACTGCTTCGCGGCGATGGCCCTGCAGCGGATGCTCGACCAGACCGCCGAGGAGGCCGAGTGGCTGATCGGTGAGGGCCTCTTCGCGCCGGGGATCGACGCCGTCGCGCTGCGCTCCATGCGCGAGCCGGGCACGGCGTACGACGACCCGCTGCTCGGCAAGGATCCCCAGGTCGGGTCGATGGCCGACTTCGTGGTGACCACGGCGGACAACGGAGGTGTGCACATCAACTCCGGCATCCCCAACCGGGCGTTCGTGCTCGCCGCGCTGCGGCTCGGCGGTTACAGCTGGGAGCGTACGGGCCAGATCTGGTACGCCGCGCTGACGGGCGACGCGGTCGGCCAGGACACCGACTTCACGGGCTTCGCTGCCGCGACCGTGGCGGCCGCGACCGCGCTCTACGGCACCGAGGAGGCCGGAGCAGTCCGAGACGCCTGGGCCGAGGTGGGCGTCGATGCGGAGGGGAGCTCTCCTGCCGGCGGTGGGCGTCGTCCGACGTCCGGCCGGGTCGTGGTGTCGCGTTCGGGCGGCTTCGCCGGCATCGGCCGTGAGGCGACCGTCGACCTGGACGAGGGACCGCTCGGCGCGGAGGTCGCGTCCCTGCTCGCCCGCACGGACTTCGCCGGTCTGCCGGCCCCCGACGAGGTCCCCGGCGGTGACCGCTTCACCTACACCTTCTCCTTCGAGGGGGAGCAGGTGACCGTCCCCGAGGGTGCGCTGACGCCCGAGCTGGAGCAGGTCGCCTCGCTGGTCCTGGGGTCCCCGTCGGACGGCTTGTCGGATACCCCCTAGGGGTATATGGTCGAGGCATGAGCACGCACGAGCACACTCACGCCGACCACGAGGAGCACGTCGCTCATGAGCACGGCGGTCGCGAGACGGCGGGCCACGATCACGCCGGCCACGGCGGGCACGGCGACCACGTCGGCCAGTTCCGCAGGCTTTTCTGGGTCATGCTGGTGCTTGCCGTCCCGGTGGTCGGCCTCTCCGGCATGTTCGCGGCGATCCTCGGCTACGACCTCCCCGACGCCGGGTGGGTCGAGTGGGTGTCGCCGGTCCTCGGCACCGTCATGTACGCGTGGGGTGGTCGACCGTTCCTGACCGGTGCCGTCAGCGAGGTCCGCGCCCGCCGACCCGGGATGATGCTCCTCATCGCGCTCGCGATCACGGTCGCGTTCGTGTCGTCGTGGGGTGCGAGCCTCGGCGTCCTCCACCACCAGCTCGACTTCTGGTGGGAACTCGCGCTGCTGATCGTGATCATGCTGCTCGGCCACTGGATCGAGATGCGCTCGCTCGCACAGACGACCTCCGCGCTGGACTCGCTCGCCGCCCTTCTCCCGGACCAGGCGGAGCGCGTCGAGGGCGACCAGATCGTGACGGTCTCGCCGGCAGACCTGCGCGTGGGCGACGTCGTCGTCGTACGCCCCGGTGGCAGCATCCCCGCGGACGGCGACGTCGTCGACGGTGCCGCCGACATGGACGAGTCGATGGTCACCGGTGAGTCGCGGACCGTACGCCGTGCCGCCGGTGACGCGGTCGTCGCCGGGACCGTGGCCACCGACTCCGGGGTCCGGGTCGAGATCACCGCCGTGGGTGACGACACCGCCCTCGCCGGCATCCAGCGGCTCGTCGCCGAGGCGCAGGGCTCGACCTCGCGTGCGCAGCGTCTCGCCGACACGGCCGCAGGCTGGCTGTTCTGGTTCGCGCTCGGCGCCGCTGCGATCACTGCGGTGGTCTGGTCGTCGATCGGTCTGCCCGACGAGGCCGTCGTGCGCACGATCACCGTCCTGGTGATCGCCTGCCCGCACGCGCTCGGACTCGCCATCCCGCTGGTCGTGTCGATCGCGACCGAGCGAGCGGCGCGCGGGGGAGTGCTGGTCAAGGACCGCCTCGCGCTCGAGAGCATGCGCACCGTCGACGCCGTGCTGTTCGACAAGACCGGCACCCTCACCAAGGGCGAGCCCACGGTCGTGTCCGTCGAGACGGTCGGTGGCCGTACCAGCGACGAGGTCCTGGCGCTGGCGGCGGCGGCCGAGACCGACAGTGAGCACCCGCTCGCGAAGGCGATCGTCGAGGCGGCGCAACGTCGAGGGCTGACAGTCGCGCCGGCGAGCGACTTCTCGTCGTCACCGGCCGTCGGCGTCACCGCGCGGGTGGAAGGCATGCGCGTCCAGGTGGGCGGCCCGGCGCTGCTCGAGCAGGAGCACGCGGTCGAGCTCGAGGTGGCCGGGTCCTGGCGGCAGAAGGGCGCCATCATTCTCCACGTCCTCGCCGACGGTGAGGTCGCCGGAGCCCTCGAGCTCGCCGACGAGGTGCGTGAGGAGTCGCGGCAGGCGGTCGACGCCCTGCACCGCAGCGGCGTCCAGGTCGTGATGATCACCGGTGACGCCGAGGCGGTCGCCCGCTCGGTCGCCGACGAGCTCGGCATCGACCGGGTCTTCGCCGGGGTCCGTCCGGAGGACAAGGCTGCGAAGGTCGCCGAGCTGCAGCACGAGGGACGCAAGGTTGCGATGGTCGGCGACGGTGTCAACGACGCCCCCGCGCTGGCCCAGGCCGACGTCGGCATCGCGATCGGAGCCGGCACCGACGTCGCCATCGCGTCGGCCGGCGTGATCCTCGCCAGCTCGGACCCGCGGTCGGTCCTGTCGGTGATCGAGCTGTCGCGCGCGACGTACCGGAAGATGAAGCAGAACCTGTGGTGGGCAGCCGGCTACAACCTGATCTCCGTCCCGCTCGCGGCAGGCGTGCTCGCGCCGATCGGGTTCGTGCTCCCGATGTCGGTGGGGGCGGTCCTGATGTCGGCGTCGACCGTCGTGGTGGCAGTCAACGCCCAGCTGCTGCGTCGCCTCGACCTGCGCCCTGAGGCGAGCGTCCGAGCCGGAGCCGTTACGAAAAGATGATGCGTTCCGACCAGCATGTGGTCGGAACGCATCATCTTTGCGTGCAGGGGAGCGGTCAGGCGTTCGCCATCGCCTCGCGTGCGGCCTTCTCGGCCTCGCGCTTCTCGCGGCGCAGCGCCTTCGACTCGGGCGAGTTGCCGACCTTGTACGGGTCGGAGGGCTTCCGGCCGAGCACGGCGAGCTGACGGACCACGCTGCCGATCTGCTTGGACAGGCGCCCGGAGTTGTACGTCAGGCCGTACTTCTCGACGAGCAGGTGCACGTCCTTCGCGACCTCGGGGTAGCGGCGCGCCGGGATGTCGGGGAACAGGTGGTGCTCGACCTGGTACGACAGGTTGCCGGTCATCACGTGGAAGGGACGCGAGCCGCTGATGTTCGCGGAGCCGAGCAGCTGGCGGAGGTACCACTGGCCGCGGGTCTCGTTCTGGGCCTCGTCCTCGGTGAACGTCTCGACCTCGGCGGGGAAGTGGCCGCAGAAGATGATGATGAACGTCCAGATGTTGCGGAGGATGTTGGCCACGAAGTTCGCGCCGAGGACGGCGAGCGGCACCCACCACGACGTGAACGGGATCAGCGGGACGGCGAGGAGCGGGAACGCCACGTAGTCCTTGACGACCTGGCGGCGGACCTTCTGCCAGGCACGCTTCTTGCGGGCCTGGAACTCCGACTTGCTCATCCGGCCGCCGAGGTACTCGTCGAGCTCGATGCCGTGGTACATCACGCCCCACTCGAAGAACAGCATCAGCAGGAACGCCAGCGGCAGGTTGACGCGGTGGCTCGGGTACCACGGCTGCGCCTCGTCGATCCGGAACATGTTGTAGCCGATGTCGCGGTCCATGCCGTGGATGTTCGTGTACGTGTGGTGGATGTAGTTGTGGCCGTGCTTCCAGTCCTGCGCCGGCGCGACGTTGTCCCACTCGTACTTCTTGCCGTCGACGACCGGGTCGTTCATCCAGTCGTACTGGCCGTGCATCACGTTGTGGCCGATCTCCATGTTCTCGAGGATCTTGGCGACCGCGAGGCAGACGATGCCGGCGATGAAGACCGGGAGGAAGAACGGGAAGAAGATGCCGACGCGGCCGAGCACGTCGAAGACGCGCTGGACCTTGATGACGCGGCGGATGTAGTCGGCGTCGGCCTGGCCGAGGTCGTCGAGGACCCGCTGGCGCACCGCGTCGAGCTCGTGGCCGAACTCCTCGAGCTGCTCGTACGTCATGACGTCGAGGCCGATGGTCGCGCGCTTGGTGGTGTCCTCGCCGACCAGGGGAGCCGGCGCCTTGTTGTGGTTGCTGGCGCTCAGCGGCTCGATCGGGGCGTTCCGCTTGCGGAGGTGGGACATGGCGTTCCTCTCAGAGGGCGACGTTGACGTCGCCGACGGGGACATGGACGCAGATCTTGACGGTCTCGTCGGTGCTGGCGGAGACCTCGCCGGTGATGACGTGGCGCACGGCGCCGTGGTTCTTCTTGAGGGCGCAGGTGTTGCAGACGCCCATGCGGCAGCCGAACTCCGGCGTGAGGCCGGCGGCCTCGGCCTGCTCGAGGATCGTGCTGCCCGAGTTGTCGGTCTCGATACCGCTGTCGTCGAAGGTCAGGGTGCCGGTCGCGTCCTCGGCGTCGAGGTCGACGGTCGGAACCTTGAAGTACTCCATGCGCAGCTGCTCTGCTGCGCCGAGCTCGTCGTACGTGTCGCGCACCGAGGCGATGAGGCCCGCGGGTCCGCAGACGTACGAGAGGGTGCTGGTGGGGTCCACCTCGAGGTGCTTCAGGTGGACGAGGTCGAACCGCCCGGTCAGCTCGGCGCCGGCCTCGGGCTCGCGGGTGTAGACCCGCACCAGCCTGACGAAGTCGAGCGACGCCGCCAGCTCGTCGAGCTCCTCGGAGAACATCTCGTCCTCGCGGCTGCGGGCGTAGTGCAGGAAGGTGACGCGGCCGCTGTGGCCGGTGTCGCGCAGGGTGCGCAGCATCGACATGACCGGCGTGATGCCGCTGCCGCCGGAGAGCAGGAGCAGGTCGTCCGGGATGACGTCCGGCAGGACGAAGTCGCCGTCGGCCGGCGAGAGGTGGATCAGGGTGCGCGGGGCGAGCGCGTTGTGGAGGTACTGCGAGACGTAGCCGTCGGGGTGCGCCTTCACCGAGACGCTGAAGAGCCCGTCCTTGCGGCGCGCCGAGCTCGACACCGAGAAGACGCGGACGCGACGCTTGCCGTCGACCTCGACGCCGAACTCGACGTGCTGGCCGGGCTTGAAGCCGGTCCAGGCGCCGTTGGGTCGGAGAACGACCGTGCTCGCGACACCCGTCTCGTGGACCACGTCGACGACCCGGGCGCGTACGTGCTGCACGGCGAGCATCGGGTGGATCTGGTCGAGGTAGTGGTCGATGGTGTGCGGCGAGGTCAGTGCGGCGATCGGGCGCGAGGCGAGGGCCTTGCGGACGATACCCATGGGGCCTCCGAGGGATTCAGTGAACGTCCGTGCACCGCCTAACCTACGCAACCGTAGGTTCAGTCGCAAGCCGAGGCCGCTGTGAGGCAGGTCACGTGCCCCGGAGGACGTGACGCCGAGGGCCTGCCAGACTCGGTCCGTGACCGTGTTCCTGACCACGCCACGGGTCCGGCTCCGCCGGTTCACCACCGACGACGCCGACCTGCTGCACGCGCTCGACAACGACCCCGCTGTGATGCGTTACATCAACGGAGGACTGCCGGTCGCGCGCGAGGAGATCGTCGACGACGTGATTCCCGCATTCCTGCGCTGGTACGCCCGCCACCCGGCGTACGGGTTCTGGGCGGCCGAGGAGCGCGAGGGCGGCCGGTTCCTCGGCTGGTTCCACTACCGGCCGGGCGAGGACGGCGACCCCCGGGACCCGGAGCTCGGCTATCGCCTGCACGAGGCGGCGTGGGGCCAGGGGTACGCGACCGAGGTGTCGCGCGCGCTGATCGACAACGGCTTCAGCGCCCACGACGTCGAGCGCGTCCACGCGGAGACGATGGTCGTCAACGTCGCCTCGCGCCGGGTCATGGAGAAGGCCGGGATGCGGCTCGTCCGGACCTTCCACGCCGACTGGCCGGTACGGATCGACGGTGACGAGCACGGCGACGTGGAGTACGCGATCACGCGGGCCGAGTGGCAGGCGCGGCAGCCGCTCCGTCAGCCGTGACCGCCTTTCCCGCACTACCCTGAGGGCATGGAGTCGAAGCCGTACGTGTTCGTGCTCTTCGGTGCGACCGGAGACCTCGCTCGCCGCAAGCTCCTGCCCGGCCTCCTGCACCTATGGCAGGCGGGATTGATTCCGAGCGCCCGCATCGTCGGCACGTCGCTCGACGAGATGGACCTCGACAAGTTCCGTACGCTCGCCCGCGACGCGATCGCGGAGTTCAGCACCCCGGCGCCCACCGACGAGGAGTGGGCGGGTTTCGCGGAGATGCTCCGCTGGGCGCCTGGTGGTGAGGCAGGCCCCGAGGGCCTCGCGTCGGTCGTGCACCGTGCCGAGTCCGAGCTCGGTGGCGAGCCCCAGGTCCTGCACTACCTCAGCGTCCCGCCGAACGCCGCGCTCGCGGTCGTCCACGAGATCGACGAGGCGGGCCTCGCCGAGCGCTCGCGGATCATCATGGAAAAGCCGTTCGGCACCGACCTCGCATCAGCCCGCCGGCTCAACGCCGCGCTGCACGAGGTGTTCCGCGAGGAGCAGATCTTCCGGATCGACCACTTCCTCGGCAAGGAGGCGGCGCAGAACATCCTCGCGTTCCGGTTCGCCAACGGACTCTTCGAGCCGATCTGGAACCGCAACCACATCGACCACGTCCAGATCGACGTCCCCGAGACGCTCGGCCTCGGTGGACGCATCGGGTTCTACGAGCAGACCGGCGCCTACCGCGACATGGTCGTGACCCACCTGTTCCAGGTCCTCGGCTTCGTCGCCATGGAGCCGCCGACCGCGCTGGCGCCGTACGCGATCACCGAGGAGAAGACGAAGGTCTTCCGCTCGATGCTGCCGATCGAGCCCAGCGACGTCGTCCGCGGCCAGTACTCCGGCTACCGCGAGGAGCCCGACGTCTCCGACGAGTCCGACACCGAGACCTTCGTGGCGTTGCGCTGCTACGTCGACAACTGGCGGTGGGCCGGCGTCCCGTTCTACCTGCGGACCGGCAAGCAGCTCGCCGAGGGCGCCCGGATCATCTCGATCGCCTTCCGTGAGCCGCCGAAGAGCATGTTCCCCGAGGGCTCCGGTGTCGGAGCGCAAGGACCGGACCACCTGACCTTCGACCTCGCCGACCATGCGCGGCTGTCGCTGTCGTTCTACGGCAAGCGCCCCGGGCACGGGATGCGGATGGACAAGCTGTCGATGCAGTTCGCGTTCAACGAGACCAACGGCTACGCGGCTCTCGAGGCGTACGAGCGGCTGATCTACGACGCGATGCGCGGCGACCACACCCTCTTCACCACGGCCGAGGGCATCGAGCAGCTGTGGAGCATCTCGCAGCAGTTGATCGACCACCCGCCGCCGGTGCGGGTCTACCCGGTGGGGTCGTGGGGCCCGAACGCGATCCACCAGCTGATCGCGCCGCACGCGTGGCGGCTGCCGTTCGAGCGTCCCTGGCGCGAGAAGAAGAAGGAGTAGCCCGGTCCTGATCCTGCGGATGCCAGGATGGGACGCGTGCAGGTTCACCTCCTCGGCCCGGTCACCGCGTACGTCGGCGGGGAGCCGGTCGATCTCGGCGGCCCTCGCAACCGGGCGCTCGTAGCCCGGCTCGCGCTCGCGGTCCCGCACGCCGTCGCCGCCGACACCCTCGTCGACGACCTGTGGGGTGACGATCCGCCCCGCAACGCGCACAACGCGCTGCAGTCGATCGTCTCGAGGACCCGAGCGCGGCTGCCCGACGGCGTCGTCGTCTCCCACGCCAACGGCTACCGGCTCGCCCTGGATCCCGACGACGTCGATGCCCACCGCTTCACCACCCTGATGCGCGACGGGCGGAGCGCCGACGCGCTGGCGCTGTGGGGCGGGCACGCGCTCGAGGGCCTCGACGACGCACCGTTCGTGGGTCCAGCCGCGACCGCCCTCGAGGAGCGCCGTCTGGCGACGCTCGAGGAGACGTACGCCGGTGAGCTGGAGTCCGGCACGTACGACCCCGCGACCGTCGTCGCGGAGCTGAGCGGCCTCGTCGACGCGCACCCGTACCGCGAACGGCTGTGGACCGCGCTCATCCGTGCGCTCGCGGTGACCGGTCGGACCCCTGACGCGCTGGCGGCTTACGAGCGGATGCGCGTCCGGCTCGCCGACGACCTCGGTCTCGACCCGTCTCCCGCTGCACAGCAGCTGCAGCAGGCCATCCTGGTCGGCGAGGTCCCAGCCCGGACGCCCGCGGTGAAGCAGGCCGCGCGTTCACGCAGCAACCTCCGGACGGCGCTCACCAGCTTCGTCGGGCGGGACAGGGCCGTCGCGGAGCTGAGTGCGCTCGTGACCTCGAACCGGCTCGTCACCCTCGTCGGACCAGGGGGTGCGGGGAAGACCCGGCTCGCGGTCGAGACGGCGTCGCGGGTCGCCGCCTCGTACCCCGACGGCGTGTGGATGATCGAGCTCGCCGCCGTCACCGATCCGGCCGACATCCTCGACGCGGTCGTCGGTGCGCTCGACCTCCGCGAGGTCGTGGTCCTCGACCGGTCGGCCGAGCGGAGGGTGGACGACCGGACGCGCGTGGTCGAGGCACTGGCCGGCCGCAGCGTGCTGCTGGTGGCCGACAACTGCGAGCACGTCGTCGCCGACGTCGCCGCAGTCACGGAGGACCTGCTGCACGCGCTGCCGGACCTCCGGGTCGTCGCGACGAGCCGCGAGCCGCTCGATCTCGTCGGCGAGGTGGTGCTGCCGGTCGCCCCGCTCGACGTGCCCGCGGACGGGACGAAGCCGCTGGAGGCGCTCGAGCACAGCGCGGTCGACCTCTTCGTGCAGCGCGCGCGGGCTGCAGCGCCGTCGTTCGTCCTCGACGACGCGTCCCTGCCGGCGGTCCTGGAGATCTGTCGTCGCCTCGACGGTCAGCCGCTCGCGCTCGAGCTGGCCGCTGCCCGGCTCCGCACGCTGACCGCGGCCCAGGTCGCAGCCCGCCTCGGCGACCGGTTCCGGCTCCTCACCGGCGGCAGCCGTACGGCGTTGCCGCGTCATCGCACCCTGCGCGCCGTCGTCGAGTGGAGCTGGGACCTCCTCGCCGACGACGAGCGGGAGCTCGCCGAGCGGATCGCCGTGTTCCCGGCAGGCATCTCCGTCCCGGCGGCGGCGGCCATCGCCGGGATCGACGAGCCCGGTGCGCTCGACCTCCTCACGGCGCTGGCGGACAAGTCGCTGCTCGCCCCCGCTGCCGACAACCTGGGTGAGCCGCG
Organism: Mumia sp. Pv4-285; assembly: GCF_041320275.1. Classification (NCBI taxonomy): domain Bacteria; kingdom Bacillati; phylum Actinomycetota; class Actinomycetes; order Propionibacteriales; family Nocardioidaceae; genus Mumia; species Mumia qirimensis. The sequence goes on along the minus strand of NZ_CP162023.1, from coordinate 3,762,288 downwards.
GTTCCGGATGCTGGAGACGCTGCGCGAGTACGGCGCCGACCGGCTCGTGGAGCGGGGCGAGGCCGACGCCGTACGCCGCGCCCACCTTGCCTACTTCCGCAGCCTCGCCCACGAGCTCGAGCCTCGGCTGCGGCGCCGGGAGCAGCTCGAGGCACTCGCCGTTCTCGACGACGAGCGCGGCAACCTCCTCGCGGCGATGTCGTACGCGATCGACGTCGGCGACGGAGCCTCGGCCGCCTGGATCACCGCCGACCTCGCCTGGTACTTCTCGCTCCGCGGCCAGCACGACGAGATCGCCGATCTCTCGACCCGTGTCCTCGCGATGGACGTCCAGCTCCCGCCGACCCCCGAGCTGGTCTGCGTGGCGATGCGGTTCATCGCCCAGATCGACGACTCCGACAGCCAGGCCGGCCGAGACGCCCTGGTGGAACGCATCACGATGCTCCGAGCGGATCCCGGGCTCGACCGCGAGGCTCCGACCGTCACGGTGATCCTGGTGGCGGCCGACCTCTTCTCGACCTTCGGTGACGACGTGGGTCGCGCCGACGTGAGCGTGATCGACCTGTCGGCAGGGCTGGAGCACCCCGATCCGTGGGTGCGGTCGGCCGTCCGCTTCGTTCGGCTCGCGTGGCAGGACAACGCCGGTGCCGCGACGCGCGGGTCGTACGACGACCTCGCTGACGCTCTTGAGGGGTTCCGCGAGGTCGGGGACCGGTGGGGACTGGCGATGGGGGAGTCGACCCTCGCCGCGGCGTACGAACGCGCGGGCGAGTTCGACGACGCCCGCAGCCACCTGCGCTCCGCGATCAGCCTCCTGACCGAGCTCGGCGCCGACCGCGACGCCGTCCAGCTCCGGACCCGGCTCGTCTGGCTCGCCGTCGTCGACCTCGAGCACACCGGCGCCGACGTCGCGACTCTGCGGCGCGATCTCACTGACGTCGTCGAGGAGGCACGGGCGTCGGGGCACCGCGAGAACGACGCGTACGCTCGCGTCACCGCGATCGAGCTCGAGCGTTGGCTGGAAGACGGCGAGACCGCCCGGCGTCTGGCGACCGAGCTGGTCGCGGAGATCGACCGCGGCGGATCAGCCTTCCGAGCACCGCAGTTCCGGGCGATCGCGCTGAGCGCTTCGGCGCTGGCGACCCTCCCGTACGACGCTCCGGCTGCTCGCGCGTACCTCCAGCGCGGCGCCGCCGACGCCCGGCGCTCGCGGGACATGCCCATCGCGGCGATGGTCGCGACGGCGCTCGCCTCGGTCACCGCGCAGGAGGGCGACCCCGAGCTCGCCGCGCAGCGCCTCGGAGCCGCTCGGCAGATCCGAGGGACCGACGACCTCGGCAACCGCGATGCTGTCACGCTCACCGGTGCGCTGGTCGAGTCGCTCGGGCAGGAGCGGTTCGACACCCTGTTCGCCGCAGGCGCAGCGCTGTCGCGCGAGGACGCGCTGGCGCTCGCCCTCCCGGAGGCCGACGAGCACTGAGGCGTTGCGCATCGACGTTCACGCGACCGGGTGGACGCGAGGTCGATAGGCAACGCCTCAGGGCAGGTGGGTCAGGCCTTGCGTCGGTACGCGCGCACCGCGAGCGGCGCGAACACCGCGATGATCGCCCCCGCCATGCCCAACGTGACGACGATGTCGGACGCCTCTGCGCCTCCGGTGAAGAGACCGCGTACGGCGTCGGTGAGGTGCGTGACCGGGTTGACGTTCACCCATGCCTGCAGCCACCCCGGCATCGTGTCCGGGTCGACGAACATGCTCGACCCGAAGGTCAGCGGGAACAGCGCCAGGAACCCGATGCCCTGCACCGAGCCCGACTCGCGGAGGACCATCCCGAGGAAGACCGAGATCCAGCAGAGCGCCCAGGCGACGAGGAGCACCAGCGCGCAGCCGGCGAGGACCGACCAGAAGCTGGTGGTCGCGCGATACCCGATCACGTAGCCGAAGCCGAGCGTCACCAGGATCGAGGTGGTGTAGCGAATGCCCTCGGCCGCGACCGCGCCCACGAGCGGCGCGGATCGGGGGATGGGCAACGACCGGAACCGGTCGAAGACGCCTTCCTTGATGTCGGTGTTGAGGTTCACGCCGATCGAGATCGTGCTGAACAGCACCGTCTGGGCCATCAGGCCCGGCAGCACGAACTGGAGGTAGTCGTGCGTGGACCCCGAGATCGCGCCACCGAACAGGTAGACGAAGGTGACGATGAAGAGGATCGGCTGAAGCGTGACGTCGATGAACTGCTCCGGCGTACGGATCATCTTCTTCACCGACCGGCCTGCCAGCACGGCGGCGTGGCGGACGAGCGGGAACGGCGCGGAGGCCGCCCGGGTGGGGACGAGGGTCGCGGTCGCGGTGCTCATCGGACGAGCTCCTTCTCGTGGTCGGCGTCGGATGCGGGGGTGTCGGAGGCGGGCTTGCCGGTCAGGGCGAAGAACACCTCGTCGAGGTCGGGGAGCGAGAGGGCGAGCTCGGCGACGGCGATGCCGCGGGTGTCCAGGTCGCGTACGACCGTGGTGAGGACGCGGTCGTCCTCCACGGGCACGGCGACCGTGCCCTTGGCCGGCTCGTCCGTGGGGCGGCCGGCGATGCCGCTGAGCAGCGCGGCCACGTCTCCGATGTCGCGGGGATCGACGGGGCGGACCTGGAGGGTACGGCCGCCGACCAGCGCCTTGAGCTCGTGCGGCGTCCCCTCGGCGATGACACGTCCCTGGTCGATCACGCTGATGCGGTCGGCGAGGGCGTCCGCCTCCTCGAGGTACTGCGTGGTCAGCAGCACCGTCGTACCAGCGTCGGTGAGCTCGCGGACGACGTTCCACATGTCGTCGCGCTTGCTCGGGTCGAGGCCGGTGGTGGGCTCGTCCAGGAAGATCACCTCGGGACGCCCGACGAGGCTGGCGGCGAGGTCGAGGCGTCGGCGCATGCCGCCCGAGTAGGTGCGGGCGCGACGGTCACCCGCATCGGTGAGGCCGAACTGCTCGAGGAGCTCGTCGGCGCGGCGCACGGCGTCGCGGCGGGGGAGGTCGAGGAGACGCGCGACCAGCACGAGGTTCTCCCGGCCGGTCAGCTGCTCGTCGACGGCGGCGTACTGGCCGGTGAGACCGATCGCGCGTCGGACCTCGTCGGGGTTGCGGGCCACGTCGTACCCGGCGACGGTGGCGTGACCACCGTCGGCTTGGAGCAGGGTGGCGAGGATGCGGACGGCGGTCGTCTTGCCGGCGCCGTTGGGGCCGAGGACCCCGAGCACGGATCCCTCGGGCACGGCGAGGTCGACGCCGGCGAGGGCCTGAGTGTCTCCGAAGCGCTTGGTGAGCCCTTCGGCGAAGATCACGTTGTTCATGCCTCTACGGTGCAGAGGCGCGCTGTCGGGCCGCTGGCAGCCCGCGCACCACGGCGCCGTCGGCCTGACAGCGGGTCAGGTCACGGCCAGCGGTCCTCGACCATGCGGATCGCCTCCGTGCGTGCGATGCCGAGTCGTCGCTGCTCCGCGACGTAGGTGTCGGCGGCGCTCGCGGCCGCTGCCGCGATGTCGTCGGGGAGGGCGCGCGATCGGATGAACGTGCCACGGCGGCCGAGGGCCTCGAGGACACCCTCCGACTCCAGGGCGCGGTACGCCTTGGCGACCGTGTTGACGGCGATGTTGAGCTCCTCCGCCAGTGCCCGCACCGTCGGGATGCGGGAGCCCGGACCGAGCGTGCCGTCGGCCGCCTGGGCCGCGATCTGCCGCCTCAGCTGCTCGTACGGGGGCTCGCTCGCGTCGTGGTCGATGACGATGCGCAACGTCGGCGCCTCCTTGGTTCGAGGGAGTTCGTTCCCCCTCTGTCAGGGTAGGTCGTCGCTGGTGACGGTGGGCCGCATTGCATCGGTACGTCGTGGGCGGGGATGTCCGCGCGCACCCGTAGGCTGGACCCACGATGAGTCTCCCGTTTCCCGTGCCCTCAGACCGGATGCCCGGTGGTCTGCGCCCTGCCGATGCCAGGACGTCGCCGGCCTTCCCCGCCGGCGGTGGCGGCGGCCACGACCGCCCGAGCGACGAGGAGATCCAGGCACGCCGCGAAGCCCAGGCGGAGCGGCTGCTGGAGGGGCTCAACGACCCCCAGCGCGCAGCCGTCACGCACACCGGTGGCCCGCTCCTGGTGGTCGCGGGCGCCGGGTCCGGCAAGACGCGTGTGCTCACCCGCCGCATCGCGTGGATGATCTCCCAGCACCGGGTCCACCCCGGTTCGATCCTGGCGATCACCTTCACCAACAAGGCCGCGGCCGAGATGAGGGACCGGGTCGCCGACCTGGTGGGTCCGCGCGCCCGCCTGATGTGGGTCTCCACGTTCCACTCGGCGTGCGTCCGCATCCTCCGCAAGGAGGCGCAGCGCTTCGGCTACACCTCGACGTTCACGATCTACGACGCCGCCGACTCCAAGCGCCTGATGACCCAGGTGTGTCGCGACCTCGAGCTCGACCCCAAGCGGTTCCCGCCCCGTGGGGTCCTCAACTGGGTGTCCAACCAGAAGAACGAGCTCGTCGACCACGAGGCCGCGGCGACCAGGGCACACAACGACACCGAGCGCGCCTACGCCTCCGCGTACTCGACCTACCAGGAGCGGTTGCGGTCGTCCAACGCGATGGACTTCGACGACCTGATCATGGGCACCGTCCACCTGTTCCAGGCGTTCCCCGACGTCGCCGACTCCTATCGGCGGCGGTTTCGCCACGTGCTGGTCGACGAGTACCAAGACACCAACCACGCCCAGTACGTCCTGATCCGCGAGCTCTGCACCGAGCCTGACTCCGACCTGCTCGTCGTCGGCGACTCCGACCAGTCGATCTATGCGTTCCGGGGCGCCAACATCCGCAACATCCTCGAGTTCGAGGCCGACTTCCCGACGGCGACGACGATCCTCCTCGAGCAGAACTACCGCTCGACCCAGTCGATCCTCGATGCCGCGAATGCCGTGATCTCACGCAACGAGGGCCGCAAGAAGAAGAACCTCTGGTCGGCGCAGGGCACGGGGGAGCAGATCGTCGGCTACGTCGCCGACGACGAGCACTCCGAGGCCCAGTACGTCGCCGACGAGGTCGACCGGCTCGCCGACGAGGGCATCGCCAAGCCGTCCGACGTCGCCGTCTTCTACCGGACCAACGCGCAGTCCCGTGTGTTCGAGGAGGTCTTCATCCGGGTCGGCCTCCCCTACAGGGTCGTCGGCGGGGTGCGGTTCTACGAGCGCAAGGAGATCAAGGACGCCATCGCCTACCTGCGCGTCCTGGTCAATCCCGCCGACTCCGTGTCGCTGCGCCGGATCCTCAACACGCCCAAGCGCGGCATCGGCGATCGGGCCGAGGCCGTGGTCGGTGCGTACGCCGACCGGCTCCGCATCACCTTCTGGGAGGCGTTGCAGCGTGCCGAGGAGGCCCCGGGCATCGCGACCCGGTCCCTCAAGCAGATCAGCGGCTTCGTCGAGACCATCACCGGGCTCCAGGAGCTGGCCGCCGCCGGCGAGCCGGTCGACGTCGTTCTCGAGGCCACGCTCGCGCGGTCCGGTTATCTCGACGAGCTCGAGAACAGCACCGACCCGCAGGACGAGGCTCGCGTCGAGAACCTCTCCGAGCTCGTCGCCGTCGCCCGCGAGTTCGTCTCCGATGCCGCGACGCTCGCCGAGCCCACCGATGTGGGCGACGCCGGCATCGAGGACGACGAGGTGCTCGAGCCGGGGTCCGTCGCGGCGTTCCTCGAACGCGTCTCGCTCGTCGCCGACGCCGACTCGATCCCCGACTCCGGTGACGGCATGGTCACCCTGATGACTCTGCACACCGCCAAGGGACTCGAGTTCCCGGTGGTGTTCCTCACCGGTCTCGAGGAGTCGGTGTTCCCGCACATGCGCTCGCTCGGCGACCCGAAGGAGCTCGAGGAGGAGCGCCGCATCGCCTACGTGGGCCTGACTCGCGCCGAGCAGCGTCTCTACGTCACGCGCGCGCTCGTACGCTCCGCGTGGGGCGCGCCGTCCCACAATCCGGCGTCGCGCTTCCTGGACGAGATCCCGGAGGAGCTCGTCGACTGGAAGCGCACCCAGGCCGACACGGCCACCTGGTCCGGCGGATACCTGCCGCGCCGGACGTCCGCCGCGCCGATGCGCGCGTCGGCTGCCGACCGCGCGAGCAAGACGAAGCGCGACGTGCCGAGCCTGTCGCCGGGCGACCGGGTCACGCACGACGCGTTCGGGCTGGGCACGGTGGTGGCGCTCGAGGGTGTCGGTGACCGTGCGGTGGCGTCGGTCGACTTCGGCTCCGAAGGCGTCAAGCGCCTGCTGCTCCGCTACGCGCCCGTCGAGAAGATCTGACGGTCACCCCTCGCCGGACGACCGATCCCGGCGATGGCGGCCCGGTGAGCGTCAGGCGTTGACGAAGTGCTCGCGGAGAGCGACGAGCGGATCGATCGGGGTGTCGGGCGTGGGCCGGACCTCGAGGTGCAGGTGCGGGCCGGTGACGTTGCCGGTCGAGCCGACGTAGCCGACCAGGTCACCGGGCTGCACGGTGTCGCCGACGCTGACGGCGATCGACGACTGGTGGCAGTACCACAGCTCCGTGCCGTCCTCGAGGGTGAGCACGGTCTTGTTGCCGTACGCGCCGTCGTAGCCGGTGCTGGTGATCGTGCCCCGAGCGATCGCGACCAGGCGCGTGCCCGACGGGGCAGCGAAGTCGAGACCGGTGTGGACCGTGGACCACAGGGAGCTCGACTGGCCGAAGCGTGCCGTCAGGCGGTAGCCGGTGAGCGGGATGACCCACTGCCGCTTCTTGATCTCCTGGGAGCGGGCCTCGGTCTTGTTGGCGAGCTCGGCGAGCGACGACGACATCTGTGCCGCCTGCTGCTCGGCCTGCTTGTCGAGGAGTGCGCGGTCGAAGTCGCGGGTGACGTCGACGTTGCTCGGGTCGTAGCGCGACTCGGCCGCGCCCGCTGCACCAGCGGCGTCGGCGGCGACCGGCACGAAGTCGGCCGTCTCCATCACCGGCGGCTTCGCCGACGACATCGCCACGGCGCCGACTCCGGCTAGGACGAGTGCCGCTGCGCCGATGACGGCGGGGGTCGGGAGTCCGCGGAACCTGCGGGTCTTCGTGCGCGAGGCGCGAGAGCCGGGAGGGGTTGCCCGGCGGACGGCCCGGAGCTCGCCCGAGCGGCGCTCGGTGACCGTGGTGTGGTCGGAGACCGCGTCGATCGTGGCCGTGGCGTCGGCGGGGATCGGAGGAAGCTCGGCGGCGCGGCGCCCGCGGTAGGGCTCGTGGGGGGTGCTCTCGCGGGCTGCCTTGGCGCTCTCGCGGGTGGTGGGCTTCTCGGCGGCGGGCTCCGCGGTGCGGGCCCTGCGACTGCCTGAGGGGGACGCCGTGCGTCCGGGGTGCTCGGGGCGGGGATCGTGCTGCGTGGCGGAGCGGGCTTCCTTGTCCGACTGCGGGGTGGCGGCCAGCGGTTTGCTGACCTCCGTATGCGACCGGGCCGCTGCCGACTCGTCCGCGGAGGAGGCCGCTCGGCCTGCGACCCTGCGGCCGGTGGTGCTCGTCGTGCTGGTGGCGTCGCCGGCTTCCGTCACCCGCGAGGCGCCCTTCTTGGGCTTCTCAGCGCGGCGCTTGGGCGCAGGGCGCGACGTCATTCAGTGACCTCCAGTAGTGGACTAGCGGTTGTCGACCCTAGCGGACGCGCCCCCGTTACCGAAGGGAGACAACTGGTCCAGGGTCCAGCATGTTGGACGGTTGGTCAAGGTCCGGCGACGAGGTCGCCGTGGTTGCAGGCGTGTCGGCCGGTCTGTATGAGTCGCGTCACACTCAGGATCCCTCCGACCCCGCCTCGATGGCCGCGCGGACTGCCCCGGCGACCTCCTCCGGACGCAGCCACGGAAGCCAGTGGCCGGTGTCGACCTCGCGGCGTACGAGGTGCGGGACGTGCTTCTCGAGGCCGTCGTAGAGAGAGGGAGAGAGGAAGTCGTCCTTCAGCGCGACGACGAGCGTCACCGGGACGTCCGTCGCCGTCGGCAGGGGAGCGGACGCCGACCGGAAGGCGTTCGCGCGGTAGAGGTTGATGCCGTTCGCCGCATCCCGGGCGAGGGAGCCCGACCAGTGGCCGGCCTCCAGCCCTTGTGACCGCGTCAGCACCCGGCGTACGACGTGGGTGCCGCGCCGCACCACGACCTCGGGCAGCAGCGGGACCTGGAAGGCGAGGATGTACCAGGACCTCCGCAGCTGGTCGCCGAGGCGGCTCCACCTCCGGTCGCGCAGGTTGCGCCGGAGGTAGGCGCCGTACAGCCGCAGGTCAGGACCGCTGATCGACACGAACGACGCGATGCGCCCCCGAAGGCGAGGGTCGTCGGACGACGCGAAGACCGCAGCCCACAGCTGGACCGAGCCCCAGTCGTGCCCGACGAGATGGACGGGACCACCGTCTGGCCGTACGGCGTCGAGCACAGCGACGAGGTCGTCGACGAGACGCTCGACCTGGTAGGCGGAGCGTCCGCTCGGAGCCGTCGACCGGCCCGCGCCGCGGACGTCGTACGTGACGACGTCCAGGTCGTCCAGCAGCGGGACCACGCGGTCCCACACGTGGTGGTCGTCCGGGAACCCGTGGACGAGCACCACGGTCGGACCGGACCGGGTCCCGGAACGGTTCACCGAGAGGGTCGCGCCACGGGCAGGCACACTGAGGGCGGACACACTCATGGACGTGCTGTCGTCGGACATGCGCGGATGGTAGCCCGCGCACCCCGTCGCCCTGTGACCAGGATCACGGGACTACAGTCCAAAAGGTTGTACGGCAGCGTACCTGTACCAAAAGGACGGCATCACCGTGGATCTGATGGAGTACCAAGCGAAGCAGCTCTTCGCCAAGCACGGGGTTCCCGTGACGCTCGGCGTCGTGGCGAACACCCCCGAAGAGGCGCAGCAGGGCGCCCAGGACCTGGGTGGCGCAGTCGTCGTCAAGGCCCAGGTCAAGGCCGGTGGCCGTGGCAAGGCGGGCGGCGTCAAGTTCGCCCCTACCCCGGACGAGGCACGTGACCGCGCTGCGGACATCCTCGGGATGGAGATCAAGGGGCTCACGGTCAACCGTGTCCTGATCGCTCCGGCAGCCAGCATCGAGGACGAGTACTACTTCTCCTTCCTGCTCGACCGCGCGAACCGCCAGTACCTGTGCATCGCATCGGTCGAGGGCGGCGTCGAGATCGAGGAGGTCGCCAAGACCAACCCCGATGCCGTCAAGCAGATCCCGATCGACCCGGGCACGGGAGTCGACGCGGACAAGGCGCGTGCGATCGCGACCGAGGCCGCCTTCCCGGAGCCGGTCTTCGAGCAGGCCGTCACGATGATCCAGGCGCTGTGGAAGGTCTTCGTCGAGGAGGACGCGACCCTCGTCGAGGTCAACCCGCTCGCACGCCTCGCCGGCGACACGCTCGAGGCGCTCGACGGCAAGGTCTCGCTCGACGAGAACGCCGAGTTCCGTCACGCCGAGCACGAGGAGTTCGTCGACAAGAGCGCCGAGGACCCGCTCGAGGCGAAGGCCAAGGAGCTCAACCTCAACTACGTCAAGCTCGAGGGCCAGGTCGGCATCATCGGCAACGGCGCGGGTCTGGTCATGTCGACCCTCGACGTCGTCGCGTACGCCGGAGAGGCCCACGGCGGCGTCAAGCCGGCGAACTTCCTCGACATCGGCGGCGGCGCCAACGCCCAGGTGATGGCGAACGGCCTCGACGTGATCCTCGGAGATCCCGACGTGAAGTCCGTGTTCGTGAACGTCTTCGGTGGAATCACCGCCTGCGACGAGGTCGCCAACGGCATCGTCGGCGCGCTCGACCTGCTCGGTGACACGGCGACCAAGCCGCTCGTGGTCCGCCTCGACGGCAACAACGTCGAGCTCGGCCGGCAGATCCTCGAGCAGCGCAACCACCCGCTGGTCACGTTGGTCGGCACCATGGACGGCGCGGCCGACAAGGCCGCCGAGCTGGCGAACGCCTGAGAGGGGACGAGGACATGTCGATCTACCTGAACAAGGACTCCAAGATCATCGTCCAGGGCATCACCGGCGGGATGGGTGCCAAGCACACCGCCCTGATGCTCGACGCGGGATCCAACATCGTCGGTGGTGTCAACGCCCGCAAGGCCGGCACCACCGTCACGCACACGAAGGACGGCGCTGAGGTCGAGCTGCCCGTCTTCGGCACGGTCGAGCAGGCGATCGCCGAGACCGGCGCCGACGTGTCGGTCGTGTTCGTGCCGCCGGCCTTCACCAAGGACGCCTGCGTCGAGGCCATCGATGCCGGCATCGGGCTGCTCGTGGTCATCACCGAGGGCGTGCCCGTCCAGGACACCGCCGAGGTGTGGGCGTACCTGCAGGGCAAGCAGACCCGGATGATCGGCCCGAACTGCCCCGGCATCATCACGCCGGAGGAGTCGCTGGCCGGCATCACGCCGCACACCATCGCGGGCAAGGGTCCGATCGGTCTCGTGTCGAAGTCCGGCACGCTGACCTACCAGATGATGTACGAGCTGTCGGACTACGGCTTCTCGACCGCCATCGGCATCGGCGGCGACCCCATCGTCGGCACGACCCACATCGACGCGCTCGAGGCGTTCGAGAACGACCCCGAGACCAAGGCGATCGTGATGATCGGCGAGATCGGTGGCGACGCCGAGGAGCGGGCCGCGGCCTACATCAAGGCGAACGTCACCAAGCCGGTCGTCGGCTACGTGGCGGGCTTCACCGCGCCCGAGGGCAAGACGATGGGCCACGCCGGCGCGATCGTGTCCGGCTCGTCCGGCACGGCCGAGGCGAAGAAGGCGGCCCTCGAGGCCGCCGGGGTCAAGGTCGGCAAGACGCCGTCCGAGACCGCCGAGCTCATGCGCGAGATCCTGAAGGCGCTGTCCTGAGGAGCGAGCGCCAGCGAGCGTCTCGAAGGGCGCTGTCCTGAGGAGCGAGCGCCAGCGCGCTCGCCTGATCGGCTGAGTACGAAGAGGCGCCCCGACCGTTCGCGGTCGGGGCGCCTCTCGTCGTACCAGGAGGTCAGCGCCAGTAGGCGAGGCGCTGGCCGGAACGGTCGGCGACGCGCAGGAACTCGGTCGCGGTGAGGTCGGCACGCTTGTTGCCCGACTGCCGCACCTCGGTGACGGTGGCGCCGCGGCATACGAGCGCGAGCCGGTAGCTCACGGTGGACTTCGGGCCGGTCTCGAACGTCATGCGCCAGCTCCTGCCGGCGTAGCCGGACCCGCGCACCGGCTTGCCGTCGACGACGTTCGCGGCCTGGTTGCGGTCCTCGCACTTGCGGATGCGCTTCTGAAGGCGCTGCACGAACGCCTGCGCCTGCTGCGGACTGCGGAAGGTCGCGATCGACTGGCCGATGCCGAACTGCTTCGGGATCGCCTTGTCGTTGGGCACCACGTAGATGCGGCCGCGGGCCTTGGTCACGCCCGGTGCGAGGAAGTTGGCCTGGTCGCACATCGTCGCCGCAGGGTTGTCGTTCGGCGCCTTCGGCTTCGTGCCCGCCCACGGCGACGTCTGCGAGCCGACCGGAGGAAGGTCGACGGCCGCCAGGAACCCCGGGTCGGTCGAGGTTCGCGGGAGCGGTGCGGCGACCACCTTGGCCGTCGTCGTGCACGGTCCGCCGGACGATGCGCACGCGAGCCGCATGCCGTCGACCATGGTCGACCCGAGGGCCGCGGTCGACGGGCCGGCGGCACCGTCGGTCTCGTGCACGAGCATGGTGTTGACGACACCGGTCTGCATCATGCCGATGGTGATCGTGCGGACCGGCGACGAGAGGTCGCGCAGGCGCAGGATGGTGACCGGGGAGGCTGCACCCGCGATGGTCGCCGTCTCGGAGCTCATCTGTACGCCGGGGACGGCGCAGTCGGCGTACCACTGGAGACGACGCTTGTAGGCGGCCTTCGCGCCGTCGGCGTCGCGGGCGACCTCGAGGACGTGGACGGCCTGCTCCGGCCGGCCGTACACCTCGAAGTCGCGCACATACGTCTTGCGGGGGTTGTTGGTCGCGAACCGTCGCGCCGCGCACACCGTCAGGGGTTCGCCGGCGGCAGCATCCGCGTCGGCCGATGCGGCGGCCGCGAGCTCGTCCTCGTCAGGGGCGGCTTCGTCCGCAGTGGTCGTGAGCGTCGTCCAGTCGCGGTTCGGGCTGACGCGGCTGATCTCGGTCGCATTGAGCAGCGAGCGCGTCGTGACGGCGTCGCCGGGGCGCGCCGCCTCGACCGGGGTCTCGCCCACGCGGTTGCGCTCCTGGGCCTGCGCGGGGCTCATCGGGGCGGTCGGTGCGACGGCGAGGCCTGCTCCGACGACGGCGGCAGTGGCCGCAGCGACAGCGACGACGGTGTGCCTGCGGCGGCGCCTGCGCGCCTTGCCGCGGATCCGTGCCGGGGTCGGGAGCGGGATGCGCTCAGAGATCTCGGAGAGGCCGAGGAGCCGGCTCTCGACCTGGCCGATGCTCTGACCGAGGGCTTGCTCCAGCTCGGTCACGGCCTGCTGCGTCTCAGCGACGGCCTCGGCGTCGGTCATGGCCAGGTCGCGCGCGGCGGCGGAGATGTCGAGCTCGCCGAGCGTCTGGAGGATGATCAGGCGACGGGTGCGGTTGTTGAGGCCCTGGAGTGCCTCGATCAGGTCGAGGTCGCTGTCGTCCTCGTGCCGGCGGCGCCACGGGCGCGTGCCGCGGGAGAGCCGGGCGTGGCGGAACGCCTCGCCTCGGACGAATCCCAGCGGGTCGCGGGAACGCTGCTTGGCCCAGCTCTGCCAGGCCTTCTCGTACGCCTCGGCGACGGCTTCCTCGGTGACGGTGCGGTCGCCGCTCTCGGCGTACGTGAGGTGGGTCACGTACCTGCTGGTGGAGTCGTAGAAGGTGTCGAACTCTTCCACCTTCGGCATGACTCGGTTCTCCCTACGTCCGGGGTGCGTGACTGGCTGAAACTCGGACGACCCCCCGGTCGGGCACTGCGGCGTGCCTCCGTCCAGGGAACCCAGGCTACAGGGACGATGGTGACGATGACCGAGACTCTCGCCCCAACGTCGACAGGCCCCCGCGACGCCCGCGGCAACGGCGCCAGGCCCGGATGGTACGCCGGTGCGGCCGGCGCCGTCCTGGCCGCGGCCGTCGGCCTCCTGGTGTGCGGCGGACTGGCTGTCGTGGCCTGGATGTCGGCCGACAGCGGCACGGCCGCAGGTGCGCTGCGTGCCGGCGCGATCGGCTGGCTCGCAGCCCATGGGAGCGGTGTCGTGGCGTCGGGCGCCGTCCTCAACGCGATCCCGCTCGGTCTCCTCGCGCTGGTCGCCGCGCTCCTGCACGGGTCGGTGGCACGGGTCGCCTCGGGGTTCGGCGTCGCACCCACGACGCGCCAGGCGGTCTCGGCGGGCGCTGCGTCCGGTCTCGTGTCCGCCGCCGTCCTCGCGGTCGTCGCCTGGTGGTCCGCGCTCGGCCCGGTCCACGTGGAGATCTGGCGCGCGGCCGCAGCCGGTCTCGTCGTCGGCGGGATCTTCGGGTTCACCGGCGGTGCTCGCGGGTCGGGGCTCGCGCGCCGCCAGTACGACGCCCTCCCGCCGCTGGGGCGCTCGGCGCTCCGGGGCGCGCGCGTCGGAGCGGTCACCCTGCTCGGGACGGCTGCGCTGCTGGTCCTCGGCGGGATCGTCGTGCGGCTCGACGCGGCGGGCGCGATGTGGGACGCGCTGCGGCCGGACGCCCTCGGTGGGCTCGGCCTTCTCGTCGTGTGCCTCGTGGTCCTGCCCAACCTCGTCCTCTGGAACGTCGCCGCACTGCTCGGACCGGGGTACGCCCTGGGTGCCGGAACCTCGGTCACCCTGACCGCGAGCAGCCTCGGCGCCGTCCCAGCGCTCCCGGTGCTCGCTGCGCTGCCGCCGACCGGACCGCGCCCGGCGTCGCTGGTGGCGCTGTCGGCGCTCCCGCTGGTGGCGGGTGCGCTGGCGGGCTACCTCGCGGTCTCGCCCTGGCGCTCGGCGACCGTCCTCGCGGGCGACCTGCGGACGGCGCTCACCGCTGGTGGAGGGGCAGGCGCGCTCGCGGGATCGGTGCTCGCCGTGGGTCTGCTGCTCTCCGGCGGCTCCGTCGGGCCGGGAAGGCTCGGCCACTCCGGCCCCGACCTCGCCCTCGCCGCACCGCTCGCGATCGTCGTCCTCGCCGTGGGCGGGGCGGTCGGGGGAGCGGCAGCGCACTATCGTGGTCGTCGTGGAGCAGACGACGACGCAACCGCAGCGGCCGCTGACCCGCCGGACTCCACCCCCGACGACTGACCGCCCGGCACGGCTCGTCGTCCTCGTCTCCGGGTCCGGCAGCAACCTGCAGGCCCTCGTCGACGCCTGCGCCGATCCGGCGTACGGGGCCGAGGTGGTAGCCGTCGGCGCGGACCGCGACGGCATCGAAGGCCTCGCGCGCGGCGAGCGCGCCGGTGCCGCGACGTTCGTGCACCGCGTCCGCGACTACGACCAGCGGGCGGACTGGGACGCTGCGCTGACGGCGAGCGTGGCGGCGTACGAGCCCGACCTGGTGGTCTCCGCCGGCTTCCTCAAGCTCGTCGGGGCGGAGTTCCTCGCGGCGTTCGCCGACCGCTACGTCAACACCCACAACTCGCTGCTGCCCAGCTTCGTCGGGATCCACGGGCCGCGCGACGCCCTCGCGTACGGCGTCAAGCTCGCCGGCGCCACCCTCTTCTTCGTCGACGACGGCGTCGACACCGGGCCGATCATCGCCCAGGTCGCCGTCCCCGTCCTCGACGACGACACCGAGGAGACCCTCCTCGAACGCATCAAGGAAGCAGAGCGTCGCCAGCTGGTCGACGCTGTCGGATCCATGGTCCGCCGCGGTTGGACCATCGACGGAAGAAAGGTCACCATCGGATGAGCGAGGCCATCGCGGGCGACGACCGCCGCCCCATCAAGCGCGCCCTGATCTCGGTGTACGACAAGACCGGGCTGGAGGCGCTGGCGAACGCTCTGCACGCCGAGGGCGTGGCGCTCGTCTCCACCGGGTCCACCGCAGACCGGATCGCGGACGCCGGCGTCCCGGTGACGAAGGTCGAGGAGCTGACCGGCTTCCCCGAAGCCCTCGACGGCCGGGTCAAGACGCTGCACCCGCGGGTGCACGCCGGGATCCTCGCGGACATGAGGCTCGACAGTCACGTCGAGCAGCTCACCGAGCTCGAGATCGAGCCGTTCGACCTCGTCGTCGTCAACCTCTACCCGTTCCGGCAGACGGTGGCCTCCGGTGCGTCGCCGGACGAGGTCGTCGAGCAGATCGACATCGGCGGGCCGTCCATGGTGCGCGCAGCAGCCAAGAACCACCCGTCGGTCGCGGTCGTCGTCGACCCCCGCCGGTACGACACGCTGCTCACGGCCGTACGCGCCGGAGGCTTCACCCTCGAGGAGCGCAAGCGCCTCGCCGCGGAGGCGTTCACGCACACCGCCTCGTACGACATCGCGGTCGCCTCGTGGTTCCAGAGCATCTACGCACCGCAGTCGCAGCAGCAGTTTCCGGCGTGGATCGGCGGCGACTGGGGCCTGTCCACGGTGCTGCGCTACGGCGAGAACCCGCACCAGGCGGCGGCGCTCTACCACGGCGACCGTGTTGGCATCGCCAACGCGACCCAGCTGCACGGCAAGGAGATGTCGTACAACAACTACGTCGACGCCGACGCCGCGCGACGTGCCGCCAACGACTTCGACGAGCCCGCCGTGGCGATCATCAAGCACGCCAACCCGTGCGGGATCGCGGTCGGTGACGACATCCTCGACGCCTACGCGAAGGCGCACGCGACCGACCCGTTGTCGGCGTACGGCGGCGTGATCGCGGCGAACCGCACCGTCACCGTCGCGATGGCGGAGAAGGTGGCGGACGTCTTCACCGAGGTGATCGTGGCGCCGGAGTTCGAGCCGCGCGCGGTCGAGGTGCTGACGCGCAAGAAGAACATCCGGATCCTGGTCGCGCCGCTCGACGAGCACCCGCAGGGCATCGAGCTGCGGCTGATCTCGGGCGGTGCGCTGATGCAGTCGCGCGACCACGTCGACGCGCCCGGCGACGATCCGGCGACATGGACGCTGGTCGCGGGGGAGCCTGCCGACGAGGCGACCATGGCCGACCTCGCGTTCGCGTGGACGGCGTGCCGCACGGTGAAGTCCAACGCGATCCTCGTCGCGAAGGACCGCGCTGCCGTCGGCGTCGGCATGGGCCAGGTGAACCGGGTCGACTCCTGCAGGCTCGCGGTCGAGCGCGCGGGCGAGGAGCGGGCGGCGGGCGCCGTCGCCGCGTCCGACGCGTTCTTCCCGTTCGCCGACGGGCTGCAGGTGCTGATCGACGGCGGTGTGCGCGCCGTCGTCCAGCCGGGCGGCTCCGTGCGCGACGACGAGGTGATCGCGGCTGCGAACGCCGCCGGCGTCACGATGTACGTCACCGGGTCGCGCCACTTCTTCCACTGACGCGGTGCCCGACGAAACGACCCGACAATCCACCCCTGAAACGGGGGTGAAACGTCGGGTCGTTCCGTCTGGTCTGCGGTCGTCCACAGGCGGTCCTGCACTCCGACGGGAATCCGCGTCAGGATCGGCGGATGCCGAACGAGCTCGACGAGATCCTTGCGATGCAGTGCGGCGTCCTCACAAGCGCACAGGCGTCGCGACTGGTGGGCGAGAAGCGGTTCCGTGCCCTGGTCCACCGCGGACGGTGGCAGCAGCCGTACCGCGGTGTCGTCGTCACGCACAACGGCCCGCTCTCGCCGGACCAGACGACGTGGGCGCATCTGCTCGCCTGCCCGCCGGGCTCGGTGCTCGGCGGGCTGAGCGCGCTGGATCAGGAGGGGATGACCGGGTTTCCTCCGAGTGGCACGTACGTCGTGGTCCACGACAAAGCGCGACGCCCGGAGATCGAAGGACTGATCGTCCACTCCAGCGTCTACCTCGACGAACGCGACGTGCACCCCCTCCGCGTGCCGCCGCGTACTCGCCGTGCGCGAAGCCTCGTCGACGGCGCGAGCTGGTCCGAGCCGCCGAGGCGTGCACGCGCGATCATCCTCGCGGGTGCGCAGCAAGGGCTCGTCCGTACGAGGGACCTTCGCGATGCGCTGTCGCGTCGCGGCACCTGTCGACACCGGGCGCTGATCGTCGAGTCCTACCTCGACGCGGCCGGCGGGATCCAGTCCCTTCCCGAACGCGACTTCGACTCGATCCGCCGGTGGAGCGGGCTACCTGAGCCGACGCGGCAGCGGCCGGTACGACGCAAGGACGGCCGCTACTACCTCGACGTCGCCTGGGACGAGTACGGCCTCGCCATCGAGATCCACGGGATCCCGCACATGCGGGTGGCGCAGTGGGATGCCGACCTGATGCGGGCGAACGAGATCGTGATCGGTGGGCCAAAACTCCTGATCTTCAGCTCGTACGCGATCCGTCGAGAGCGTGCGGCCGTCGCGGATCAGCTCGTCCGGCTCTTCGTGAACGCCGGCTGGCGGGGCTGAACGGAAACCCGACGCAACGACCCGACGTTCGACCCCCGAATCAGGGGTCAAACGCCGGGTCGTCTTGGCGGGCTTGTCGTCAGTCGAGGGCGAACGCGCCGACCTCCGCTCCGGGGAGTGCGGCGAGCAGCGCCCCGGGGACCACGAGCTTCGAGTGCCGGACGCCGGAGCCGATCAGCGCCCACTCGATCGCGGCAGCCCGCTCGTCGACGAGGACCGGCCACGCCGCCGGGGTGCCGACCGGCGTGATGCCGCCGTACGCCATGTCGGTGGTCTCCGTCGCCCAGTCCGTCGGCGCGAACGACAGCTTGCGGACGTCGAGCCGACGGCGTACGGCGCCGTTCACGTCGGCGCGCGTGTCGGCCCGGACCACGCACGCGGCCGCCCGCTCCTCACCGGCGCGCCTGCCGAGCACGACGACGCAGTTGGCCGACGCCTCGAGCGGCACCGCGTACGCCTCCGAGAACGCCGCCGTGTCCGCCAGACCGGGGTCGATCTCGCACACCCAGGCGTCGCTCGCGTCGATGCCCGGCGCGGACAGGGCTGCGGCCACAGGGTCGGCGAGGAGGTCGAGGCGGTCCAGCGCGGGCACGAGGTCGAGGGTTCCGAGGCGAGGGGTCACCGAGGAAGTCTTGCATGGGAGACTTCTCGGGTGAGCGCTCAGATTCTCGACGGCAAGGCCGCTTCCGCTGCGATCAAGACCGACCTCACCGCACGGGTCGCGACTCTCGCGGAGCGCGGGGTACGACCGGGGCTGGGGACGCTGCTCGTCGGCGACGACCCCGGCAGCCAGATCTACGTCGCCGGCAAGCACCGGGACTGCGCGCAGGTCGGCATCGAGTCGATCCGGGTCGACCTGCCCGCCACGGCCGGCCAGGACGAGATCCTCGAGGCGGTCGACACGCTCAACGCCGACCCCGCCTGCACCGGCTACATCGTGCAGCTGCCGCTGCCGAAGGGCATCGACGAGAACGCCGTCATCGGCCGTATCGACCCCGACAAGGACGCCGACGGACTCCAGCCGACCAACCTCGGCTGGCTGGTCCTCAACGAGCCTGCTCCGCTGCCGTGCACGCCGCGCGGCATCGTCGAGCTGCTGCGCTGGGGCGGCGTCGAGATCGCCGGGGCCCACGTCGTCGTGGTCGGACGCGGTGTCACGGTCGGACGGCCGCTCGGGCTCCTCCTCACCCGGCGTACCGAGAACGCGACCGTCACCCTCTGCCACACCGGCACCCGTGACCTCGCGGCCGAGGTGCGGCGGGCCGACATCGTCGTCGCAGCCGCCGGCGTGCCGTCGATCATCACCGCCGACATGGTCAAGCCGGGGGCTGCAGTCCTCGACGTCGGTGTCAGCCGCGACGTCGAGGGCAAGATCGCGGGGGACGTCGACGCCGGCGTGGCCGAGGTCGCCGGGTGGGTCTCCCCGAACCCGGGAGGCGTGGGGCCGATGACGCGCGCGATGCTCCTCCAGAACGTCGTCGAGGCCGCCGAGCGCACAGCCGGGCCGGCATGACCCGACCCGACGGCGTCTCGGGGACGCAGGCGTACGCCGCGCTGATCGTGGCGATGTGCATCGGGCTCGTTCTCGTGGCGTTCGGCGCCTGGCGCCAAGGGATCATCGTGGTCGGCAGCTCGCTCGTCGGTGGCGCCCTGATTCGCGCCGCCCTCCCCGAGCCGCGCGCCGGGCTCCTGCGGGTGCGAGGCCGTACCTTCGACGTCCTGTGGATGCTGGTCCTCGGCTCCGGTCTGGTCACCCTCGCCTTCGCCGTCCCGCAGGGTTAGTCCGCGAGCGGCACCCTGCGCGCCGCACGGCACCCGCGGTCGCGCAGCGCTACGCTCCGACCATGATTCGGCTGATCCTCAACCTCTTGATCAACCTGCTCGCATGTGCGATCGGCATCCTCGTCGCCGGCTCGCTGCTCGACGACATGACGGTGTCCGCCGGGGGCTTCGTCACCGCGGTCGTCGTCTTCGCGGTGGCACAGATGATCCTCTCGCCGTTCATCCTGAAGGTCGCAGCGACCAACGCACAGGCCTTTGTCGGCGGGATCGGCATCGTCTCGACCCTGGTGGCGCTGTTCATCGCCACGCTCGTCGGAGACGGCATCTCGATCGACGGAGTCTCGACGTGGATCCTTGCCGCGCTGATCGTCTGGCTCGTCACCGCGGTCGCGACGCTGCTCGTGCCCTTCATCCTCATCAAGATGGGTGTGCGCGCGCTCGCCGACAACAAGTGATCTTGGCCCGTCCGGTCGACGCGACCCGCTGACAGACGACGACGCCCTGCCCCGGTGCTCCCGGGGCAGGGCGTCGTCGTGAGGGGGTCAGATCAGGCCGAGCTTGGTGACCGCGTCGCGCTCCTCGACGAGCTCGGCGACCGAGGCGTCGATCTTGGCGCGCGAGAACTCGTCGATCTCGAGGCCCTGGACGATCTCCCAGTCGCCGCCCTTGGTGACGACGGGGAACGAGGAGATGATGCCCTCGGGCACGCCGTACGAGCCGTCGGACGAGACGGCCATCGAGACCCAGTCGCCCTCGGGGGAGCCGAGCAGCCAGTCGCGGGCCGCATCGATGGTCGCGGAGGCGGCCGAGGCGGCCGACGAGGCGCCGCGCGCCTCGATGATCGCGGCGCCGCGCTTGGCGACGGTCGGGATGAAGCTGTCGGCGATCCACGCCTGGTCGTCGACGACCTCGGCAGCGTTACGGCCGGCGATCTCGGCGTGGAAGATGTCGGGGTACTGGGTTGCCGAGTGGTTGCCCCAGATCGTCATCTTGGTGATGTCGGTGACCTTGGCGCCGGTCTTGGCGGCCAGCTGCGAGATCGCACGGTTGTGGTCGAGACGCGTGAGCGCCGAGAACCGCTCGGCGGGGATGTCGGGAGCGTTCGTCTTGGCGATGAGCGCGTTGGTGTTGGCCGGGTTGCCGGTCACGCCGATCCGGATGTCGTCGGCGGCGTGGTCGTTGAGCGCCTTGCCCTGAGCCGTGAAGATCGCGCCGTTCGCCTCGAGGAGGTCGCCGCGCTCCATGCCCTTCGTACGGGGGCGCGCGCCGACGAGGAGGGCGAGGTTCGCGCCGTCGAAGATGGTGTTGGCGTCGTCGCCGATCTCGACCGAGTCGAGCAGCGGGAACGCGCAGTCGTCGAGCTCCATCACGACGCCCTCGAGCGCCTTGAGCGCAGGCGTGATCTCGAGCAGGCGGAGCTGGACCGGGGTGTCCGGGCCGAGCAGATCGCCGGCGGCGATACGGAAGAGCAGGCTGTAGCCGATCTGACCGGCGGCGCCGGTGACGGCCACCTTCACGGGTGTTGCGCTCACGACATCTCCTTGCAAGAGCTGGGCGTACGGACGCGTACGTGCCCATGACGCTAGCAAGCCGGGTCCGTTCCTGGGCTTCAGGGGTACGGACCCGGCTTGCGCGGGCAGAAGTGTGTCAGCGCGTGGTCTCGCCGGTGACCTCGACGTCGCTCCGATCGACTCCGGTGATGAAGACGAAGGAGGCTCCGGCGATGGCGGCGCCTATCAAGGGAGCCAGCAGGAAGACCCAGACCTGGGCGAGGGCATCCGCTCCCGCGAACCACGCGACACCGAGCGATCGCGCCGGGTTGACGGACGTGTTGCTCACCGGGATCGAGACGAGGTGGATCAGCGTCAGCATCAGGCCGATCGCCAGCGGTGCGAACCCGACGGGTGCACGCTTCGAGGTGACGCCGAGGATCACGTACAGGAACATCGCGGTCATGACGACCTCGCACAGGAACACCGACCAGAGCACGTAGCCGCCGGGGGACCGGTCGTCGTAGCCGTTGGTGGCGAATCCGCTCTCGACGGCGTTGAAGCTCTCGATGCCGTTGGCGATGCCCAGGAGCACGGCGCCGGCGAGGGTGGAGCCGATGATCTGGACGATCCAGTAGGGAAGGACGTCCTTCCACGGGAACCGTTTCGCGATGGCGAGCCCGAAGGTGACGGCGGGGTTGAAGTGCGCGCCGGAGATGTGGCCGACGGCGTACGCGCCGGTGAGGACGGTCAGGCCGAAGGCGAAGGCGACACCGAGGTGACCGACGCCGAGGTTGCCCGCATCGGTCACGAACACTGCGGCGATCACCGCCGTGCCGCAGCCGCCGAGCACCAGCCAGAAGGAGCCGAGCAGCTCGGCTCCGAGTCGTGAGCGGATTTCGGGCGTCATCGTTCCCCCTTTGACGGCCGTCCCCCTGACAGCCTTCGTCTCGCATTGTGCGCGACTTGTCATAGGTGCGCGAGCGACACGCCGTGCTGGGGTGAGCGAGTTCACGAGTAGGGAGCGGGAATTGTCGTTTCCAACAACATATCCTTGACGGGATGACCACCACGCTCTCGCCTCGCCGTCCACGACCGCCGCGCATCCTGCGCGAGCGGGCTGACGGCCGTCCGCACAACCTGACCCTGGCGCTGATCGCGCTGGCTCTTGGCGGATTCGCCATCGGGACCACCGAGTACGTGACGATGGGGCTCCTGCCCGAGATCGCCTCCGGGATCGGTGTGTCGATCCCGAGCGCCGGTCACGTCATCTCCGCGTACGCGGTCGGCGTCGTCGTCGGTGCACCGCTCATCGTCTCGATGACCGCCAGGCTTCCGAAGCATGCGCTCGCCATCGCCCTGGTGGCCGCACTCGCCCTCGGGAACATGCTGACCGCCATCGCCCCGACGTACGAGACGCTGCTCGGAGCCCGATTCCTCGCCGGCCTGCCGCACGGGGCGTACTTCGGCGTCGCGTCACTGATCGCCGCCTCGATGGTCTCCCCGCAGCGACGTGGTCGAGCGGTCGCGGCCGTCATGCTCGGGCTCGCAGCCGCGAACCTGATCGGCGTGCCCGTCAGCACGTTCCTCGGTCAGCAGCTCGGCTGGCGCTCGGCGTACTGGGTCGTCGTCGGCCTCGCGGTCGTCACCATGGGGTTCATCGGGGCGTTCGTCCCGCAGCAGCAGCGCGACACGTCGGCGACCGTACGACGCGAGCTGCGCGCGCTGCGTCAGCCGCAGGTCCTCCTCACCGCGGGCGTCGGGGCGATCGGGTTCGGCGGTCTGTTCGCCGTCTACAGCTACATCGCACCCATCACGACCGACGTGAGCCACCTCAGTGCCTCGTTCGTCCCGTGGGTGCTACTGGTCTACGGGATCGGGTCCATCCTCGGGACCGGGCTCGGCGGACGGCTCGCCGACCACGCTCTCTTCGCGTGGCTCTGCACCGTGCTGGTCGCGATGGCGGCGCTGCTCGCGCTGTTCGCGGTCACGGCGCAGCACGGTGCTCTGCTCCTGATCGGCGTGCTTCTGCTGTCGACGGCGGCGTCCGCGCTCGGACTGCTGCTGCAGATGCGCCTGATGCACGTGGCGGGCAGCGCCAAGATGCTCGGTGCTGCCCTCAACCACTCGGCGCTCAACGCTGCCAACGCGCTCGGGGCGTGGCTGGGCGGCCTGGTGATCGCCGCCGGGCTCGGCTACATCGCGACGGCGTGGGTCGGCGTGGGCCTGTCGTTCGCCGGGCTCGGGATCCTCGTCGCGTCGGCGTGGCTCTACCGCGGGGAACGACTGGCACTGTCGCTCGCGCACTGAGCGCCGGGCACGCCGTCCGCGCCGCACGCTGCCGGTTCGCCTCTCTGCGCTTCTCCGTTGGGCCCACTGCAGAGTCGAGGCCCCACCGCACAGTTGCGGTGGGGCCTCGACTCTTCGTGGGGCCCCACGGAGAGGGTCAGGCCAGGACGGGTGCGTGTGCTCCGTTGACCGGCGCAGTCTCGCGCAGCCACACGGCCGAGCCCGTGGCAAGCCCGCGCTGGAGAGCCTCCGTCCGCGTGAGCTGGACGAGGATCGGCTCCCCGCCCTCGGTCGGCGTCACCTCGAGGCGCACCTCGTACCCGATCCGGGTCCACCGCGAGACCGTGCCCGGTACGGCGTCCGGGACGGGGGCGGCGGTGACCTCGATGTCGTGCGGCCGCACCAGTCGCCCACCGAGGGTGGTGACCGGACCGAGGAACGACAGCACAAAGTCCGAGGCCGGCTGGTCGTACAGCTCGTCGGGCGTGCCGATCTGCTCGATGCGCCCCTGGTTGATCACGACGATCTGGTCGGCGACCTCCAGGGCCTCCTCCTGGTCGTGGGTCACGAACACGGTGGTGACGTGCACCTCGTCGTGCAGACGTCGCAGCCAGTCGCGCAGCTCCTTGCGGACCTTCGCGTCGAGGGCTCCGAACGGCTCGTCGAGCAGCAGCACGCTGGGCTCGATCGCGAGCGCGCGTGCCAGGGCCATGCGCTGCCGCTGACCACCCGACAGCTGCGCGGGGTAGCGGTCGGCGAACTGCTCGAGGTGGACCAGGCTCAGCATCTCCCGGACGCGGTCGGCGACCTGCTTCTTGGGGAGCTTGCGGATCTCCAGACCGAACGCCACGTTGCGGGCGACGGTCATGTGCTTGAACGCGGCGTAGTGCTGGAACACGAAGCCCACGTTGCGCTTGCGCGCGGGGAGGCGGGTGGCGTCGGTGCCCCCGATCTGCACGGTGCCGGAGTCGGCGTTCTCGAGTCCGGCGATGATGCGCAGCAGCGTGGACTTGCCGCCGCCGCTGGGTCCGAGCAGGGCGGTGAGCTGGCCCGTGGGGACCGACAGGTTGATGTCCTCGAGGGCCACGAAGTCGCCGAAGCGACGGCCGACCCCTGCGATCTCGATGCTCATGCTGGGTCCTTCTGGGTGGGTGCGGGAACGGTGGGTACGGGCGCGGTGGTGGCTCCCGGGGTTCTTGCCGACTCGCCGTGGCCGGGACGCAGGAGCGTCACGACGATCAGCGCGAGCACGGCCGCTGCCGCG
This sequence comes from Mumia sp. Pv4-285, assembly GCF_041320275.1. NCBI lineage: Bacteria > Bacillati > Actinomycetota > Actinomycetes > Propionibacteriales > Nocardioidaceae > Mumia > Mumia qirimensis. The sequence goes on along the minus strand of NZ_CP162023.1, from coordinate 3,737,984 downwards.
AGGACGAACGACGAGGCGTACGCGGCGGTCTGGTCGAAGTTCTGGTACTTCTCCTCGACGACGAGCGTGGCCGTCTGTGTCTGCCCGACGACGTTGCCGGACACGATCTTGACCGCGCCGAACTCGCCGAGCGAGCGGGCGAGGCTCAGGACGACGCCGTAGACGAGCGCCCAGCGGATGGCGGGGATCGTGATGCGTCGGAAGGTCTGCCACGCGTCGGCACCGAGGCTGCGCGCGGCCTGCTCCTGGTCCGTCCCGATCTCGGTGAGGACCGGCACGATCTCGCGGATCACGAGCGGCAGCGACACGAACGCCGTCGCCATGATGATGCCCGGGGTCGCGTAGATCACCTGGATGCCCGAGTCCTCGAGCGCGGGACCGAACCAGCCGTTCGTGCCGCCGTACGCGAGGAGCAGCGCGAGGCCGACCACCACCGGCGACACCGACAACGGGAGGTCGATGAACGCCGAGAGGAGTCGGCGCCCCGGGAACGTGTAGCGCACCAGCAGCACCGAGATGAGGATGCCGAAGAGCGTGTTGATGACCACGGCCCAGACCGCCACGACGAGGGTGAGCTTGAAGGCGTCGACCGTCGTCGGCTCGGTCAGGGCGTCGACGAAGGCCCCGAAGCCGTCGGCGAACGCGTTCTTGGCGACGAGCGAGACCGGCCACACGATCAGGAGCCCGAGGTAGACTAGCACGATGGCGCGGAGCGTGTAGCGGGTCAGGCGGCTGCTGTTGTTGTTCATCGGCGGGCCACCCTTCTCGCGATGAGGTCGAGCACGACGATCGCGAACAGAGCCACGAGGAGAAGCAGCGACGCGACGGAGGCGGCGGCCGCCATGTTGCCGTTCTCGATGTAGGTCAGGATCCGGACCGACGTGACCTCGGTGCGCATCGGCAGGTTGCCCGACAGCAGCACCAGGGAGCCGTACTCGCTGATCGCCCGTGCGAACGAGAGCGCCGCCCCGGCGGTGATCGCCGGCGCGAGCGCCGGGATCAGGACGCGGCGGAAGGTCGTGAACCGGGTCGCTCCGAGCGACTGCGCGGCCTGCTCCGTCTCGGGGTCGAGCTCGAGGAGGACGGGCTGCACCGTCCGGACCACGAACGGTGTCGTCACGAACAGCAGGGCGAGGTAGACCGCGGTGCGGGTGTTGGCGACGTCGACGCCGATCGGGCTGTTCGGGCCGTAGAGGCTGAGCAGCACCAGGCCGGCGACGATCGTCGGCAGCGCGAACGGGATGTCGATGATCACCTCGAGGGCACGCTTGCCCCAGAAGCTGTCACGGACCAGGACCCAGGCGATCAGGGTGCCGAAGACGACGTTGGTGAGGGTGACGAGGAAGGCCTCGCCGACCGTGAGCTTGATCGCGGCCCAGGTCTGAGGCTGGCGGATCGTCTCCCAGAACGTCGCCCAGCCACCCTCGGTCGTCGTGAGGACCACCGCAGACAGGGGCAGCAGCACGAGGATGCTGAACCAGATCAGCGCGATGCCCAACCCCACCCCGGCGGCGGGGGTGAGGGCGGTTGCCGCGCGGGCGCGGCGCCGGGGTCCCCGGCGCCGCACCTGCGAGATGGTCGGAGACGTCACGACTTGCCCGTCTCCTGCTGGATCTTCGTGATGATGCCGTTGTTCTCGTCGAAGAACTTCGTGTTGATCGCGTCCCACCCGCCGAGGTCGCCGTCGATGGTGAAGAGCTTGGTCGGGGTCGGGAACGGGTCGGACGGGTCGTTCGCACCCTCGACCTCGCCGACCTCGACGGAGTCGCTGATCGGGCGGAAGCCCTTGGAGACGTACTGCTCCTGGCCCTCGTCGCTCACGACGTACTCGAGGAAGGCCTCGGCCTTGGGGTCGGCGTCCTTGAGGACGGCGGCCGGGTTCTCGATCAGCAGCGTCTCGTCGGGGACGACGTAGTCGAACTTCTCGCCCTGCTGGCGAGCCAGGATCGCCTCGTTCTCGTACGAGATGAGGACGTCTCCGGTGCCGGCCTGGAAGGCGGCGGTGGCGTCACGTCCCGACCCCGGGAGCGCGGCGACGTTCTTGAAGAACTTCGTCAGGTAGTCCGTTCCGGCGGCGTCGCCACCCTCGTCGGCGGCCTGCTGCCATCCGGCGAGGATGTTCCAGCGCGCCGAGCCCGACGAGCCCGGGTTGGGCGTGACGATCGAGACGCCGGGCTTCACGAGGTCGTCCCAGGTCTGGATGTTCTTCGGGTTGCCCTCGCGGACCACGAGAACGACGACCGAGTCGGTGACGATGCCCTTGTGCTCGCCGTCGTCCCAGGTGTCGTCGACCAGCTTCGCCTCGACGAGGCGCGTCACGTCGGGGGTGAGCGAGAAGTGGACGTAGTCGGCCTTCAGCCCGCCGGCGACGGCGCGGCTCTGGTCGCCGGACGCGCCGTACGACTCCTTCCAGACGACGCCCTTGCCGTCGTCGGTCTTCGCGAACTCCTTCTGGGCGGCGTTGTTGCCGGCCTTCGGGACCGCGAAGCCCACCAGCGACAGCGTCGTGCTCGAGCTGTCGGCGTCGGCCCCGCCGCACGCCGACAGCCCCAGCGCGGCGGCGAGCGCGACGGTTGCAGCCGTGAGGCGGGTGGCCTTCGTTCGAGTGGACATGTCTTCCCTTTCGCTGTGCGACCTAGCTGCCTTGCAGCTAGTGCGCTGAAACTAGTGAGTTACTAATCCCGAGTAGATTACTCGACTATAGCGACATGGGAACGCCGTTTTCGGAATTCTCACGATGTGGGCGTCGCGCCGCGTCGTGTCAGCGCGTCCGCGGGGGCGCGCTACTGGCGAGTGGCGGTCCAGGGGATTCTGTACGGCGACGTCTTGCACTCTCCCCAGTGGATGGGGTCGGCGTACACCTCGCTGTACGAGAAGGATCCACCGGTGGCGGCGCCCCCGCGGAGCGTCACGCGCAGGGTCGCCCTGCGGTCCCAGTCCAGCCGCTCGTCCGCCAGGTCGATGTCGGCATCCACAGTGCCGTCCGAGCGGACCGCGAGGACCGGAATCACGATGTCGCGGAGTGTTGCGTGGCGGGGCTCGCCGCCGTCCCAGTGGTCCGCGCACGTGCCAGGGGCGCGGGGCACCGTGACGTTGCGAAGGCTGCGCCCGTCGGCGCTCATCGTGAAGCGCACGGGCTCGCCGCCCGGCTGAAGTGCACCCCTCCATGTGGTGGCGCGCGGCACGAGCCGCACCGTCGTGGTGCGCGTGCGAGCTCCTCTCGCCGTGGCGCTGACCTTGAGGTTCCGTGCGCGGGTCACATCGAGGCGCACCCGCACGACGGCCGTGAGCCGAGCGCCGGGCGCCAGACCGCCCAGTCGCAGCACGCGCTTTCGGAGGGTGAGTCCGGAGTGCTTGGCGACCCTTACGCGGACCACGCGGGCCTTCGTACGGCTCACGTTGCGGACCCTCACCTTGATCCTCGCCCAGTGGCCGGGTGCGAGGTGGCGCTCACGGTCCCGGACCGTGACACGGAGCCTCGGCCGTACGCGCTCGGTCTTCTCGGCAGCGGCGGGTCGTGTGATGGCCGGTGCTACGGCGGTGGGAGCGGCGGACGCCGTCGGAGCGGTGACGGTGCCGAAGGTGGCAACGGTCAGCAGCGCCGACGTCAGGATGGAGGCAAGTCGACGGAAGCTCATCGTGGCAATGTAGGCACGCTGGGGTGCCGTGCGCTACGGATTTTGTACACCAGGGTACGAGTTAGGCGAAGACGACCGTCCGAGTGCCGTTGAGGAGGACGCGCTGCTCGGCGTGAAGACCGACCGCCCGGGAGAGCACTCGCGTCTCGACGTCGCGACCCGCCTGGACGAGTGCGGTGGGGTCCTGGTGGTGGCCGACGCGGGTGACATCCTGGTCCACGATGGGCCCTTCGTCGAGATCGGCCGTCACGTAGTGGGCCGTCGCGCCGATCAGCTTCACGCCGCGGGCGTACGCCTGGTGGTACGGCCTGGCGCCCTTGAAGCTCGGCAGGAAGCTGTGGTGGATGTTGATCGCACGCCCCTCGAGCCGACGGCACGCGTCGTCGGACAGGATCTGCATGTAGCGCGCCAGCACGACCAGATCGATCTCGAGCTCGTCGACGAGCTCGAACATGCGTCCCTCGGCCTCGGCCTTCGTGTCGGCGGTGACCGGCACGTGGTGGAACGGCACGTCGTACGACCGCGCCAGGCGCTCGAGCGCGGTGTGGTTCGAGACCACGGCGCCGATCTCGATGTTGAGCGCACCGATGCTCTGCCGGAACAGCAGGTCGTTGAGGCAGTGGCCTTCCTTCGACACCATCACCAGCGTGCGGCACGGCGCCTCGGCGACCGCGAGGTTCCACGCCATCACGAAGCGCTCGGCGACGCCCGTGAACCCTGTGCGCAGACTCTCCACCTCGTACGCGTCTCCGACGCTCTCGAAGTGCACACGCAGGAAGAACTGGCCGACGACCGCGTCCGTGAACTGCTGCGCGTCGAGGATGTTGCCGCCGCGGTCGACGATCCAGGACGAGATCGCGTGCACCAGGCCGGGGCGGTCCGGGCACGTGAGGGTCAGGACGTACGTCGAGGCGGCAGGCATGGGAGAAAGCGTACGGCGAGGTCAGGCGGCGGTCGTCGACGCCGACCGCTCGGCGCTCCGCGGGGCGGCGATGTGCGACGGGCGCTGGTAGAGGAGCACCGCGACCAGCCCGACGACCAGGACCGCAGCCGGCAGCAGCAGCGACTGCGCCATCGCCGTGCTGAATCCGTCCCGCGCGGCCTCGGGAAGGGCGCCGATCGCCCCGGCGGACACGCCTGCCGATCCCGTCGGCAGCTCCGCGAGGATCCGTGCCTGCATCAGCGCCGCGATCGCCGCGCTCCCGAGAACACCGCCGACCTGGCGCATCGTGTTGTAGACGCCCGCACCGGCGCCGGCACTGCTCATCGGCAGGTTTCGGGTCGCCGTGGACGCCACGGGTGACCACATCGAGCCGTTCGCGACGCCGAGCAGGGCGATCGGGAGCAGCACGGTCCACACCGGCGCGTCAGGGGTGAGCGCGAAGGACAGCCAGATCAGAGCCACCACGAACGACAAGATCCCCGCCCCGGCGATGATCCGCGGGTGGATCCGGTCGGTGAGCCCGCCGACCCAGGGAGACAGACCTGCGGCGATGACCGCCATCGGCAGGAGGAGCATGCCGGACTGGGTCGGCGACCAGTCGCGTACGGCCTGTGCCCACAGCATGAGCGGCAGCGACATCGCCGTGACGGCGAACCCGATGGTGCTGATGGCCACGCTCGACAGCGAGAAGTTGCGGTCCTTGAACAGGCTCAACGGCACCAGCGGCTCCGCACGGTTGACGGCCTGCCAGACGACGAAGGCCGCGAGGACGAGCAGGCCGGCGATGATGATGCCCCACACGGTGACGAAGCCCGTGATCGTCCCCCAGTCGTACGTCTCGCCCTCCTGGATGCCGAAGACGAGCAGGAAGAGCCCGATCGCGCTCAGTGCGACGCCGACGAGGTCGAAGCGGTGCGAGAGCGTGGGGAGGTTCGGGACGAGGCGGATCGCCATCACCAGGCCGACGATGCCGACCGGGATGTTGATGAAGAAGATCCACTCCCATCCGAGCGAGTCGACCAGCACGCCGCCGAGGATCGGGCCGACCATCATGGCGACCCCGGCGGTGGCGCCCCACAGGCTCATCGCGCGCCCGCGCTTGTCCGCGGGGAACGTGCGGGTGATGACGGCCATCGTCTGCGGCGTCATGAGTGAGGCGCCGAAGCCCTGGAAGACACGGGCCACGATCAGCTGCTCGATCGTGCCGGTGAGGCCGCACCACAGCGAAGCGGTCGTGAAGAGGACCAGCCCCGCGACGTACACGCGCTTCGGCCCGATCCGGTCGCCGAGGCGCCCCGTGATCAGCAGCGGCACGGCGTACGCCAGGAGGTAGGCGGAGGTGACCCAGACGACGGCCGAGACGCCGGCGTCGAAGGTCTCCATGATCGAGGGCATCGCGACGGAGACGATCGTCGTGTCGACCAGGATCATGAAGAATCCGATGACCAGCGCCCAGAGCGCGGGCCACGGGCTGCGTGCCGTCGAGGTGGTCACGTCAGGTGCGGCCATGTCAGGTCCTTCGTTCGGAGACGGTCGATCAGCCGGTCGAGCCAGTCGCGCTCGGCGGCGAGCACGGCACGGCGGTAGTCGGCGACGAACCAGTAGGCCTCGTCGACGGCGCTTCCGCGGGCCGCGTCGATGATCGTGCGGAGGTCGGCGATCTCGGCGTCGAGCGCCGTACGTCGATGTTCGAACAGGTCGAGGGCCTCGTCGAGCGGGAGGTTGTGCGCCTCGCTGAGTGCGATCGGGAACCGGGGGAACTCGTTGACCGGTGTCCGCAGCATCTCGGTGACCGACGCGTGGAGCGCTGCACGCCCGTCGTCGGTGAGGGCGTACGTCGTGCGCTCGGGGCGGTTGCCGGCACGGTCGGTGCCGACGACGTCGACGAGTCCGTCGCGGTGGAGGCGCTCGACGGCGTGGTAGAGGGAGCCGGCGCGAACCTTCATCAGGTGACCGTCGCGACGCTCGAGGAGCAGCTGGAACATCTCGTACGGGTGCATCGGGCGCTCCACGAGCAGCCCGATCGCGGCGAGCGCGAGGGGCGACAGCGCTGACGCCATGTGACCTCCTGACCCGTACGGATTATTCCGCCTGGAATATTACGTCGGCGTCCGCTCAACGACAAGCAAGCCCCCCGACCCAGGAGGTCGAGGGGCTGCGGGTTGAGGCGCGGGTCAGGCCGGGGAAGCGCCCTCCTCGGCCTGCTGCTTCGAGACCTCGGAACGAACCTCGTCCATGTCGACCTCGCGTACGGCGTCGATCACCTGGTCGAGCGCCTGCGCCGGCAGCGCACCGGGCTGGTTGAAGAGGAGGATGCCGTCGCGGAACGCCAGTAGCGTGGGGATCGAGGTGATCTGCAGCGCTCCGGCGAGGTCCTGCTCGGCCTCGGTGTCCACCTTGGTGAAGCTGATGTCCTCGTGCTTCTCGGCAGCGGCCTCGAAGACCGGCGCGAACTGGCGGCACGGGCCGCACCAGGAGGCCCAGAAGTCCACCAGCACGATGCCGTCGCCGGAGATGGTGTCCATGAAGGTGTCGGCGGTCAGGGCAGTGGTTGCCATGTCACGTCCATTTCGGTCGGGTATTTCGTGCGTCTACGGGGTCAACGCCCTTCGGGGGCTGGAGATTCCCCGGCGTCCCGGACCAGCCTAGGCACGCGCCGGTGTCAGACCCGGCCCGCCGCGCATTCGCACGCGGCGCCGGATGTTCGCACATGGCGACGGAAGGACGCGGCGCTCGATGCGAAGAAGTGGAGCCCCGTACGTCGTCGGCTGGCGTCGTCGGCGGCAGCCCTCGCCGCTACGCATTCGCTGGGGTACCCGAGCGGACGCGCACTGACCCGACCGTGCCTGCTCGGGTGCGTGCGGCTCCGGTGCGGTACCCGAGTGTGGCGAAGGCCGGGACCGCTGGAACGGTGTTCCTTTGGCCCGTCGCGACGATAGTGTCCGGCCATGACTCGTGGAGGCGCTCATCGGGACGACGTGCTGCCCCGCGCCCTGCGGCCGAAGCGCACGCGGGCAGAGATCGCCACCACCGCACTTCTGCTGGCCGGGGTGGCGGTGCTCGTCGCCGTGGTGCTGCCGATTGCCTCGCTGCGGGAATACGACGGCGCGCTCCTGCTGGCTGGACTGGCGCTGCTGGGCGGATGGACGATCGCCATGACCGCGTCGGTGCGGTCCCGTCCTGGCAGGCCGAGGTGGGAGCTCTGGCTAGGGCGTGTCGCGACCGTGCTGATCGGGAGCGGGCTCGTCCTCAAGTTCGTCGCCCTGTTCCAGACCGCCTACAACGGGCGCGGGTGGTGGGCGCTCTTCATCGGCGGCGGTGTCGTCTACATGGCCGGTCACCTGCTCGATCTGTTCGTGACGCGAGACGAACGCGCGGAGCAGCGTGAGCGTGACCGGGAGCACTGGGAGTACGAGCACCGGCGCCGGGAGGCCGCCCGGGCCGCCACGGCTCAGGCGGCCGCGACGTCCCGGGCGGATGTCGCCCGGATCGCCGCGTACGAGCACCGGGCCCGCGAGGCGGCCCGGCGGGCCGAGCTCACGCCTCAGCGAACCGGTGCGGGTGCGCCGGATACACACCCATGACCTGGACCTCGGTCGAGAAGAACGCCAGCTCCTCCAGCGCACGCGCGAGCGGTGGGTCCTCGGGGTGGCCGTCGACCTCGGCGAGGAACATCGTCGCCGTAAAGGTCCCGCCGACCATGTAGCTCTCGAGCTTCGTCATGTTGATCCCGTTCGTCGCGAAGCCTCCGAGCGCCTTGTAGAGCGCGGCAGGGATGTTGCGCACGTTGAAGACGAACGTCGTCACCGTCGGCCAGTCGCCCTGCTCCGGGACCTCCGGGTGACGGGACAGCACCACGAAACGGGTGGTGTTGTGGTCCTCGTCCTCGACGGTGGTCGCGAGCGTGTCGAGGCCGTAGGTCTGCGCGGCCAGCGGGGGAGCGAGCGCGGCCTTGGTCGGGTCGCCCCACTCCGCGACCTCGCGTGCGGCCCCGGCGGTGTCGCCGGCGATCACCTGCGAGAGCTTGAGGTCGCGGATGATCCGCCGGCACTGGCCGAGGGCGTGGACGTGGCTGTGGACCTCGGTGATCGTCTCCAGCGTGGCGCCGGGGACCGCGAGGAGGTCGAAGTGGATCGGGAGGAAGTACTCGCCGACGATGTGCAGCCCGGAGTGGGGGAGGAAGTGGTGGATGTCCGCGACGCGTCCCGCGAGGGTGTTGTCGATCGGGATCATCGCCAGGCCCGCGCGTCCGTCGGTCACCGCGGCGAAGGCGTCCTCGAACGACGCGCACGCCATCGGCTCCCAGTCGGGGTACGCGTCGGCGCACGCGATGTGCGAGTTCGCACCGGGCTCGCCCTGGTAGGCGATGCGGCGGGGCAGGTCGAGGTCCAGGCTCACGGCGCCCATCATCGCACCGCCTGCCCAGTCAGGAGATGCGGTGGGCACCCTGGGACGGAGCGACCACGAACGTTCTGGGCGGTGTGAAGTCGATGCGCGTGAACGCCTCGGTCACCGCCGTGCTCACCGCGTCGACGCGGGCGGCCTCGACGAGGGCGATCGCGCTGCCGCCGAACCCGCCTCCGGTCATCCGGGCGCCGAGCGCGCCGTGCTCCAGCGCTGCCTCCACGGTGAGGTCGAGCTCGGGCGCGCTCACCGCGTAGTCGTCGCGCAACGACACGTGGGACGCGGTCATCAGCTGCCCGAGCTGCGCCCAGTCCCGAGCGGCGAGCGCGCGGGTGGCGGAGCGTACGCGTTGGGTCTCCGTGATCACGTGCCGCAGCCGTGCCTTGAGCTCCGGGTCCTCGACCTTGAGCACCGCGTCGGGTGGCGCGGCGGCCAGCGACTCGAGCCCGAGGAGCGTCGCGAGCTCCTCGGTCTGCGCGCGACGCTTGCCGTACTCGCCGCCCGCGTGGCTGTGCTTGGCGCGGGTGTCGACCACGAGCAGGGCGAAGCCGTCCTCGACCCAGTGCGCGGGCACGGGCTTCACCTCGGGCGGAGTGGACGCGGTCTCGATCAGCAGGGCGTGGCCCTCCGAGCCGCACATCGACGCGAGCTGGTCCATCGACCCGGTCGGCGCTCCGGCGTACGCGTTCTCGGCGCGCTGGCACAGCAGCGCCATCTCGATCGGGTCGACCTCCCAGCCCTCGATCCCGGCGAGCGCGACGCCGACACCGCACTCGAGAGCGGCCGAGCTCGACAGCCCGGCACCGAGCGGCACGTCCGAGGAGATCACGAGATCGGCCCCGCCGGTCGTACGGCCGGACTCGGCCAGCGACCAGACGGCTCCAGCGACGTAACGGCCCCAGCCCTTGACGTCGCCCGGGGCGGTGTCCGCTCCGAACTCGACCGACCCCTCGCTGATCGCCGACCACACGCGCACGCGTCCGTCGCTGCGCCGGCGCGCCTTGACCGTCGTCGCGAGGTCGATCGCGATCGGCATCGCGGGCCCCCCGACGTAGTCGAGGTGCTCTCCGATCAGGTTCACGCGTCCGGGAGCTGCCCAGACGCCGATCTCACCCTCGGCGAGTTGGTCCGCTGCACTCATGGCCGACATCCTTGCTCATGCCGTCTCGCTACGCTGGCAGGGTGGACGGCACCCTGTGGAACATCGCCCTCGTGCTGGTCTTCATCCTGCTCGGTGGGGTCTTCGCGGCCGCCGAGATGGCACTGGTCTCGCTGCGTGACTCACAGCTTCCGGAGATCGCGACCCGCGGCAAGCGCGGCGCCACCGTCTCCCGTCTCGCCTCCGACCCCAACCGCTTCCTGTCCGCGGTGCAGATCGGCGTCACGCTGTCCGGTTTCCTCTCGGCCGCGTTCGGCGGTGCGACGCTCGCGAGCGACCTGAGCCCGCTCCTGGAGGACCTCGGCATGTCGAGCGGCCTCTCGTCGGTGACGGCGCTGATCCTCATCACGATCGTCATCTCGTACCTGTCGATCGTCTTCTCCGAGCTCACCGCCAAGCGTCTCGCCATGCAGCACGCCGTCACGTTCTCGCTCGCCCTCGCACCCGCGGTCGACGCGATCGCCAAGTTCGCGACACCGGTGATCTGGCTGCTCTCGGTGTCCACGAACTTCGTCGTCCGGATGCTCGGCGGCGACCCGTCGGCAGCGCGCGAGGAGATCACCGACGTCGAGCTCCGCGGCCTCCTGCAGACCACCCAGGGGCTGTCCGACGAGGAGCGCAGCATCGTCGAGGACGTGTTCTCGGCGGGCGACCGCCAGGTGCGCGAGGTGATGCTGCCGCGTACGGAGGTGGACTTCATGGACGCCTCGCTCCCCGTCTACAAGGCCGTGCAGCTCGCGCGCGAGCAGCCGCACTCCCGGTACCCGGTGATCGACGGCTCGGCCGACGAGGTCGAGGGATTCGTGCACGTCCGGGACCTCTTCGACCCCGGCATGCACGACCGTTCGGTGCGCGTCGGCGAGCTCGTGCGCGAGGTCGTGATGATCCCCGGCACACGACCGGTGCTCGCCGCGATGACCGACATGCGACGTGCCCAGGTCCACCTCGCGATCGTGCTCGACGAGTACGGCGGAACGGACGGCATCGTCACGCTGGAGGACCTCGTCGAGGAGATCGTCGGCGACATCCGCGACGAGTACGACACGGACGACACCGCTGCGACGGGCTTCATCGGCAACACGCTCGTCGTGGAGGGCCTGCTCAACATCGAGGACTTCGCCGAGCAGACCGGCATCGCGCTGCCGGACGGCCCGTACGAGACGGTCGCCGGCTACGTGACGGCGCGGCTCGGCCGGCTCCCCGACGTCGGCGACACGGTCGCGCTCGACGGGTTCCGGCTGGTGGTCGACGAGAAGGACGGACGACGCGTCGCCCGTCTCAGCCTCGTACGCGAGGACGCCTGAAAATCGTTGTGAGGCGACTGGCAGAATCGACCACATGTCCGTCGCGCCCACTGGCCCCCGCGTGTTCTCCGGCATCCAGCCGACCGCCGACTCCTTCCACCTCGGCAACTACCTGGGTGCCCTGCGGCACTGGATCCGGCTCCAGGACGACCACCATGCTTTCTACTGCATCGTCGACATGCACGCGATCACGGTCGAGCACGACCCCGTCGCCCTGCGCGAGCGCACGTACCGGTCCGCGGCGCAGCTCATCGCGATGGGCCTCGACCCGCAGCGGAGCACGCTGTTCGCCCAGAGCCAGGTGCCGGCGCACGCCGAGCTGGCCTGGGTGCTGAACTGCATCACGGGTCTCGGCGAGGCGCGTCGGATGACGCAGTTCAAGGACAAGTCGGCGAAGGGCGGGCTCGAGCAGGCCTCCGTCGGCCTGCTGACGTACCCGATGCTGATGGCCGCCGACATCCTGCTCTACCAGACCGAGGCGGTCCCTGTCGGCGAGGACCAGCGCCAGCACCTGGAGCTCACCCGCGACCTCGCTCAGCGCTTCAACACGCGCTTCGGCGAGACGTTCACGGTCCCCGCGCCGCTGATCATCTCCGACACCGCCAAGATCGTCGACCTCCAGGAGCCGACGATCAAGATGAGCAAGTCTGCGTCCTCGCCGAAGGGGATCATCGACGTCCTCGACGACCCCAAGGCGGCCGCGAAGAAGATCCGTTCGGCCGTCACCGACTCCGACGCCGAGGTGCGCTTCGATCGTGAGTCCAAGCCGGGTGTCTCCAACCTGCTGACCATCTACGCGGCGCTCACCGGCCGCAAGGTCGACGAGATCGCTGGTCAGTACGAGGGCCAGGGATACGGGGCGTTCAAGGTGGACCTCAGCGAGATCGTGGCGGACTTCGTCGCGCCGCTGCGCGAGCGTACTGACACCCTGCTCGCCGACCGCGCCGAGCTCGACGCGATCCTCCGCGACGGTGCCGCCGCAGCACGCGAGGTGGCCTCCACGACGCTCGCCACGGTGTACGACCGGGTCGGGTTCATCGGTCAGCGGTAGGGGCTCCACCGCGCGGCTGGCTGGCGCTAGGGTGGGCGCCATGCCCACGATCGGCGTCGCCATCCCCGTCCCCGAACCCTGGGGGAGCGAGCTTCGTGAGCGCCGTGCCGACTTCGGTGATCCGCAGGCGGCACTCATCCCGACGCACGTGACGCTCCTGCCGCCGACGGCCGTCGACGAGGCTGATCTGGAGGCGCTCCACGCCAAGCTCGCCGTCGACGCGACGGCTGCGGACCCGTTCATGATGCGCCTTCGCGGCACGGGCACTTTCCGTCCCGTCTCGCCGGTGGTGTTCGTCGCGGTGAGCGAGGGCATCTCGAGCACCGAGCTGCTCGCCAAGCACATCCGGGCCGGGCTGATCGACGAGCGCGACCTCGCCTTCCCCTTCCACCCGCACGTCACGGTCGCGCACCACCTCGACGACGCCGCGCTCGACCTCGCGTACGCGTCGCTGGCCGACTTCGCGTGCGAGTTCGAGGTGCGAGCGTTCGCGGTCTACCTGCACGATGACGAGGCGGGCTGGGTCCCGTACATGGAGTTCCAGCTGGGCTGAGCGCGTCGAGCGCAGACGGGGAGCGGGCATTGGGATCGTTGCTCAGGCGCGCGAAGGACGGGTTCGCCGCGCTGCGCCGCCGTCGGCCGTTCGTCGATCACGTCGTCCGTACGATCCAGCACTTCGGTTCGGTGCGCGGCGGCATCCTGTCCGGCGGGATCACCTACTTCGGCTTCCTGTCGGTCTTCCCGATCCTCGCGCTGGCCTTCTTCGTCGTCGGCTACATCGCGGAGTACTTCCCCGGCGCCGACGACGCCCTCGAGGCCGCGATCAGCCAGGTCCTGCCGGGCATCGTCACGTCGGAGGACCCGCCGCCCGCCGGCCAGATCTCGTTCGACCAGATCGCCGCCAGCCGCAACATCGCCGGAGTGATCGGTGCGCTCGGTGTGCTCTACACCGGTCTCGGGTTCGTCTCCAACCTGCGGTCGTCGCTCGAGGTGGCCTTCGGGGTGCCGAAGACACGGTCGTACGGATTCGTCCCCGGCAAGCTGCGCGACCTGGGGACGCTGGTGGGGGTGGGCCTGATGATCATGCTCTCCGTCGGGGTCTCGAGCGCGCTGACGCAGAACGCGAGCGCGGTCCTGGACTCGATCGGGATCCAGAGCGGTACGGCGGCCGTGGCGGTCGGCGTCCTCAGCGTGGTGGTCGGTGTCGCCACCGGCACGTTGCTGTTCTGGGTGCTCTACACCTTCCTGCCGCACACCGACGTGCCGTCGCGGGCGCGCTGGTCGGGCGCACTGCTGGCGGCGATCGGGTTCGAGATCGTGAAGCAGCTCGCGTCGTTCCTCCTCGGCATCGCGGCCGGAGGGGCCCTCGCGTCCCTTGCGTTGTCGGTGACGCTGCTGGTCTGGATCTACTACTTCGCGCAGCTGACGATCTACGGCGCGTCCTGGGCCGTGACGACGGCGGCCTCGCGGCGGCGGGCGACCGTCGTCGTACCCCACGTCGTCCCGGTCGTCGGCGCGAGCTCGGCCTCGCCACCCGGACTGCCCGCGCTGCCGGCGCTGCAGGCCCAGCGTGACGACGCGGTGACGACGTCGCGGGCGATGCTGGTGCTCGCCGGGGCGGCGCTCGGCGCGTGGGTTTGGGGCCGGTACGAGAAGCACAAGGAGGAGACGTGACCACTGCGCTCCCGGCGTACGACGACCTGGAGGCCGCGTACACGCTGCTGCGGCCGATGGTGCGACGGACGCCCGTCGTGGAGGTCGCCGGCGGCGACCTCGGTGTCGCCGGACGCATCCTGCTGAAGCTGGAGATGCTTCAGCACACCGGCTCGTTCAAGGCGCGCGGCGCACTCAACACGGTGCTGAGGATGCCCGAGGGGACGACGGGCGCGGTCGCCGCGTCGGGCGGCAACCACGGTGCCGCCGTCGCCTGGGCGTGCGGGATCTCCGGGATCGAGGCGGACGTCTTCGTCCCGGCGACGTCCCCGCCGGAGAAGGTGCGGCGGATCGAGGCGTACGGCGCGACGGCGCACGTGGTCGACGGATACTACGCCGCGGCGTACGACGCCTCCCGCCGGTGGGCGGAGGGGCGCGAGGTCGTCGCGATCCACGCCTACGACGCCGCCACGATCGTCGCCGGCGCGGCCGGGGTGGGCATCGAGATCGGCGACCAGGCGCCGTACGCCCGCCGGGTGCTGGTCCCGTGCGGTGGCGGCGGGCTCTACAGCGGAACGGCCCTCGCGCTGCGCGACCGCGTCCCCGTGATCCCGGTGGAGCCGCAGCGGTGCCCGTCGCTGGCGTCGGCCCTGGACGCGGGCGGCCCCGTCGACATCGAGGTGTCGGGTGCCGCGGCCGACTCGCTCGGTGCGGCACGGGTCGGCGACCACGCGTACGCCGTCGCGCGGGAGCTCGGTGCTGCGCCGCTGCTGGTCAGCGACGACCAGATCCTCGCCGCCCGGCGCGTGCTCTGGGAGCAGTGCCGTCTGCTCGCCGAGCCTGGCGGCGTCACCGCGCTCGCCGCGGTTCTCGCGGGGCTGGTGGACGTGCGCGACGGCGAGACGGTGGTCGTGGTGGTCTCCGGCGCGAACCACCCGACGATCCCCGACGACGTGGTGCGTCCGGTCTCGAGCTGACGCACCGCGTTTGGGGTGCTCGCACCCGGTACACGGGGATCCCACCTCAGCTGGAGGGTGGGATCGCGGGCTTCGGGGTGGGAACACCCCGAACGCCGGGGTCACTCGACGAGATCGACGTCGACGCCGAGCTCGTCCGCGGCAAGTCCGCGCAGGTGGTCCACGAGCACGTCGCGGAACGTGCGCGACGCCAGCGGCAGCGCCTGCGTACGGCGGTGAGCGAGCGCGATCGTCCGCGTCAGCGCCGGCTCTCCGATCGGGGTGGCGCGCAGCGAGGGCCGCGACGTGAGCACCATGCTCGGGACCACGGCGTGACCGAGGCCCGCCTCGACGAACCGCAGCACGGCGTTCATCTCGCCGCCCTCGATCGCCACGGTGGGCTCGAAGCCGGCGTCGAGGCAGGCGTTCATCGTCGTGTCGCGCAGGTCGTAGCCCTCCCGGAACATCACGAGCGGGACGTTCTCGAGGTCGCGGACGGCGAGCGGCTGGTCACCGAGGCCGGGACCGTTTCCCGGACTGGCGACCACCAGGCGCTCCCGCAGCAGCGGCGTCGCGACGAGGTCGGGGTCGTCGGTGCGCAGCGGCACGATCACGAGCGCGAGGTCGAGGTCGCCGCGGCCGAGCGAACGGGTGAGCGTGCGCGACCCGCCCTCGGTGACCTCCAGCTCGATCCCGGGGTACGCCGCACGGAACGCGATGAGCGCATCGGCCATGAGCCCGTCCCACATCGACGGTGTCGCGCCGACGCGGACCCGTCCGCGCTGGAGCCCCGCCACCTCACGGACGGCCCGCAGTCCCTCGTCGACCTCGATGAGGATCTCTTGCGCGTGGGGGAGGAGCGCCTCACCGGCAGGGGTCAGGCGTACGTCTCCACGCTCGCGTTCGAACAGCGCCGTGCCGAGCGAGTTCTCGAGGACGCGGATCTGCTTGGACAGGCTCGGCTGCGAGACTCCGCAGTCCTCGGCGGCCTGCGTGAAGTGCCGCGTGCGGGCGACGGCGACGAAGTAGGTGAGCTGCTGGATCTGCACGTTCTCCAGTGTGTCATGCCATTTGGCTATGAAAGTAAGCCTCAGTATGACTTAGCGCAGTCCCGCCATCGCGTCCTATCGTGGCGGAGTGGCGACAACTCAGATGACCAAGCGGGTGGGCGCACGTCGTTCCACCGTTGCGCTCAAGGCGCTCATGGCGGTCAGCGGCCTGATCATGGTCGGCTACCTCCTGCTTCACATGTACGGCAACCTCAAGGTCTTCAGCGGCCAGCGTGCCTTCGACGAGTACTCGCACCACCTCCGGACCATCGGCGAGCCGCTGCTCCCGGAGGAGGGCCTGCTGTGGATCATCCGCGTGGTGCTGCTCGCGGCGATCATCGCCCACGTGTACGCCGCGGTGGTGCTGACGATGCGCGACCACAAGGCCGTCGGGCGCGGCTCGCGCTACCAGACGAAGCAGAACAAGCGCGGCTTCCAGCGCAGCTACGCGTCGTTCACCCTGCGGTGGGGCGGCGTGATCATCTTCCTGTTCGTCATCTTCCACCTGCTGAACCTCACGACGAACGACATCGCCCCCGGCGGTGCGTCGGCGAGCCCGTACGAGCGTGTGATGAACACGTTCGGCGAGTGGTACATGGTGCTCGTCTACACGATCGCGCTGCTCGCGGTGGGCTTCCACCTCCGCCACGGCGTCTGGGCCGCGGGCATGACCCTCGGCGCCAACACGAGCGAGAAGGCTCGCCGCAACCTCAACGTCCTCGCGTACGCGCTCTCGGGAATCATCACCATCGGCTTCCTGATCCCGCCGTTCGCCATTCTCTTCGGATGGGTGGGCTGACCCCATGACCGTGAACACGCAAGCACGCACCGACGAGTTCACCGACATCTACGAGCTCGGCGCCCCGGTCGCGGACACCCGCGCACCGGACGTCGACGTCACGAAGCGCTGGGACACCCGCCGCTTCGAGGCCAAGCTCGTCAACCCGGCCAACCGCCGCAAGCTCAAGGTCATCATCGTCGGCACCGGCCTCGCAGGCGCTTCCGCCGCCGCGACCCTCGGCGAGGCGGGCTACCACGTCACGAGCTTCTGCTACCAGGACAGCCCGCGCCGTGCGCACTCGATCGCGGCCCAGGGTGGCATCAACGCCGCCAAGAACTACCGCAACGACGGCGACTCGATCTACCGCCTGTTCTACGACACGGTGAAAGGCGGCGACTTCCGCAGCCGCGAGTCCAACGTCTACCGTCTCGCGCAGGTGTCGGTGGAGATCATCGACCAGTGCGTCGCGCAGGGCGTCCCGTTCGCCCGTGAGTACGGCGGCCTGCTCGACAACCGCTCGTTCGGCGGCGTGCAGGTCTCCCGCACGTTCTACGCCCGCGGCCAGACGGGCCAGCAGCTGCTGATCGGTGCCTACCAGGCGCTCGAGCGTCAGGTCGCCGCCGGCACCGTCATCAACCACACGCGCCACGAGATGCTCGAGGTGATCGTCGCCGACGGGCGCGCCCGTGGCGTGATCGTCCGCGACATGGTGACCGGCGAGATCGAGTCCCACTTCGCCGACGCGGTCGTGCTGGCGACCGGCGGCTACGGCAACGTCTTCTTCCTGTCGACCAACGCGATGGGCTGCAACGTCACCGCCAACTGGCGCGCGCACCGCAAGGGGGCCTACTTCGGCAACCCCTGCTACACGCAGATCCACCCGACCTGCATCCCGGTCTCCGGCGACTACCAGTCGAAGCTGACGCTGATGAGCGAGTCACTGCGCAACGACGGCCGCATCTGGGTCCCCAAGAAGGCCGGCGACGACCGTCCCGCCTCGCAGATCCCCGAGGACGAGCGCGACTACTACCTCGAGCGCCAGTACCCGGCCTTCGGCAACCTCGTGCCGCGTGACATCGCGTCGCGCGCCGCGAAGTACGTCTGCGACGAGGGCCGCGGCGTCGGCCCCGGCGGCCTCGGCGTCTACCTCGACTTCGCCGACGCGATCACCCGACTCGGACGCGACACCGTCGAGGCGAAGTACGGCAACCTCTTCGACATGTACGCCCAGATCACCGGTGAGAACCCGTACGAGACCCCGATGCGGATCTACCCGGCGGTGCACTACACGATGGGCGGGCTCTGGGTCGACTACGACCTCCAGAGCTCGATCACCGGCCTGTTCGTGACCGGCGAGGCGAACTTCTCCGACCACGGCGCCAACCGTCTCGGCGCGAGCGCGCTGATGCAGGGGCTGGCCGACGGCTACTTCGTCCTCCCGTACACGCTGGCGAACTACCTCGCCGACGGTCCGTACGAGCCGATCGACGAGACGCACCCCGCGGCGGTCGAGGCGAAGCAGCAGGTCACCGACCGCATCGAGAAGCTGCTGTCGGTCAACGGGA